>JBHIWE010000013.1:0-35454 GCA_041987645.1 Acidovorax sp. | reverse complement strand
CTCTCGCAGGACGAGCTGGCCGAGCTGCAGCGCCAGGTGCTGGCCGTGCACGCGGCCGAGCCGCTGCTGAACTACGTGCAGGACCTGATCGCCGCCACTCGCTCGGGCCGCTGGTTCCTGCAGGGCCTGTCGCCGCGCGCGGGCATCGCGCTGATGCGTGCGGCCAAGGCGCAGGCGCTGATCGCCGGGCGCGACTACGTGGCACCCGACGACGTGCAGGCCGTGCTGCCGCAAACCATCGCCCACCGCCTCGTGCCCGTGGGCGATGCCGGCCGGGGCGCAGCCGAGCAGGTACGCGCCATGGCCCAGGCCGTGCCGCTGCCCTGAAAGCGCCGGCGTGAGCGAAACCGCCCTGCCCGCCCCCGCCACGCCAGGCCACCGCCCCGGCCTGCTGGCACCCGCCAGGCACCGCTGGCAGCGCTGGTGGCTCGCGCGCCTGCCGCGCAGCGACACGACCGAGCTGACGCAGCGCAACGTCTACATCCTGCCCACCGGCGCGGGCTGGATGCTGGCCGCCACGCTACTGGTGCTGCTGGTGGCGTCCATCAACTTCCAGCTCAACCTGGGCTATCTCCTCACCTTCCTGCTGGCCGGCAGCGCGGTCGCGGGCATGCATGTGGGCCACGGCACGCTGCGCGGGCTGTCGCTGCACCTCAGCGCCCCGGAGCCGCAGTTCCTGGGCGGCAGCGCCACGCTGCAGGTGCAGCTCTCCAGCACCCGCGCCGCGCCGCGCCACGGCATCGCGCTGGCGCTGCACGGCAGCGGGCAATGGGTGTGGACCGACGTGCCCGGCGCGGGCAGCGCCACCGTGCAGGTGGCCTTCCGGCCGCAGCGGCGCGGCCTGCACGAGGTGCCCCCGCTCACGGCCGAAACACGCTTTCCGCTGGGCGCCTTCCGCGTCTGGACGATCTGGCGGCCCGCCGCGCAGCTGCTGGTCTATCCGCAGCCTGAGCTGCCCCCGCCGCCGCTGCCCGCGGGCGAGCCCCAGGCCGGCGGCGCCGGCCGTGCGCCGGCCCAGGGCATCGGCGAATTCGACGGCGTGCGGGCCTACCGGCGCGGCGACCCGCTCAAGCTCGTCGTCTGGAAGAAGGCCGCCCAGGCGCTGGCCGCCGGCACCGACGGCCTGGTGAGCCGCGACGCGCAGCAGGCCCAGCGCCAGGCGCTGTGGCTCGACCCCGCCCTCACCAGCCTGGCCGACCCGGAGGCGCGCCTCTCGCGTCTGGCGGCCTGGGTCATCCAGGCCGACCGCCTGGGCGTGAAATACGGCCTGCGGCTGCCCGGCGTGGAGATCGCCCCCGACACCGGCACCGCCCACCGCCACCGCTGCCTGGAGGCGCTGGCGCTGTCATGAACCCGCTCCAATTCATGGCATTTTTCGCCTGCATCCCTTGCGGGTCGAGCGCATGTAGCTATCTTTTCAATAGCAATCTGCACCAGGGGGGCCGCCCGTGAACCTGCGCCGGACCCTGGCCAGCCTGCCCCGCGATGTGCGGGACACGCTGTTCCTGCTGGCCGTCATCGCCTGGGTGATCGCGCCGCAGGTGCCCTACCTGCCCGGCTGGACCAGCGCCTTCGCCGCCGCCGTGCTGCTCTGGCGCGGCGTGCTCACCTGGCAGGGCCGTCCCCTGCCCGGGCGCTGGCTGACGGGCGCGCTGCTGGTGCTGGCCGTGGGGCTCACGCTGGCCACCTTCCGCACCATCGTCGGGCGCGAGGCGGGCGTGACGCTCATCGTGGTGCTGCTCGCGCTCAAGACGCTGGAGCTGCGCGCGCGGCGCGACGCCATGGTGGTCTTCTTCCTGGGCTTCTTCACGCTGCTCAGCTGTTTCTTCGTCACGCAGTCGCTGGCCACGGCGGCGGCCATGCTGGTCGCGCTGCTGGGCCTGCTCACGGCCCTGGTCAACGCACACCTGCCGGTAGGCCGGCCGCCGCTGGCGCTGTCGCTGCGCATGGCGGCGCGGCTCATGCTGCTGGGCGCGCCGGTGATGCTGGCGCTCTTCCTGCTCTTCCCGCGCATGGCGCCGCTCTGGGGCATGCCGGCCGACGAGGCGCGCGGGCGCAGCGGCCTCTCCGACGACATGGAGATCGGCCAGGTCACCCGTCTGGCGCTGGACGAGGGCGTGGCGCTGCGCGTGCGCTTCGACACGCCCGGCGGCCGGCCTCCGCCGCAGAACCAGCTCTACTTCCGCGGCCCGGTGCTCAGCGTGTTCGACGGGCGCCACTGGCGGGCCCTCGGGGCGCAGACCCAGGACGGCAGGCTGGACCCGCCGCCCGCGCCCGCCCAGCTGCAGGTGCAGGGCGAGGCCGTGCGCTACGAAGCCCTCCTCGAACCCCACCGCCGCCGCTGGCTGCTGACGCTGGACGCCACGCAGCCGCCGCCCGAGCTGCCCGCCGGCCTGCGCGCCTTCATGTCGCCCGATCTCAGCTGGCAGGCCAGCCGCCCCATCGCCGAGGTGCTGCGCTACCGCGCCGAAAGCCACCTGCGCTTCAGTCACGGCCCGCTGCAGCGCACCCGCCAGCTGCAGCCCTACCTGCAGCTGCCCCCGGGCCTGAACCCGCGCACGCTGGCCCTGGCCGCCCAGATGCGCGCCGACCCGGCCCTGGCGGCAGGCGGCACGCCGGCCTATGTGCAGGCCGCGCTCGACCGCCTGCGCACGGGCGGCTACACCTACACGCTGGAGCCGGGCGTCTATGGCGAGCACACGGCCGACGCCTTCTGGTTCGACGTGAAGGCGGGCTTCTGCGAGCACATCGCCTCGGCCTTCGTCGTGCTGATGCGGGCGCTGGACGTGCCCGCGCGCATCGTCACCGGCTACCAGGGGGGCGAGTTCAACGGCTTCGACGACGCGTGGACGGTGCGCCAGAGCGACGCCCATGCCTGGGCCGAGGTCTGGCAGAGCGGCGCCGGCTGGGTGCGCGTGGACCCGACAGGCGCGGTCTCGCCCGGACGCATCGGCGCGCTGCAGCGGCTGCAGGCGCCGCGCGGCGCATTCGGCAACGCCATGGACGCGGTGATCGCGCCCGGCATGGTGCAGACCCTGCGCGCCGCCTGGGACGCCGTCAACACCCGCTGGAATCAGTGGGTGCTCAACTACACGCAGGACCGGCAGTTCGACCTGCTGCGCGCCCTTGGCGTGCGCTCGCCCGACTGGGAGGACCTGGGCCGCCTGCTGGCCGGCCTGATGGCCGCCGCCGCGCTGGGCGGCGCGGCCTGGGCCGGCTGGCGCCGCCGCCGGCACGACCCCTGGCTGCGCCTGCTGGAACGCGCCCGCCGCCGTCTGGCCCGCGCCGGCCTGCCCCAGCCCGCCCCCCTGCCGCCCCGGGCCCTGGCCGAGCGCGCCCGCGCGCATTTCGGCCCCGCGGCCGACGACTGCGCCGACTGGCTGCTGCGCATGGAAAATGCCCGCTACGCCGCCCATCCCGCCGAGACGCTGGCCGACCTGCAGCGCCGCCTGCGCGGCCTGCGCTGGCCGGCCGCCCTGCCCGACACCTCGCGCTGACCGAACCCACCGAACCCGCGCCCGCTCAATGACCGCCGACTTCGCCCGACTTTCCCGACCCTCCCGAATCGCTACGCTTTTCATAGCAGCCTGCGCGCTCTCCATCGGCGCTGCAGCCCAAAATCACTCGCAATCCACGCCGAAGAAGAAAAAGACGGCTGCCACCACCTCCGCGGCCAAGGCCCAGCCCGCCCCCGTGTTCTATGCCGACCGGGCCGACGCCATGGCTCTCGCCGACGACATCGCGGCCCGCCGCAACCTGGACCGCGAAGGGGTGCGCCAGGCCATCGGCCAGGCCCGGCTGCTGCCGCAGGTGCCGCGCCTCATGCTGCCGCCGGCCGCGGGCAAGACGGCCAAGAACTGGCGCGCCTACCGCGGCCGCTTCGTCGAGCCGGTGCGCATCCGCGCCGGGCTGCGCTTCTGGCAGGAGAACGCCGAGACCCTGGCCCGCGCCGAACGCGAATACGGCGTGCCGGCCGAAATCATCGTCGGCATCATCGGCGTGGAGACCATCTATGGCCAGCAGATGGGCAGCTTCCGCGTGATCGACGCGCTCGCCACGCTGTCGTTCGACTTCCCCGACGCCCACCCTCGCGCGGCCGAGCGCAGGGCCTTCTTCCGCGGCGAGCTGGAACAGTTCCTGAGCCTCATGGACCGCACCGGCACCGACCCGCTCACGCCGCGCGGCAGCTACGCGGGCGCCATGGGCCTGGGCCAGTTCATGCCGTCGAGCTGGGTGCGCTATGCGGTGGACTACGACGGCGACGGCAGCATCGACCTCTGGAACAGCCCGGCCGACGCCATCGGCTCGGTCGCCAACTACTTCAAGGGCCACGGCTGGAAAACCGGCATGCCGGTGTGGTTCGACGTGCGGTTCGACGCCGAACGGCTGCAGCTGCCCGAACTGCTGGCGCCCGACATCCTGCCCACCTTCAGCGCCGCACGCATGGCCGAACTCGGCGCCCGGCCCCAGGGCGCGGGCGCCGCGCACGCCGGCCCGCTGGCGCTGGTGGAACTGCAGAACGGCGGCGACGTGCCCACCTACATCGCAGGCACCGAGAACTTCTACGCCATCACGCGCTACAACTGGTCGAGCTACTACGCCCTGGCCGTGGACACGCTGGGGCGCGAGGTGGCGGCGGCGCGCGCCCGCTAACCCGCCATCGCCCTCCGATGTGAAAAGGCCCCGCCTTCCGGGCGAGGAAGGCAGGGCCGAAGGGATCGCAAAGGGGGCGCCGCCAAAGCGCCCGGCGCAGCGACGTCGCTACCTCACTGCGGCATCTTGTAGCTGGTCAGCGCCTGCGGGAACTTGATGAGCCAGAGGCGCACCGGGCGTTCGCTGGCCACGCCCGGCGCCACGCGCGCACCGGCGGTGCCGGCGGGGCAGCCCGCGACGATCTGGCCCTGGGCGTTCACGGTGCAGTCTTCCAGGCTGCCGGCCACTTCCTTGCCGTTGGCATCCACCAGGATGGAGCGCAGGCCGAAGTCGTTGTCGTTCATCAGCGCCACGGTGTTGGCGTCCACCACCGCCAGGCCCTCGGCCTTCTCTGCGACCCAGCCGGCGGCGTTCAGATCCAGCAACCGGGTCTTGCGCAGGGTGACGACGGTGGAGAAGTCGGCGCCGTTGACGGCCTTGCCGGACATGCTGCTCTTTTCCAGGTCGCTGCCCCAGGCGGTGATGTCGGTGGCGTTGGTGGGGATCTCGATCAGCACCAGCCCGTTGAAGACCTTGCCGTCGGGCCCGGCGCCCTGCTCCACCGCCAAGAAGCGGTTGCCGCCCAGCCAGGCCAGATCGCCCATCTTGGCGTTGCCGGTCTTGCCGTCCTTGTAGAGGGCCGCATCCACCGGCAGGGCGTAGAGCCGGCTCGTTTCCGTGGCCGGATCGAACGCCACCCAGCGCAGGAAGCGGGCGTAGTTCTGCACCTTCTCGCTCTTGCCGGTGGCCGCCAGCGTGGCCTTGCCGTCGTCGATGGGGCTTTGCAGGAAACCGTGCAGCACGCCGCTGCTCTTGTCCAGCGTGAGGCCTTCCATGCCCCGGTTGGCGCGGCGCTTGGAGAGCACCAGCGGCAGGTCGGCCGCGGCCGTGCCGGGCTGGTACTTCTTCAGGATGCGGCCGGTGGCCGGATCCACCTTCGCGATGAAGGGGCCGTATTCGTCGGAGATCCAGAGCGCCTTGCGCGCCTCGTCCACCACCACCGATTCGGGGTCGATGCCGTTGGCGTCGAAGCCGGCCTTGGCCGCGTCATAGACCAGCCTGTCGGTCAGCGGCGTTTCCATGGTGGCGCCCACGCCGCTTTGCAGCGGCCGGCCGCTCGCCTTGACCGTGTCGCTCACCGACAGCGGCGTGAGCGACTGCAGCACCGCGCCGCCCTTGCCCACGCTGAAGAGGCCCAGCGAGGGCACGAAGCTCGGCGCCGGGAAGACCTTGCTGGCGCCGGTCTTCGTGGTGTCGGCCGGGGTGGGCGCGGTGGGGCCGTCGCCGTTGGGGCCGCGGTCGGTCACGCCGTAGAACTGCAGGGAGCCATCGGCCGCGCGGCCCTTGAAGGCCAGGCCCGAGCCGGCCGCCGGGTAGAAGCCCCGTGGGAAGTCGCGCTTGACGGCCGCGTTGTCACCTTCGTAGGGGACAAAGAACTTGCCATCGGCCTGCACCACATACTTGGTGTACTGCACGGCGCCGGCCACGCTGTCGGCCACGGTGCTGGTGGTGGGCTTGGCCAGCGCCGTGGCCAGGGTGTTCTCGAAATGCTCGCGCGCCAGCTGGCGGGCCGTGACGCTGATGTCGCGCAGGTTGTAGGGCAGGCCCCGGGCATCGTTGAAGGCGGGCAGCAGCGCCGCCAGCGCCGTGCCGAAGGCATCGCCGGCCTGCGCCAGGTCGATGGACTTGCCGGCCAGCGCCTGTGCCGAGGCCGCGGTGATGCGGATGCCGTTGGCCGGGTCGCCGTCCTCGTCCAGGCTCTGCAGCAGCTGCAGGCGGTTGACCACCTTGGCATCGGTGCTATCGGCCGTGCCCGCCAGATCCAGCGGCGTGAGCACGCTGCCGCAGGCGGCCTGGCCCAGCGCTACGCCGCCCAGCGAGAAAGCCACCATCTCGCCCTGCACGCAGCTGAACTGGCCCAGGGCATCGGTGGTGCCCGATCCGCTGGCCGCGCGATAGGCCAGGCCTTCGACGGCCGAATCGAGGAAGGTGCCGTTCATGCGCACGGTGGGCGAGCCACCGCCCGAGCCGCCCGCACCACCACCGCCATTACCGGCCGGCGGCGTGGCCGGCGTGGCGCCGGAGTCGCCGTCGCCGCCCCCGCAACCGGCGACGGCAAAGGCGCCCGCCAGGGCCAACGCGACGAGGGAGGGCTTGAAAAGGGGAAGAGGTCTTGCCATGGGAATGCCGCAGAGTGAAGGGGTGCCAAGGGATGCGAGAGGCCGCCCGCACGCAGTGCGGGCCGTAGCGCCCGGCTATCCATCCGAGCGCAACGATTGCAAAACACCTTCGTGTCAGCGTCATGACGCTTTCACTTTCCCCGGATTTCTCCGCATTCCCGCCCTGGCAGGCTTTCGCCCGCAGGGGCCACCTCAGGGCCGCTGCATGCGGCAGATGAACGGCTGCTCGGCCTTGTCGGCCGCGATCTGCCGCACCACGCGAAAGCCGTACCCCGAGCCTTCGACATCGAACTTCACGCCCGGCGCGCCCAGGCGGTCCATCACGCCCACCACCAGCGGCTGCTGGAACTGGTGGTCGCCCGCGCGCATGTGGCCTGACTGGCCCGCCAGCTGCACCTGGGCGGTTTCGAGCTGCCGCGCCACGGCCAGCGCATCGGTGCTGCCGGCGCGGGCCATGGACTGCGCCAGCGCCTCGACCATGAGCTGCATGCGCATGTGAACGTAGTCGTCGGCCGGCTTGGGAAAGCGCTGGCGGAAGGCGCGGTAGAAGGCCTCGCTCTGCGCGGTGGGCAGATTGGGCAGCCAGTCGGCCACCGCCACCACCTTGCCCACGCCGGCATCGCCCAACGCGGCGGGCGCACCCAGGGCGTTGCCGTAGAAGGTGTAGAACATGCCGTCGTACCCCACCTCGCGCGCGGCCTTGACCAGCAGGGTCAGGTCGTTGCCCCAGTTGCCGGTGATGACGGCCTGCGCGCCGCTCGCCTTGATCTTCACGGCGTAGGGCGCGAAGTCCTTGACGCGGCCCACGGGGTGCAGCTCTTCGCCGGCCACGGCCACGTCGGGGCGCTGCGCTGCGAGCTGGCGCCTGGCCTCGCGCAGCACGGCCTGGCCGAAGCTGTAGTCCTGCCCGATCAGGTAGGCACGCGTGAGGGCGCGGTCTTCGCGCACCACCTCCATCAGCGCGGCCATGCGCATATCGGCATGCGCGTCGAAGCGGAAATGCCAGAAGCTGCACTTCTCGTTGGTGAGGATGGGGTCCACCGCCGAGTAGTTGAGGAACACCACGCGCCGCGCCGGGTCGCGTTCGTTGTGCTTGTTGATGGCGTCGATCAGCACCGCCGCCGTGGCCGAGGAGTTGCCCTGCATCACGAAGCGGGCCCCGTCGTCGATGGCCGAACGCAGCGCCGACAGCGCCTCCTCGTTCTGGCCTTTGCTGTCGTAGCGGCTCACCGCCAGCGGCCGGGCGCCGCCGGGCAGCGGCACGCCGCCTCGCGCGTTCACGCGCTCCGTCGCCCAGAGCACGTTGCGGAAGACAGCCTCGCCGGTATTGGCGAAGGGGCCCGACAGGCTTTCGATCAGCGCCAGCGGAATGGGCGCAGCCGCGGGCTGGGCGGCTCGGGCGAGGCCCCCAGCGGCAGCCGAGAAAGCGGCCAGGGCGCCGGCCTGGCAGGCACGGCGACGCGAGAAAAGAGTCATGGAAGACACACCGGATACGGTAAGGAACGGAAAGGGCAGCCGCCCGCCGCATGCGGTGATGCGGGGCGCCGGCCCGTGAAAAAGCGGGGCAGTGTATCTGCGCGGGGATCAGGGCCGCGCCGCAGCGCGGGCCGACACCGCAGAGGCGTCACCACCGGGCGCGGAGGCATCGGCCCGCAAGGTGGCGTCGGCCAGGGCAGGCAGCGGCAGGTCGGCGGTGCTGTCGGCGCGCTCACGGCTGGCGCTGTCGGCCACGCCCGAGGCGCCTTGAGCAACCGGTACGGCAGCAACGGCCGAGGCAGCCGCAGCGGGGGGCGCTGCGGGCTCTGCGGCCCCGGTGGGGCCTGCCGGCATGCCGGGTTGACCCGCGGGCTCCGCCGCCGGCTGCGTTGGCGGCTGCATCGCGGGCTGCACGGGCTGCGCCGCCGGCAGGGCCCGTTCCTCGATCTGTGACTGCGGCTTCACCAGCATGGGCGTGGCGCTTTCCGGGGCTGGCGCGGCGGGCGGCTGCACGAAGCGGCCGAACAAGTCGAAGAAACGTTCGTAGAAACGCTTGTCGGTCACCGTCTCGCTACCCACCTTGACCAGGGTGTCGTCCGAGGCGGAAACGGGCAGCGACAGCGAGCCCAGCGCCCCCACGCCCAGCGAGGCGGAGTTGTTGATCTTCTTGATGACGTAGCGGTCCTGCAGCGCGCTGGCAAAGGCCGCAGTGCGCTTGCCGTCCGCCCCCTCGGGCGCACAGACCACGCGCATCTCCACTTCGTAGTGGATGTCGGTGGAGGGCTGGAAATACTTGCGCCCCGCCACCATGTCGTCGGTGGCGGTGTTCACCAGGTAGCCCTGGCTCAGCAGCGCGCGCCGGGCTGCTTCGCAGGCCTGGGCTTTGGGCGCGTTGATGTGGCGGGTGTGGACGTTGATGCTCTCGAAGTCGTCCGGATCGAACCGGGTGGCGCCCGCCAGGCCAGGCATTGAATCGGACACCGTGGCGCAGCCCGCCAGCACCGTGCAGACAAGGGCGACCAGGGACGTGCCGCCGATGGACAGGGCATGACGGGGACGGAGCGTGAGGTTCATGGGCATGGGTTCCAGTCGAATCGAGCATTGTGCCGACGCGCAGGTCACCACAGCGTCAACAGGCTCTCAGAGCCCGGAAGGCCTGCGGGGTTCAACGCAGGGTCGCGGCGGAGGTGGCGAGCGCTGAAAAAAAAGCTCTTGAAATGCAAAAACCCGCTCGCATGTTCAATCCAAGCGGAATGCAAGTTCAGGCAAAAGATGTCAAGAACAAACAAACTCCGCCAACCCCAACCAAATGGAGCCAACATGTTTTTCACCCCCGTCATCCGCCGCGCCTCGTTCCAAGCTCCCCGTGCCGCCGATCTGGCACTGCAGCGCTTCCTGCAGAGCACCCTGGCTGCGCCTCAGCAGCCCGGCACCCAGGTCTCGCAGGACGACAAGACCGTGACACTGCAGATCGACGTGCCGGGCCTCTCGCGCGAGCAGCTCTCCCTCACCATCGAAGGCCATCAGGTGCGCCTGGCCAGCGTGGAAGGCGCTCCGCGCCAGGTACAGCGTGCCTGGGAGCTGGCCGACGAGATCGACGTGGCCGCCAGCTCCGCCAAGCTGGAAAACGGCGTGCTCACGCTGGTGCTTGCCAAGGTGGTTCCCGTGAGCCGCGCCCAGCAGCTGACCATTGCTTGAGCGCCTGCAGACGCTCCCCTGGAAAGGTGGCTTCGGCCACCTTTTTTCATGGCCGCACAGGCTCCCATGGCGGGAACGCGCCGCGCCCGGTTCACGCACTGCACTGGTGCACTGCAGCATTCTTGAGTCTCCTGCCCCGCTGCGCCAGCGGGTACCCGGCGCACAACCGCTATGCAAAAGATAGCTACCCACGCAGGAAAAACCAGCGCTGCAGGCCATTCCATGGACAACCCTCCGACCGCATTGGCACAGCCATTGCTTCATGTGCCGCATAGCCGGCCGCTCCAACGACGGAAAGCGCTGCCGGTCAGGACGAAGGCGTCCCCACGGGTGTCGGGCCATTGAGAAGGCCGGGCGCTCCGTGTGGGCGCCTTTTCTTTTTGGTGTTCGGCGAGCGCACTGCGCCGCCCTGACCTGGAGTGGCGACGATGGACAAACCCCGGCTGGTGATGGTGGGCAACGGCATGGCCGGCGTGCGCACGCTCGAAGAGCTGCTGAAGATCGCGCCCGGCCTCTACGACATCACCGTCTTCGGCGCCGAGCCGCACCCGAACTACAACCGCATCCTGCTCTCGCCTGTGTTGGCGGGCGAGCAGACGCTGGACGAAATCGTCCTCAACGACTGGGACTGGTACGCACAGCACGGGATCGCGCTGCACGCCGGCTGCACCGTGACCGAGGTGGACCGCGTGCGCCGCGTGGTGCATGCCACCAACGCGGCCGGCGAAACCGTGAGCGCGCCCTATGACCGGCTGATCCTCGCCACCGGCTCCAACCCCTTCATGCTGCCCGTGCCCGGCCACCAGCTGGAGGGCGTGCTGGCGTACCGAGACATCGCCGACACCCAGGCCATGATCGAAGCCGCCACCCGCTACCGGCAGGCGGTGGTGATCGGCGGCGGCCTCCTGGGCCTGGAGGCGGCCAATGGCCTCATGAAGCGCGGCATGGACGTGACCGTGGTGCATGTGGGCAGCTGGCTGCTGGAGCGTCAGCTCGACGCCACCGCCGCCGGCCTGCTGCAGCGGGCGCTGGAACAGCGCGGCCTGCATTTCCGGCTCAAGGCGCAGACGGCAGCGCTGCTGGGCGATGCCGATAAGGGCGAAGGCCCGGGCACGGCCGGCCGCGTGCGCGCCGTGCGCTTCCAGGACGGCAGCGAGATCCCCGCCCAGCTGGTAGTGATGGCCGTGGGCATCCGCCCCAACACCCGGCTGGCCGAGCAGATGCGCCTGCATGTGAACCGGGGCATCGTGGTGAGCGACACCCTGCAGACCGTGACCGACCCGCGCATCTACGCCGTGGGCGAATGCGCCGCGCACCGCGGCATCGCCTATGGGCTGGTCGCGCCGCTCTTCGAGCAAGGCCGGGTGCTGGCCAACCACCTGGCGGAGCACGGCATCGGGCGCTACCAGGGCTCGCTCGTCTCCACCAAGCTCAAGGTGACCGGCATCGACCTCTTCAGCGCGGGCGACTTCCAGGGCGGCGAAGGCACGGAAGAGATCGTGATGAGCGATCCGGCCGGCGGCATCTACAAGAAGCTCGTGCTCAAGGACGACCGGCTGGTGGGCGCCTGCCTCTACGGCGACACGACCGACGGCAACTGGTACTGGCGCCTGCTGCGCGCGGGCATGACGGTGGCGGAGATCCGCGACGTGCTGATGTTCGGCGAGCCGCCAGCCGAAGAAGCCGCGCCCTCGCCCGCGACCGACGAACCGCTATCGAAAAAATAGCCAGATGCCCGCTCGCTGACTGCGCTGAAGCCCCAATCACCCCAAACTCCAACGACCCTGCCCTCGCATGCAAGCCACCCGTTCCACCTGCCCCTACTGCGGCGTCGGCTGCGGCGTCCTCATCGAAACCGACGGCCAGGCCATCACCGGCGTGCGCGGCGACCCGGACCATCCGGCCAACTACGGCCGGCTCTGCACCAAAGGCTCGACGCTGCACCTCACGGCCACCAGCGCGGTCTCGCTGCAAACGCGCCTGCTCGAACCCCTGCAGCGCCGCGAACGCGGCGGCCCCCTGCAGGCCCTGGACTGGGATGCGGCGCTGGACACAGCCGCCCAGGCTTTCGGCGACGTGATTGACCGCCACGGCCCCGACGCAGTGGGGTTCTACGTTTCGGGCCAGCTGCTGACCGAGGACTACTACGTCTTCAACAAGCTCGCCAAGGGCCTGATCGGCACCAACAACATCGACACCAATTCGCGCCTGTGCATGAGTAGCGCCGTGGCCGGCTACAAGGCCACGCTGGGCGCAGACGCGCCGCCCGCGTGCTACGACGACGTGGACCACGCACAGTGCCTCTTCATCGTGGGCAGCAACGCGGCCTGGGCGCACCCCATCCTGTTCCGGCGCATCGAGGCCGCCCGCGCCGCCAACCCCGGCATGAAGATGATCGTGGCCGACCCGCGCCGCACCGACACCGCGAGCTCGGCCGACCTGTTCCTGCCCCTGCTGCCCGGCACCGACGTGATGTTGTTCAACGCCATGCTGCACGTGATGCTGCGCGAAGGCTGGGTGGACCGCGACTACGTCGCCCGCCACACCAACGGCTTCGAAGCCCTGCAGACGCTGGTGCTGCCCTGCACGCCCGCGCACGCCGCAGAGGTCTGCGGCCTCCAGGCGGAAGACATCGTCACCGCGGCGCGCTGGTTCGCGGGTGCGGATGGTGCCGCGCCGGGTCAGCGTCGGCCCACGCTCAGCCTCTACTGCCAGGGCCTGAACCAGAGCAGCCACGGCACGGCCAAGAACGCCGCGCTCATCAACCTGCACCTGGCCTGCGGGCAGATCGGGCGCGCAGGCGCGGGGCCGTTCTCGCTCACCGGCCAGCCCAACGCCATGGGCGGGCGCGAGGTCGGGGGCCTGGCCAACCTGCTCTCGGCCCACCGCGACCTGGGCAACGCCCAGCACCGCGCCGAGGTCGCCGCGCACTGGGGCGTGGCCGACGTGCCTGCCCGGCCCGGCAAGACGGCGGTGGAGATGTTCCAGGCGGCCGCAGACGGCGAGATCCGCGCCCTCTGGATCGCCTGCACCAACCCGGCCCAGAGCATGCCCGACCAGGCCACCGTGCGGCGCGCATTGGAGCGTGCCGAGTTCGTCGTGGTGCAGGAAGCCTTCGCCACCACCGCCACCTGCGACTTCGCCGACCTGCTGCTGCCCGCCACCACCTGGGGCGAAAAGACCGGCACCGTCACCAACAGCGAGCGTCGCATCTCCCGCGTGCGCCCCGCCGTGGCCGCGCCCGGCCACGCCCGCCACGACTGGCAGGCGGCCGTGCAGTTCGCGCGCCGCCTCGAAGGGCGCCTGCGCCCGGGCGGGCCGAGCCTGTTCCCGTATTCCACGCAGGATGCCGACGCGGGTGCCGAAGCCATCTGGAACGAGCACCGCGAAAGCACACGCGGGCGCGACCTGGACATCACCGGCCTCTCATGGCGCCTGCTGCAGGAGCGCGGCCCGCAGCAATGGCCGCTGCCCGAAGGCGCAGCCGCCGGGCGGGCACGGCTCTACGAAGATGGCGTCTTTCCCACATCCGACGGCCGCGCGCGCTTCGCCGCCCACGCGTGGGAGCCGCTGGCCGAGCCACCCGTCTCGCGCTGGCCCTTCAGCCTGACCACCGGCCGCCTGCGCGACCAGTGGCACGGCATGAGCCGCACCGGCACACTGGGGCGCCTGTTCGGCCACGTGCCCGAACCCAGCCTGCAGATGCATCCGGACGACATGGCGCAGCAGGGCCTGGCGGGCGGCGAGCTCGTCCACGTCACTTCCAAGCGTGGCTCCATCGTGGTGCCGGTGCAGCCCGACGCCACGCTGGCACGGCAGCAGGTCTTCATGGCCATGCACTGGGGCAGCGAATACCTCAGCGGACGCTCGTCCACCGGCCAGCCGCTGGCGGGCGTGAACGCGCTCACCACCTCGGCCTACTGCCCCAGCTCCAAACAGTCCGAGCTCAAGCACGCCGCCGTCAAGGTGCTCAAGGCCGAGCTGCCCTGGAACCTGCTGGCCCTGGCCTGGCTGCCGGAGGGCGACGCCCTGGCGTCGCGCAGCCAGCTGGCAGCGCTGATGCGCGAGCTGCCCTTCGCGAGCTGCGTGCCTTTCGCCTCCGCTGCGGCCGAAGGCGCCAGCCCGCGCACCGGCGTGCTGCTGCGCGGCGCGGCCTACGAGGCCCCCGAAGGCGCTCTGCTCGCACGCATCGAGCGCCTGCTGGGCCTGGACGCACCCGACACCGTGCGCTACCAGGACCGGCGCCGGGGCCAGCACCGCTGCGCCCGGCTGGCGCGCGAGGCCAACGGCAGCGCCACCCTGCAGGCCGTGCTGCTGGGCGGCGACACGCGCTCGGGCGCCTGGCTGCGCACCGTGCTGCAGGAAGAACTGCCCGCACAGGCCTACGGCCGCCTGCTGCTGGTGCCCAGCACGACCCCGCCCGTCGCCGTGCAGTCGCGCGGCAAGCCGGTATGCGTGTGCCTCAATGTGACCGACGCGGCCATCGCCACGCAGCTGGCCGCCTGCCAAGGCAGTGATGCGGAACGCCTCGCACAGCTGCAGGGCGCCCTGCGCTGCGGCACGCAGTGCGGCTCGTGCGTGCCGGAACTCAAACGCATGGTGCGCGCTACCGCCGCCGGCCAGACGGAACGGGGGCTGCAACCGGCGTGAGCGGCCGTCGCATTGCTCGCCACCATATAACGGCCGGTTATCTGAGGTGCGGGACAATCGCCGGTTAACCGGTCGCACCACGTTCTGGCACTCCAGCGTTCATTCGCGCCCCTTTCAGCACCCTTCTTCTCTTTCCAGCCAAGCCGCCATGGGCATCAGCCAGTACATCAAGGAAATCGGCCGCGGCGCCCGCGGCGCCAAGGCCATCGACCGCGCACAGGCCGCCGACCTGTTCGGCCAGCTGCTCGACGGCCAGGTGACCGACCTGGAGGTCGGCGCCTTCTGCATCGCCATGCGCATCAAGGGCGAAACCAGCGAAGAGATGTGCGGTTTTCTCGACGCGGTGCACGCCCGCATGGCCCTGGTGCCGGCCGGCGACGCGCCGCTCATCGTGCTGCCCAGCTACAACGGCGCGCGCAAGCTGCCGGTGCTCACGCCCCTGCTGGCGCTGCTGCTGGCCCGCGAAGGGCTGCCGGTGCTGCTGCACGGCATGCGCACCGAGGCGCGCCGCATCCTGGCCTCCGACGTGCTCGAGGCGCTGGGCATTCCCGCGCTCGAAGCGCCCGAGAAGATCGCGAACGGCTGCGTCGCCCATCTGCGCACCGACCGGCTGCATCCCGGCCTGGCCCGCCTGCTGGCCGCCCGCGAGGTGATCGGCCTGCGCAACCCTGGCCACAGCGTGGCCAAGCTCATGAACCCCTGCGCCGGCCCGGCCCTGGTGGTCACCAGCTACACCCATCCCGAATACTTCGACATGCTCTGCACCACCTTCGCCAGCATGGGCATGCACGCCCTGCTCTCGCGCGGGCTGGAAGGCGAGGTGGCCACCGACCCGCGCCGCACGCCGCGCTACGACGCCTTCGTCTCCGGCGCCCACCAGCTGCTGGAAGAGCAGCAACCGGGCACCGCCAGCGAGGTGCCCGGCCTGCCGTCCGAGATCGACGTGCAGACCACCGCCGACTACACGCGCCGCGTGCTGGCCGGCGAGCTGCCGGTGCCCGCAGCCCTGGAGCGGCAGGTGGAACACATCTTGCGTCTGAGCACCACAATCAACACGGAGACCCGACCATGAGCAGCCGCCCCACCTCCACGTTCCACACCCAGGAAAGCGCCGCCTTGCGAGGCACCTGCACGCTGGTGGGCGCCGGCCCGGGCGACCCCGAACTGCTCACGCTCAAGGCGCTCAAGGCCATCCAGGCAGCCACCGTGCTGCTGGTCGATGACCTGGTGAGCGACGAAGTCATCGCCCACGCCGCGCCCACCGCGCGCATCGTCCACGTGGGCAAGCGCGGCGGCTGCAAGAGCACGCCGCAGGCCTTTATCGAAAAGCTCATGGTCATGGCGGTGAATGAGGGCGAGAACGTGGTGCGCCTGAAGGGCGGCGACCCGTTCATCTTCGGCCGCGGCGGCGAAGAGGTGGAGCACCTGCGTGCCGCCGGCATCGAGGTGACGGTCATCAACGGCATCACCGCAGGCCTGGCCGGCATGACGCTGCTGGGAACGCCCCTCACCCATCGCGAACATGCCCACGGCGTGATCTTCGTGACCGGCCACGCCAAGCCCGGCGATGCCGGCACCGACTGGCGCCAGCTCGCCGCCACCGCCCGCGCGGCCAAGCTCACGCTGGTCATCTACATGGGCGTGAGCAGCGCCCAGCACATCCAGGACGAACTGCTCACCGGCCTGCCCGCCAGCACACCGGTGGTCGTCATCCAGCACGTCAGCATGCCCTGCCAGCGCCACGCGCTCACCACGCTGGGCGAACTGCACGCCACCATCGAGCGCGAACAGCTCGGCAGCCCCTCGGTGATCGTCATCGGCGACGTGGTGAGCGGCGTGGCCGCCGCCACGCAAAGGCAGACCACTGCAGCCGCCGGCGCCAGCATCGCGCCGCCCCCACCGCTGCGGCACGCCGGCTGACGCAGGCCGCTCCGCACGCCCACAGCGACGCACCACGAAGAACCGCCCACACCAACGCCCGCACCGCCATGGCAGCCTCCCTCCCCGCCCCCGCAATCCAACCGCCGGCGGTACGCACCGGCCCCGCCGGCGATGCCGGCAAGGACGCAGGCAACGTCTCCCTGATGAACATCGCTGGGCGCCAGCGCATGCTGTCGCAGCGCATCGTGCTGCAGACGGTGCTGGCGGTGCAGGGGCAGGCCGCCCAGGCGCGCGCCGCGCGCCAGACCTTGGAGCTGTTCGAGACCAGCCAGGCCCGCCTGGTGCAGACGCCCCGGCAATTGGACGCGGCCTCGGCCCGCGAAGTCCAGGCCACCTATCACGGGCCCCAGGGCGTGGGCCCCGCCATCGACGCTTTCGCGCGCCAGGCGCGCACGGTGCTCGATCTGGCCGACCAGGGCAGCGCTCGCGCGGCGGACGCACTGGCCACGCTGGTGGGCACGACCGACGGAGTTCTCAAGGCGCTCGACGCCGCTACCACCGTCTTCGATCAGATCCAGCGCCGACAGTCCGAAACCATGATGAACGAGCTGGCCGGCATCGTCAGCTCCATCCAGACCGTCGCCCGCGAGGCGAAGGTGGTGAGCTTCAACGCCCAGGTGATGGCGGCCCGCGCCGCATCCCACGGGCGCGAATTCGCCGTGGTGGCCAATGTGCTTTCGGGCATCACGGCGGAGATCGACCGGTTGTCGCTGCAGGCCGTGTCGCTCGCCGGTCGTGGCCGCAAGGCCTCCTGAAAGCTCCGCGCAGCGCCGGCCCGATCAGTGGTGCGCCAGCGCTGCATCGCGCTGGATCTGCGCGAAACGCTCGGCCAGTTCCTTGCGCAGGCTCTTGCGCAGCAGGGCAGCCTCCCAGCGGCGGCGCTCGTCCGGCGTGGACGGCGAGAGCGGCGGCACGGCCGTGGGCTTGCGCTCCTCGTCCACCGCGACCATCGTGAAGAAGCAGCTGTTGACGTGGCGCACGACCTGGCTGCGGATGTCTTCAGCCACCACCTTCACCCCGATCTCCATCGACGAGGTGCCTGTGTAGTTCACGCTGGCCAGGAAGCTCACGAGTTCGCCCACGTGGATGGGTTGCAGGAAGGTGACCTGGTCCACGCTCAGCGTGACCGCATAGCAGCCCGAATAGCGCGCAGCGCAGGCATAGGCCACCTGGTCGAGCAGCTTGAGCACGGCACCGCCGTGCACGTTGCCCGAGAAGTTCGCCATGTCGGGGGACATCAGCACCGTCATGCTGAGCTGGTGCGCGGGGAGCTGGGAAGTCATATGTCAATTTTAGGAGCAGGACATGAAGGCGGCGCCTGCGTTGATGCGGCTTCGCTACACTCGCGCCCATTCTTTTTTAGCGGCCTGCCCGGCCGCGTCCTTCCATGCCCGACTCCCAGAAAGCTGCTGCCGCCCACCGATACGACGCCGTCATCTTGGGCGCGGGCGCTGCCGGCCTGTTCTGCGCTGCGCAGGCCGGCCAGCGCGGTCTGAAGGTGCTGCTGATCGACCATGCCGAGAAGGTGGCCGAAAAGATCCGCATCTCGGGCGGCGGACGCTGCAACTTCACCAACCGCGACCTGGACGCGCGTGCGCCGCACCGGCACTTCGTGGGGCAGAACCCGCAGTTCGCGCGCTCGGCGCTGTCGCGCTACACACCGGCGGACTTCATCGCGCTGGTGGAGCGCCACGGCATCGCCTATCACGAAAAGCACAAGGGCCAGCTCTTCGCCGACCGCTCGGCCGAAGACCTGATCCAGATGCTGCTAGCCGAATGTGCAGCGGGCCAGGTCGAGCGCTGGCAGCCCTGCGGCGTCAAGAAGGTGGCGTTTTCGGCTACCAGCCCCGAAGGAACCAGCGCACCTAGCTATCAAATCGATACCGACCGCGGCCCCGTGACGGCGCGCAGTCTGGTCATCGCCACGGGCGGGCTGTCGATCCCCAAGATCGGTGCGACCGACTTCGGCTACCGACTCGCGCAGCAGTTCGGCATTGCGCTGGTGGAGCGCCGCCCGGGCCTCGTGCCGCTCACCTTCGATGGCGACGCCTGGGCGCCGTATGCACAGCTGGCCGGGCTGGCGCTGCCGGTGGAAATCGCGACCGGCCCGAAAAAGGCCCGCACCGCCTTTCTCGAAGACCTGCTGTTCACCCACCGTGGCCTCTCCGGACCGGCGGTGCTGCAGATTTCCAGCTACTGGCAACCGGGTACGCCGCTGGCCATCGACCTGGCGCCGGGTACGGATCTGGCCGGGGCGCTATCCCAGGGCAAGGCCCGGTCGAAGAAGCTCATCGCCAACGAGCTGGCCGGCCATGTCCCCAGCCGCCTGGCCGACACCTGGGCGCAGCAGAGCCCCGACTGGCAGCGCCCCATCAACGAGGCCTCCGACAAAGCCCTGGCGCGGCTGGCAGAACAGCTGGCGCGATGGGAGCTGACGCCTACCGGGACCGAAGGCTACAAGAAGGCCGAGGTAACCCTGGGCGGCATCGACACGCGCGCGCTCTCGCAGCAGACCATGGAGGCCACCGCGCAGCCGGGCCTGTATTTCATCGGCGAGGTGGTGGACATCACCGGCTGGCTGGGCGGCTACAACTTCCAGTGGGCCTGGGCGAGCGCACATGCCTGCGCACAGGCACTGCCGGCCCACTGAGCCTGTCGGCGTTCTGGCGGATGGCCAACAAGCCAAGACTGCCAGCCCGATCACGGCGGCAGCGTGCGCGGCGGCACAGCGTCCACCAGCAGGACGCGCGCAGGGGCCCAGGGGCGCAGGGGCGCGTGCGTTCGAGCCAGCGCGACCAGGCCGGGGCGCATCGGTCAGACCTGAAACATCCCCCTCCAGAGCAAGCGCCATGGCGCCCCCCGCAGCGCACCGCCGCGCAGCCGGCAGGCCCGCGTCCGAGACTTCGCCGCAAGGCCCCAGCGTGTGAGGTTGCCGAACGAACGCATGCCGGGGATGAACGCTGGCGCCGCATGCACGTTCACCGCAATCGCGAGACGCCGGCATCCGCTGCCGGGGCTGCTTCGCCCAGGTGCGTGCTGTGCTCAGCAGCCTCGCACTCGGACGGTGATTTCGTCAGCACCCGCCTAGTCGTGCAGCGATGACAGAAACTGCCGCAGCTCCGGTGTCTGCGGATTGCCGAAGATATCGGCGGGCGGGCCCATCTCGTGCACACGGCCCTGGTGCATGAAGATCACGCGGTTGCTCACCTTGCGGGCGAAGGCCATCTCGTGCGTGACCATCAGCAGCGTCATTCCCTCGGCGGCAAGGCTCTCCACCACCCGCAGCACCTCGCCCACCAGCTCGGGGTCGAGCGCGCTGGTGATTTCATCGCACAGCAGCACGGCCGGGTCCATCGCCAGGGCGCGTGCGATGGCCACGCGCTGCTGCTGACCGCCTGAGAGCTGGTCAGGCATGGCGTCGAACTTCTCGGCCAGGCCCACGCGCAGCAGCAGCTTGCGCGCCTGCTCCGCCGCATCGACCTTGTCCTTCTTCTTGACCAACGTGGGCGCCAGCATGATGTTGCGCCCCACGCTGAGGTGCGGAAAAAGGTTGAAGCTCTGGAAGATCATGCCCACGCGCTGGCGCAGCTCGCGCATCGCCATGGGGCTGTCGTGCAGCAGCGGCTTGCCGTCCACGGTGAGCGCGCCGTCCTGGAACGCCTCCAGGCCGTTGATGCAGCGCAGCAGCGTGCTCTTGCCCGAGCCGCTCTTGCCGATGATGGCGATGACCTCGCCGCGCGCGACCTTCAGGTCGATGCCCTTGAGCACCTCGTTGGTGCCGTAGGACTTGCGCAGCGCCGTGATCTGCACGATGGGCGCACCCGATGCGGGCGCGGCGGCCAGCGGGGCTACAGCTGCGGTTTCAGCGACGGCTTGCATGGACTTTCCTTTCCAGGAACTTGGCATAGAGACTGATGGGATAACACAGCGCGAAGTACAGCAGCGCCACGCAGGCGAACACCGTGAACGGCTGGTAGGTGACGTTGGAGATCATGTTGCCGGCGCGCGTGAGTTCGACGAAGCCCACCACCGAGGCCAGGGCCGTTCCCTTGATGACCTGCACCATGAAGCCCACCGTGGGGGCGATGGCGATGCGCAGCGCCTGCGGCACCACCACGTGGCGCAGCTGCTCGCCGAAGCTCAGAGCCAGGCTCTGCGCTGCTTCCCACTGGCCCTTAGGGATGGAATCGACGCACCCGCGCCAGATCTCTGCGAGGAAGGCGCTGGTGTAGAGGGTGAGTGCCAGCGAGACCGACACCCAGACCGACACGTTGATGCCGAACAGCCCGATGCCGAAGTACGCCAGGAACAGCTGCATCAGCAGCGGCGTGCCCTGGAAGACTTGCACGTAGATGCCGATCAGCCGGTCCAGCCAGCGCACGCGCGTGAGGCGCGCCACCAGCAGCAGCGCCCCCACGAGGCCTCCGCCGACGAAGGCGATCAGCGACAGCACCACCGTCCAGCGCGCGGCCAGCAGCAGGTTGCGAAAGATGTCCCAGAAGGTGAAATCGACCATGGTGCCCACTCTCACTTTCCGAAGATGAAACGCGGCCCCGCCCAATGCAGCGCGTGGCGCAGACCCACCGACAGCAGCAGATAGATGCCCGTGGCGACGATGTAGGCCTCGGGGTTCTTGCCCAGCGTGGAGATCACCAAGTCCACCTGCTTGGTCTGCAGGTAGGGAATGCGGTTGGCGCTGGTGACGGGCACCATCTCCAGCTTGGCGCCCAGCTGCTTGGCGATGAGCTCGGCCATGGCCACATCCAGCCCCTGAGGCTTGAGATCCAGGCCGACGAAGCCGTAGGGCGGGTAGTCGGTGGGCACGGCGATCTTGACCGTCTTGGTCTGGTTGATCTTGTCCAGCACGCCCTGCGCGTACACGGCGGCCGAGCCGCCCAGCAGTGCGGCAGCGGCCAGGGCCAGGGTGAGGTGGCGACGGATGGGGGTCATAGAAGCGCTCCTAGGTAGGTGAGGGGGGTTCGTCGTTGCCGCCGATCGGCGAGGAAGGGACTGCAGCCGGTGCGTTGCCGGCCTTGGAATGCAATGCGCGTGCAGTGGGGCGCGCCAAGGGTTGGCGCACCACGGGGGCCAGGGCCCCGCGCAGCTGCGCGAGCGGGTCGGCATGGGCCGGTAGCCGCAAGTGGTTCTGCACCGAGTCGATGTGCTCGGACATCAGCGCTTCTGCGCCGGCGGTGTCGCCCGCCTCCAGCGCCGCGACGATGCGCACGTGGTCTTCGCACGACTGGGCGGCGTCGTGCGACGACTGGTAAAGCATGGCGATGAGCGTGGTGCGCGCCGTGAAGTCGCGCAGCGTGTCGGCCAGCAGGTAGTTGCCCAGGCACTCGGCCAGGCAGACGTGGAAGTCGCCCAACAGAAAGCTGCGTGCGCCCACGTCGCTGCCGCACACGGCGGCCTGCTCGCGCGCCAGATGGGCCTTGAGGGATTTCAGCGCCGGCTTGCCCAGCGGCCGAGCGCTGCGGATCAGGCCCAGCTCGATCACGCGGCGGCCCTCAAAGGCCTCGCGCGCCTCGTCCTGCGAGGGCTCCACCACGTACCAGCCGCGCCGCGCACTGACGGTGACGATGCCACGCACCGACAGCCGCGTCAGCGCCTCGCGCACGATGGTGCGGCTGCAGTCAAACAGCATGGCCAGCTGCTGCTCGCCCAGGCGTGCGCCGGGTGCGAGCTTTTGCGCCATCACCGCTTCGATGATGCGTTCGCTGATATCGGTGGAAGAAATCGCCATGCCTTGCATGCCAGCATGAAGCGTGCCCGCTTGCATGCAAGATTGACGCACAAAGTTGGTTCAGCAAGGGACTCGAAGGGCTCAGGCGGCACCAAGTCGGCGCCACCCGCCCCGCCAGCCATGTGCCTCGGCCCGGGCTCAGTCGCGCAGCAGGCCCTCGGCGAGCCACTGCGTGCCCTGCATGAAGTCACCGATGTCCATGGCCTCCTGGGGGTTGTGCGAGCCGTGGGCGTTGCGCACGAACAGCATGGCGGCCGGAGTGCCGGCAGCTGCGAACACCGCCGCGTCGTGACCCGCCCCGCTGGGAATGCGCTCCAGCGTCTGGCCCGCGCGCGCAGCCACATCCTCGAAACGCTGAATCCAGCCCTCGTCCATGGTGGCGGGCGGGGTGTGGAGCCGGTCGTCGAACTCGAAACGCACGCCCCGCTCGGCGGCGATGGCCCGGCATTCGTCCAGCATCAGCGCGTGGAACCGCTCTAGCGTGCCGGCGTCCTGGCTGCGCGCCTCGAAGCTGAACTGCACCTCGCCCGGAATCACCGACACCGCGTGCGAATGGGCCGGCGTGGTGCAGATGCCGCTGGTCATCACCAGGTCCATGCCCATCTGCAGCAGCACCCGCCAATGCTCATCCATGCGCGAGAGCAGCTGAGCCACGGCCAGCACAGCATCCTTGCGCAGCCAACGCGGCACGGCGCCGGAATGCCCCGCCTCCCCAAGGCAGCGCACGCGGTTGTGCCGCACATTGCCGCGGATACCCGTCACCGCCGCCACCGGCCAGCCACGCGCCACCATCACCGGGCCCTGCTCGATGTGCAGTTCCAGATAGGCGGCTATGGGGCACGGCAGCAGCGGCGTGCCCTGCGCGATGGCGGACACGTCCGCGCCGCACCGCGCCATGGCCTCGCCCAGCGTGCCGTGAGCCGGCCCGGCGCGGTGCGGCAGTTGCAGCGCCGCGGCGGGCAGCCGTCCCAGCAGGGCCATGGAGCCCATGTAGGCGCGGCCGTACCAGGCGCTCTCCTCGCCGCGCAGGGCCAGCACGCGCACTGGAGGCGCATCCGCATGGCGCCCACGCAGTGTGGCCAGCACCAGCATGCCGGCCACCACGCCGGCCAGACCGTCATAGTTGCCGCCCTGGGGAACGGAGTCCACATGCGAGCCGATCACCACCACCGGCTCGTCCCGCGCATCCTCCGGCAGGCGCATCCAGAGATTGCAGGCGCGGTCGTATTCACACGCCAGGCCCATGGCCGCGGCGCGCTGCTCCAGCAGCCGCAGCGCCGCGTCTTCGCCGGCACCATAGCTCTCGCGCGTGATGCCAGGGCCGTCGCGGGTGGCGTCGGCTACCTCGGCCAGCAGCGCTTGGGCCTGGCGGCGCCAGGTATCGGACGACGGCATTGCGGCTCCGGCTTCCCCCACAAAGTGGATGCCTGCGCTCATGCCGTCACTCCCGCGGGGCTTTCGCCCGTGCCGCCGTGCGCCAGGGACCACTGCGCGGGCGAAGCGGTGAACTCCGCCAGCGTCTGCGCCTGCGCGGCACTCAGGCGCCCTGCTTCCAGCAGCGCTACATGCAGTTGCGCCCACGAGCCTAGCGCGTGCAGCTTCAATTGCTGCTGCGCCAGACGCTGCGGCGTGTCGGGATAGATGGCGTAGTCGAACAGCACCAGTGCGTCGCCCGCATCCACGCCCAGCTGGCGCAGCGCCTGCGCCGCAGCCATCTTGGAGCGGCCGTCGGTGGTCACATCGTCCACCAGCAGCACACGTGCCGGCAGCCCGTCGTTGCGGCGCGGCAGACGCCCCTGCAGCTGGGCCTGCACACCCCAGCCGATGGGGCGCTTGCGCAAATAGAGCATGGGCAGGCCGAGCCGATCGGCCAGCCACGCGGCGAAGGCGATGCCGGAACTCTCTGCCCCCACCACGGCACAAATGCCTCGCTGCCCCACCAGCGGCGCCACGGCGCGAGCAGCCGCATCCATCAGCTCGGTGCGCCAGGCCACATCGGACAGCAGCGCGTGCGGGTCCACATAGACCGGGCTGGCCCAGCCCGAGGTATAGAAGAAAGGCGTGTCGCCGGCGATGCGTACTGCATCAGTGGCGACCAGTGCCAGCGCCATGCGCGCGGCATCCTGGGAAGAGAAGATCATTGCTAAGCGTGCCAAAAGCCAAGCGACCCATCCTAGGCCGCAGCCCCTCAGCAGAGAAGTGCAAAAATCTCCGGCAGCCGTTCCCAACCGCGATGGCTTGCCGACTTCGCCCATTCCCCCGCATCAGCCCCCCACTGCGTCCATGTCCCGCCTGCTCTCTCCCCGCAACTTCCTGCGCCAGCTCGACCTGGGATCGCTCGACCTCTTCATGCTGGTCTGCGACACCGGCAGCATCGCGCGGGCAGCCGAACGCGGGCAGATGGCTGCGTCCGCAGTGAGCAAGCGCATCGCCGAGCTGGAAGCGCTGGCCCAGGCCCCGCTGCTGACACGCCATGCGCGCGGCGCGCGGCCCACGCCTGCAGGCCAGCAACTGCTGCTGCACGCGCACGCCATCCTGGTGGCGGTGGAGCACCTGCATGCAGATCTGGGCGATTTCGCCCAGGGCGTGCGCGGGCACGTCACGGTGTGCGCCAGCGCGTCGGTGGTGGAGCAATTCCTGCCGGCCGAGATCGCCGGTTTCATGCAGCGCCACCCGGACATCCGCATCGACCTGCGCCAGGCAGCCAGCCGCGCGGTAGCACAGGCTGTGCGCGAGGGCACGGCCGACATCGGCATCTGCGGCGCCAGCGAAGAAGTGCTGGGCCTGCAGGCCCGCCCCTACCGGCGCGAGCAGTTGGTGCTGGTAGTGCCGCGCGGCCACGCGCTGGCACGCCTGCGCAAGGTGGCCTACGAACGCGCGCTGGCCTACCCGCAGATCGGCCTGCGCGACAGCAGCACCGTGCAGCAGGCGCTGGCGCAGGAGGCGCGTGCCACGCGCCGCGTGCTGGGCCGCCGCATGGAAGTAGACAGCCTGAGCGCGATGTGCCGCATGGTCGAAAGCGGCCTGGGCCTGGGCGTGATGCCGGCCGGCGCCTTCCGCGCGCTCGGCGAGGCGACCACGCTGCGCGCCGTGGCGCTCACCGACGCCTGGGCCGACCGCGAACTCAACCTGTACGCCCGCAGCTTCGCCGACCTGCCCGCGTCGGCCCAACGCTTCGCCGACCACGTCACGCCGCTGGCGTGAGGACCGCGAGGCATCGCCGGCCATCGCGCCGCGCCGCAGCAGGACGCTGCATGCCCATGCCCATGCCCATGCCCATGCCCATGCCCATGCCCATGCGCTTGTGGCGATGTGTGTCTGTGGGTTTCCCCTAGCGCGATTTCTCCTGAATCCACGCCGTGACGGCGCTTTTGCGTTACACGGTCCAACCGATTGTGTGACCGGGCAACGGCTGGCAAAAGTGCTGGCTGGCAGCGCCACGGCACGGTGCAATAGAGGCCTGTTCAACGCAATTCGAGGAGCCAGACCCCATGCCCCGATCCCCGTCAGGAAGGTCTTTTCCGTTCGATGCCCGCAGCGTGATGCTGTTCGCAGCCATCGCGGTAGGCGGCGTGACAGCGCAGGCGCAAAGCCCCACGCCGGCCAGTTCAGCCAGGCTGTCTACGTCTTCATCGACCTCCAGCAGTCCTGCAACCCGCGCCGCATTGGGTGGCGCAACCCTTGCCGAAACCACCCGGGCGGATCGCTCCGCCAGAACAGGAGGACGCCAACGCTGAAGATCGCACACTTCCTCTTCTCACTCGCTCATTCATTCCTCACTGACTGAAACTTCATGGCCTGCGGCCCGCCGTCCTCCACCGGGGGCGGCGGGCCTTTTTCCTGGCCTCGCCATCGCTGGTGCAGCGTCCCGATCCGCTGCCTACAATCCCCAGAGCCCCCCCGGCTGCCCGGAGACACATGCCATGAACGCCCCCACCGCCACCGCCCACCTGCTGCCCACGTTCCACCTGCGCCCGGTGCCTCCGGCCTTTTTGCAGGCGCTGCAGGACCGGTTCGGCAGCCAGTGTTCGCAGGCTCAGGCCGTTCGCGAGCAGCACGGCCGCGACGAAGGCTCGATCCAGGCGCCGCCGCCCTCGGCCGTGGTGTTCGCCGAAAGCACGCAGGATGTGATGGATGCCGTGCGCCTGGCCGCGCAACACGGCGTGCCCGTGATCCCCTACGGCGCGGGCTCGTCGCTCGAAGGCCACCTGCTCGCCATCCAGGGCGGCATCAGCATCGACGTCTCGCGCATGAACCGCCTGCTGCGCGTAGATGCCGACGACCTCACCGTCACCGTGCAGCCCGGCATCACCCGCAAGCAGCTGAACGAAGCCATCAAGGACACGGGCCTGTTCTTCCCCATCGACCCGGGCGCGGACGCCAGCATCGGCGGCATGGCCGCCACGCGCGCCAGCGGCACCAACGCCGTGCGCTACGGCACCATGCGCGAGAACGTGCTGGCGCTGGAAGTGGTCACGGCTGCGGGCGAGGCCATCCGCACCGGCACCCGCGCCAAGAAGAGCGCCGCCGGCTACGACCTGACCCGCCTGCTGGTGGGTAGCGAAGGCACGCTGGGCGTCATCACCGAAGTCACGCTGCGCCTCTATCCCCTGCCCGAAGCCGTGAGCGCCGCCATCTGCTCCTTCCCGAGCATCGAGGCCGCCGTGCGCACCGTCATCCAGACCATCCAGCTGGGCGTGCCCATTGCCCGCGTGGAGCTGATCGACGCCAACACCGTGCGCATGGTCAACGCCCATAGCAAGCTGGGCCTGCGCGAAGAGCCCATGCTGCTCATGGAATTCCACGGCTCCCCCGCCGGCGTGCAGGAACAGGCCGAGACCGTGCAATCCCTCGCGCAAGAGTGGAATGGCAACGCCTTCGAATGGGCCACCACGCCCGAGGAGCGCACGCGCCTGTGGACCGCGCGGCACAACGCCTACTTCGCTGCCGTGCAGAGCCGCCCCGGCTGCCGCGCCATCAGCACCGACACCTGCGTGCCCATCAGCCGCCTGGCCGACTGCCTGCTGGACTCCGTGGCCGAGGCCGACGCCAGCGGCATCCCCTACTTCCTCGTCGGCCACGTGGGCGACGGCAACTTCCACTTCGGCTACCTAATCGACCCGGACAGCCCCGCCGAACGCCAGACCGCCGAAGCCCTGAACCACCAGCTGGTCGCCCGTGCCCTGTCCATGGGCGGCACCTGCACCGGCGAACACGGGGTGGGCATCCACAAGATGGGCTTCCTGCTTGACGAAACCGGCCCCGGCGCCGTGGCCATGATGCGCGCGATCAAGCAGGCCCTGGACCCGCAGAACATCTTGAATCCCGGAAAGATATTTGTGCTCTGATAGACCGGATTCGCTATCATTTAGAGAGCAGCAAGCGCCCGGAAATCAAGCACTGCGGGGCGGCTGGACTTTGGTCAGCGAGGGCTGCGCCCAGCCAATCTTCCCACCTGCGGCAGATGCGTGGCCAACGCCTGCCGCATCCCATGGCGGGGGGGCTCTGCGCATGCAAAAGCAAATGGCGCATCCCGGTCGGCGTGAGCATCCCAGCAAACGAAGGGGCCGTTTGCCTGCGCCACTCCGTCGAGCCGGCGTCGCCACCGACACGTGTCGGCTTCGTGGCTCTTGCCGGTGAGCGCATATCGAGTCTCGCAGCGGCCCGGCCGCGAGAGCGGAGGTCGTTCGGTGATCCGCCGCGACCCATTCAGCAGGTCGGCCCAGGCTAGCCCATCAAAAAGCCGCCTTCAACCCAGCGGACTCCTGAAGCCCGCATATCGGGCTGCCGGAGGGGAGAGGTCCGACGCCCGGGCTGGACGAACAAACGCCCGCACGACGCGCGGGCAGGGCATTTCCGCTCAGCAATTGCCTTTTTTGGCTTGGCCCGGAGGGCAGAACTTTCCGCCACCGGAGCCTTGGGGGCCGGCAGGGTCGACGACGACAGAACCAGACGGGGTATATACCGCGCAGCCGGCGACGGACGATGCCAGCAGAACCAGTGCGATCAGGGATTTCATGAGGGCGGACTCCATTGTGGTGATGCAACCCAGTGTATGCGCGAAAAGTTCACTGCGCGGGCGAAGCCGCACCCGTGCGCCACGTCACGGCCCCTCCTTTGCCGGAAGGGAGATCGCGCCGTCAATGCCACCATATCCCCACCCAGGGGGGGTGCCCAGAACCTGTTGCGAACGGCCTGCTTCCATAAGGGAGTGCATAACGCACCCCATGTCCATCCACCTTGCGCCCCCGTCCCGCAGCGGGCGTGAGGATCTCGAACGGCGGGCTCCTGATGATCTCCGCCAGCGCTCTTTTCGTTCCCCGAGCGCCGCTCACCTTCAGGGGGATTGAACAGGCTCTCAGTTCCGCATCGCGAGCAAGCATGGCCGTCAGGCTTGCTCGGTCGATTCTGCGCAACGGGCAGGCTGCGGCGGCCTCGCAGCCGCATCTGCAATCCAGCGTTGCAACGCATCGGGCGGCAGCGCGCAGCTGAAAAGATAGCCTTGCACCTCGTCGCATTCAAGGGACTCCAGCATGCCCCGCGTGCCCTCGTCTTCCACGCCCTCTGCCACCACTTGCAACCCCAGCGTATGGCCCAGACCAATGATGGCGCGGGTGATCGCCATGTCGGCCGGACTCGCGAGCATGTCGCGGATGAAGGACTTGTCCACCTTCAGCTTGTCGATCGCGAAGCGCTTCAGGTAGGCCAGGCTCGAATAGCCCGTGCCGAAATCGTCGATGGACAGTTGCACGCCCAACTGCTTGAGTGCCGCGAGCTGCCCCTGCGCCAAGCCCGCGTGGTCCATCAGCTGAGATTCGGTGATTTCCAGTTCGAGGCGGTCGGCAGGCATGCCATGGCGCGCCAGCAGCGCCGCGATGTCGGGCACCAGTTGCGGGTCGGCTAGCTGCTCGGCCGAGAGATTCACCGACACCGGCAGGCCGGCAAGCCCGCCTTGGGCCCCAGAGGCGTGCCAGAGCGCCCACTGCGCGCAGGCCTGGTCCAGCACCCACGCGCCGATGGGCCGGATCAGCCCCGCTTCTTCCGCGATGGGAATGAACTCGCCTGGCAGCACCTCGCCGAGCGACGGGTGGCGCCAACGCAGGAGCGCCTCCAGGCCGGTGGGCTGGCACGTCCGGGTCGACATACGGGGCTGGTAGTGCAGAGCGAACTCCCGGCGATCCAGCGCTCGCCTCAGCGACTGCTCCATGGCCTGCCGCGCCTGCACGCGCTGGTCGGTCTCCAGCGAATAGAGGTGCGCCATGTCGCGGCCGGCGGTCTTGGCTTCATACATGGCCGCATCGGCTCGGCGCATGAGTTCATCCAGATCGGCGCCATCTTCCGGAAAGACGGCAATGCCTACGCTGCACGACACGTTGAGTTCGTGCTCCTCCACCATATGGCTCTGGCGGATCAGCGGGATCAGACGGTGCTCCACGGTTTGCAGCACGTCCGCCGGCCCTTCCACGTCTCGCATGATGATGACGAATTCATCACCACCCAGCCGGCTCACCGTATCCCCATGGCGCGTGGCCTGCGCCAGCCGCCCGGCCACGGAGCGCAGCAATCCGTCGCCGATGTGATGGCCCAGCGTGTCGTTGATGGCCTTGAAGCGGTCGAGGTCGATGAAGAGCACGGCCACACGCTCCGCGCTGGCGCTGGCCTGCGCCAGCGCGGCCTGCAGCCGCTGCACGCACAGCGAGCGGTTGGGCAGCTCGGTCAGCACGTCATGGTGCGCGAGGAACTCGATGCGTTCCTCGTTGCGCTTGCGGTCGGTAATGTCGATGGCGATGCCGATGTGGTTGGTGACCACCCCGCCCTTGCCCCCCTCGCGCACGGCCGACACCATCAGCCAGGCCGGGTAAGTTTCGCCAGAGCGGCGGCGCAGACGCACCTCACCCTGCCAGGATTCCTTGTCCTGCAGCGTGCGGGCTATGACGGCACCAAGGGGTGGGTCGCCCGCGTCCTCAAGCAAGAAAGCGAGGTCTTCGCCGAGCAGTTCGTAGAAGTCGTGGTGCGTGCTGCGGCATAAGGCATGGTTCACGCTCAGGATGCGCTGGTCGGCCGACATGATGATGATGCCCTCGGAGGAGGCTTCGAACACCTTGGCCCAGAGCTCCAGGCGCTGCTCCATCAACTTCAGCACGTTGATCGGAGTGAAGGCCGTCAGCATCGCCTCGCGCCCCTGGAATTGCAGTCTGCGCGCCGACAGCACGGCCCAGAGCGGCTCGGCACTGCCCTTCCAGCGCACCTCGAACTCATCGACCACGCCTTGGTCCGCCAAGCGCTGAAAGAACCGGGCGCGCACACCCGGGTCCATGCCGCGGCGCCATGGGTCGCGCATCGTGCCGTTGAGCCAGGGCATGGCTGGCTCGTTGGCGTGCAGTACCTCGTGCTCGGGAACCGAGGTCACCACCATCGGGATCGGAAAGGCCTCCACCAGCTCGCGCTGCGCCTCGGCGGCACGGGCGCTGGCGGCCAGCTCCTGCTGCAGCAGGCGCTCGCGGTCCAGCTGCGCCAGCATGCTGTTGAAGGCTGTCACCAGACGGCCTATCTCGTCGCTGCTGCTCCAGTTTGCGCGCAGGCTGTGGTCGCCGGTCCGGCGCACCTCGTCGGCCACGCGGGATAGCTGCTGCAGCGGCTTGGCGATCTGCCGAGCCACCAGCGTGACCACGCTCAGGATGCAGCCCAACAGCACCAGGGCCGTGCCCATGTGCAGCCACATCCGGGCAAACAGGTCATGCACGCGCGTCTGAAGCAGCCCGTCCAGCTGCAGCGTTCCCTGCTCCCAGGCCACCTGCAGATTGGCCAGCAGGGAGCGCTGGCGGTCGGGCAGCTCCGCCTGGGCCGCATGCGTATCGCCCTGCGCGATGGCTTGCAGCAGCGCCTGGAAGTCGGCACCCGCAGCGGCCAGCGCCTGTCGATGCTGAGCCAGCGCAGAGCGCAAGGCAGGCGAGCCGGCGATAAAAGCCTGGTTGTAGTCCGAATCAATGCCGACCATCACCGCGTCCAGCCGGCCCGCGAGGGTGAGCAGTTCCGCCGAGCGATGCGCCGTCGGGCCAGGCCGCTCGGGCTCCCCCATGAAGCCGGCGATGTCGTGAGTGACCTGCAGGAGCTCCGGAAAGCGCAGCAGGATCAGCGACATCACGTAGTAGCTGTCCAGATCGGGATCAAGGATGAGATTGGACTGGTTGCCCACGGTGGTCATCAACTCCCGCCCCTCGCTCAGCAGCCGGGCTCGGCCGGCATCGCGTGGTTCGGTAGACGCCGCATCGCCTTCGGGCGGTCGCAGCAGCGTCTCGAAACGCTGCGCGCTGTCCGCGGTCTTGAGCTGGCCGTCGTACTGCAAGCGCACGCGCTGCAAACGCTCCACCACCAGGGTCGGGGGGCCGCCGTCTTGATGAAGGAAGGCCTCCAGCAACACATCGCGCACCGCCGAGGCATAGGCCGTTCCCACGATCTCCTTGCGTGCGAAATCGATGGCCAGGAATTTTTCGTGAATCAGGATGCCCGATACGTAGATCACCGCCGTCAGATCGAGCAAATAGATGAGCATGAGCTTGCGCCCCACGCTGAGCCGGCCCAGCCAGCGGGAAACTCGTTGCACGATAGACATGTGATGGAAACCCCGATGGGAAGCGCGTTGGGCAGCGCGGTGAAGCGACCCTTGGAACAAAAAATAGGTAGTCAGGCCCTGGGCGGACGATACGCTGCTTGGGATGCCTCAAGAGCGAAGCAAGAGCCAAGCCCGGCACGCCCGAAAGGCGCCTTCCCATAGGCTCGAAGGCAGCACGGGACCATCCCCGCGCGGACTGAAGCCCATGCATCCTGCAAGCCGGCTATAATCTCCGGCTTTGCTGGCAAACCCCGTCGGCCAATACTAGTTATAGACGGGGAATTTTCGCCGCGTATGGCTTTCAGGCCCGATCTCCTGGAAACCCTCTGCCGGCACATTTTGGAAAAATTGAGCTAATGACCACCATTCGCGTTAAAGAGAACGAACCCTTCGACGTGGCGCTGCGCCGCTTCAAGCGCACCATCGAAAAGCTGGGCCTGCTGACCGACCTGCGCGCCCGTGAGTTCTACGAAAAGCCCACCGCAGAGCGCAAGCGTAAGAAGGCTGCCGCCGTCAAGCGCCACTACAAGCGCGTGCGCAGCATGCAGCTGCCCAAGAAGCTGTACTGATCCAGACAGCCGGCCTTACCGCCGAGAACCCGCGCTAGGGACGCCGAGCGCGGGTTTTTTCGTTTATCGGGTTTGCCCAAGCGCTTTCCGGCGCGCTCGCGCCTTCGCCTGCAGCGCACGACACTGCGCCCACATCGAAAGCCTTTGGGCAAACCCTGTCCACCGCCACCAACCGACAGAAAGCATCCCATGAGCCTCAAGGACCAGATCACCGAAGACATGAAAACCGCGATGCGCGCCAAGGACTCCGAGCGCCTGGGCACCATCCGCCTGCTGCAGGCCGCGATGAAGCAAAAGGAAGTCGATGAGCGCATCACGCTGGACGACGCAGCCATCGTCGCCATCGTGGACAAGCTCATCAAGCAGCGCAAGGACTCCATCGCTGCCTTCGAAGGCGCAGGCCGTCAGGATCTGGCCGACAAGGAAAAGTCCGAGATGAGCGTGCTGCAGGCCTATCTGCCCGAACGCATGTCGGCCGACGAGGTCGCCGCTGCCGTCAAGGCCATCGTGACCGAGCTGGGCGCCTCGGGCCCCGGCGACATGGGCAAGGTCATGGGTGCGGTGAAGACGCAACTGGCCGGCAAGGCCGACATGGGCCAGGTGTCCGCCGCTGTGAAGGCCGCGCTGGCCAACTGATCCGCCAGAGCCCGCAGCGCCGGGCTTGGCCTAACGCCAGAAGCCGCACACCGGATGCCGGTACTCCATCCCTGGAGTGCCGGCATTTTTCTTGGTGGCTACGCCGGTGAGCGATCGGCTCCATCTGGCCGCCCCCCTCCGCCGCGCACGGCCTGGGCGACGTATTCCTCCAGGAACTCGACACACACACGCACCTTGGCGGAGCGGTCCAGCCGCGTCGGATAGACCGCCCAGATATTCGCCTCCTGCTGCCATTCGGGCAGCACGCGCAGCAGCCGGCCCGATTCCAGTTCATCACCCACGTCCCACAGCGAGCGCAGCACGATGCCGCGCCCATCCACCGCCCACTGCACTGCCATCTCGCCGTTGTTGGCCGACAAGGGCCCCCGCACCTTGACCGTATGCTCCGCCGAGCCGCTGCGCAGCCGCCACACACCGAAAGGATGGTCGCGCTCCTTGATGACCAGGCAATCATGAGCGGAAAGATCCGCCACCGTGCGCGGCACACCCTGGCGCGCCAGATAGGCGGGCGCCGCACAGAGCACGCGGTGGTTGCTTCCCAGCCGCCGCGCGATCAAGTGCGGCGCAATCTCGTCGCCCACCCGCACGTCCAGATCGAAGCCTTCGCCCGCCACATCCACCAGCCGGTCAAACACCTCCAGGCGCACCTGCAACGCCGGATGCCGCTCCACCAGGGTGGAGAGCGCTGGTGCCAGCACGCGCCGGCCGAAGCCGAAGCTGCAGCTCACCCGCAGCAGGCCGCGCGGCTCGCGGCGGGTAACAGCCACTTCCTGCATCAGCTGGTCCACGTCGTCCAGGATGCGCTGCGCCCAGTGGAAGACCCGCTCGCCCTCCTCCGTCACCGCCACGCGGCGCGTGGTGCGGTGCAGCAGCTTGACGGCCAAGTCCTCCTCCAGCAGCCGGATGCGCTTGCTCACATAAGCCGGCGACACACCCAGTTCCACCGCCGCATCTGCGAAGCTGGATTTGCGCGCCACCACGGTGAATACGCGCAGGTCGTCGGTCGCAGGAAATCTATGCACGATGTGTGAACAATGAGACCACAGGAAGGCCATTGTATGAATGCGGGCGCCGCACAACAATGCAGCCATGCCGTCGGTTTCCGCATTCAGGCGCCGGCGGCCCCACGTCATCGGAGACACCATCATGCAAGCACCTATCACCACCCGCATCGCAGTTCTCGCCGGGGACGGCATCGGTAAGGAAGTCATGCCAGAAGGCCTGCGCGTTCTGCGCGCTGCGGCCCAGCGGTTCGGTATCGACCTGCAGGTCACCGAATTCGACTGGGCGAGCTGCGACTACTACGCAGCGCACGGCCAGATGATGCCGGACGACTGGAAGGCGCAGCTCAAGGGCTTCGATGCGATCTACTTCGGCGCCGTGGGCTGGCCGGCCACTGTGCCCGACCACGTCTCGCTTTGGGGTTCGCTGTTGAAGTTCCGGCGCGAGTTCGAGCAGTACATCAACCTGCGCCCCGTGCGCCTATTCGAAGGCGTGCCCTGCCCGCTGGCCGGCCGCAAACCTGGAGACATCGACTACTTCGTCGTGCGCGAGAACACCGAAGGCGAATACACCTCTCTGGGCGGCATCATGTACGAGGGCACCGACCGCGAGATCGTGATCCAGGAATCAGTCTATTCGCGCAAGGGCGCCGAGCGGCTGCTGAAGTTCGCCTTCGATCTGGCCCAAAGCCGCGCCAGGAAGCACGTGACCCTCGCGACCAAGAGCAACGGCATCGCCATCAGCATGCCCTGGTGGGACCAGCGCGCCGACGCCGTCGCCCAGGACTACCCCGAGGTGACGCTGGACAAGCAGCACATCGACATCCTCACCGCCCGCTTCGTGTTGGAGCCCGGGCGCTTCGACGTGGTGGCTGCCACCAACCTCTTCGGCGACATCCTCTCGGACCTGGGGCCGGCCACCACCGGCACCATCGGCCTGGCCCCCTCGGCCAACCTCAACCCCGAGCGCCACTTCCCGAGTCTGTTCGAGCCCGTGCACGGCTCGGCGCCCGACATCTACGGCAAGAACATCGCCAACCCGATTGCCATGATCTGGTCCGGCGCGCTGATGCTGGACTTCCTGACGCAAGGCCAGGGCGCAGGCCGCGCGGCGCACGACGCCATGGTCAGCGCCATTGAAGAAACCATCAAGAGCGGCCCGCGCACGCCCGACCTGGGCGGCACGGCCAACACCACGCAGGTGGGCGAGGCGATTGCCACGCGCATTGCG
>JBHIWE010000012.1:0-35493 GCA_041987645.1 Acidovorax sp. | reverse complement strand
CTTGTCCTTGAGTTCGATTTCCTTGGCCACGGACACGCCGTCCTTGGTCACGGTGGGGGCGCCGAAGGAGCGCTCGAGCACCACGTTACGGCCCTTGGGGCCCAGGGTGACCTTGACCGCGTTGGCCAGAACGTTCACGCCTTCAACCATGCGGGCGCGGGCTTCGCCGCCGAAAACTACGTCTTTTGCTGCCATGTTTGGCTCCTCAAAATTGGGTTCAAAACGGCTGCTGGCGCTTGTGTATCAACCGCGAGCAGCTATGGAAATATGAGTGTTTGCGGTGCGGGAGAAGGATTACTTCTCGACGACTGCGAACAGGTCGTCTTCCTTCATCACCAGCAGCTCGTCGCCGTGGACCTTGACGGTCTGGCCCGAGTACTTGCCGAACAGAACGCGGTCACCGACCTTCACGTTCAGGGCGACGACTTCGCCCTTGTCGTTCTTCTTGCCGGGGCCCACGGCCAGGACTTCGCCTTGATCGGGCTTTTCGGCAGCGTTGTCGGGGATCACGATGCCGGAGGCGGTCGTGGTTTCGCTTTCAATGCGCTTGACGATCACGCGATCGTGCAGGGGGCGAAGATTCATTTGCATCTCTCCTGGTTCAAAAAAGGACTGCGGTCTCAACAAGAGGACACCGGCTCGGGGCCGGTGCCCGGGATGGCAGCCGGAGTGTGTTGTTAGCACTCGCCGGCATCGAGTGCTAATGATACGGGCATTCGTCCTATTTTCAAGATGGGGTGCGACGAATGGGTGACTGGTGTGTAAGCGCTCGTCGCCGTTCGCAAGCCGGCATGGGGGCTGAACAGCCGTCCTGCGCGACACACACCTACCAGCTGACGCCCACGTCGAACCTGCTGCGCATCCTGATCCCTTCCTCGCTCCATCCATCCATCCAGCCAGCCAGCTGCGTCGTCGTGTGCAGCGCGAACCGCATGCAGGCCAAGAGCTGCGGGCGGCTGCTCGTGGCCTCTGGCGGTATGCGCCGCGGCGGCGGTGAATACGTCGATCGGCAGATGGTCGCCTCCGACCAGGTCCTCTCGCTGGGGGCGGTCTTCTCCCGCGGCGATGCCGGCGGCATCCGCAAGCGGCGCCTCCAAGAGCGACTTCGCCGGCCCGGGCCGCCTGATAGGACGAGGGCCTTCCCGTCGCCACCCGCCTGCGCGTGGTGACCCGGGGCCTGCTTTCGCACTGGGTGGGGGCGAGCAGAGGGCGGCAGGTTCCCGCAGTCCGCGTGTGAAAGCATGCGGCCCGGCCCTCCGTGGCCGGGTGTCTCCTTCATGGGGCGTGCGGCCTCGCGTCAGCCTGCCTTGATGCCGTTGCGCCGCGCGATATCAACCCAGAGCTGATAGCTGTCCCGCGTCAGCGCGGCCAGGCGCTCGGGCCCGCCGCCGCCCACCAGATCGCCGTTCTTGGCGATAGGGCCGGCTACGGCCGGATCGGCCAGTGTTGTGGCCAGGGCGGCGTTGGTGCGGCGTGCGATGTCGGCGGGCAGCCGGGGCGGGCCCCAGAGGCCCACGAAGACGGTCACGTCGAAGTTCTTGAGGCCCAGTTCCTGCGCCGTGGGTACCTGCGGCAGCGCGGGCAGCCGCGTGGCGCCGGTCACCAGAATCGGCCGCAGCTTGCCGCCCTGGATGAAGGGCAGCAGCAGCGAGGCCGCGTCGATCAGGCAGGGCAACTGGTTGCCCACCAGGTCCTGGATGGCGGGCGCGCTGCCCTTGTAGGGGATCTGCGTCATGGCCGGCAGGCCGGCGCGTTCGCGCAGGTATTCCATGGCCAGATGCGTGTTGCCACCGCTGCCGGCCGAGGCATAGCTGAAGCCGCCGGAGGCCGCGCCCTGCCGGACCCAGGCGGCGAAGCCCGCCAGATCCTTCGCGGGCGAGGAGGGGTGAACGCACAGCACCAGCTGCGATTCGAGGATCAGCCCGATGGGCGTGAAGTCGTTCGGGTGGGGCGAAGGCGAGTCGTAGGTGTGCGGGTTGATCGTGAGGCTGGTGTTGGCCACCAGCAGGCGGTAGCCGTCGGGCGCTGCGCGGTGGACCTCGGCGGCCGCGATGTTGCCTGAGGCGCCGGGCTTGTTCTCGACCGTGAAGGGCTGGCCCAGCGACTGGGCCAGGCCGCGGCTGATGGCGCGTGCGCCCACATCGGTCAGCCCGCCGGGCGGGTAGCCCACGACCAGCGAGACGGGCCTTGCGGGCCAGGCGTTGGCGTTCGCCTGCGCGAAGCCGGGCAGCGGCGCCAGCAGGCCGGAGGCCGTGGCGGCCGCAGCGGTGCCGAGCAGGGCCCGGCGGGTGGTGGATGCTGATCGGTGGTGCATATCTCTCGTCTCCTCCTCGTTGTGGTCCCGGCATCCGGTGGGGGCGGGTGCGGCGCAGTGTAGGAAGACGAGCGATAACGATCCAATCACTTTTGAGGGCTCAACGATGCCAATGGAGGCATTGGCGTAAACCCCCGATGCAGGTGCTTCAGGTGTTTCAGGCGCTCTGGCCCGTGATGTCCAGGAAGTGGTCGAGCATGTGGAAATGGTCCTCGAAGAAGGCGTCTTCCAGCCCGGCGAGCCGCTCGATGGGCATCCACAGCACTTCGGCCGCGTCGTCGTCGGCACGCACGGCGGGGAAGGCGTCGGCGCCCAGGTCGAAGTAGTGCGCGTGGGTGATGGTGCGGCCGCGCTGGCTGCGGTCGGGGTGGTCGAACACAGTGGCCTCGCGCAGCGCGGCGCGCATGCGTTCTTCGGGCAGAGCGCAGTGGGTTTCTTCCTGCAGCTCGCGCAGGCACGATTGCCAGACGGTTTCGCGCTGTTCGAGGAAGCCGCCGGGCACGGCCAGCTGGCCCTTGCCGGGCGCGTGGGCGCGGCGGATGAGCAGCACCTGGTCCTGGCAGCGCAGCACGGCATCGACGGTGACGAAGACGGGCGGGTAGGGCGCTGCGGCCCAGGCGGCGTGGTAGTCGCGCAGCATGCGCCATTCCTGCTGCAGTGCGGCGTAGGCGGGTTCTGCGGCGAAGCGCTGCAGGAAGTCCAGCGTGCTGGTGGGCATCTGCCCGGCCAGCGGCTGCAGCGCCCGGGGCACGTCCTGCGCATCGGTGGCGCCGAAGTAGGCGTCGCGGATGGCGGTGGCGTCGATGCTGCCCTGGCGCTCGGCGGAGATCAGCTGCCAGCCGGGAAAGGCGCGCAGATAGCTGCTGCTGGCGTCCTTGAAATGGCCCACGAGCCCGATGCGCGCGCCGGGCGCGGTGTGCTGCGCCACGGCCTGCCGCACGGCGGCGACCCAGCGCGCCTCGTTGTAGTGGTCGCGCACCGGCAGCACGGTGACGCGGGCGCGTTCGGGGGCGGGCAGCGCGTCCAGCAGCATGGCCTGGCGTTCGGTCCACGCGAAAGGGTTCTTGGGCGAGCGCGCCTGCCATGCCGATCCCATGATGACGATGGCCTGCGGGGCCCTTTCCAGCGCCTGCCGCAGCAGCGCCAGGTGGCCGTGGTGGACGGGCTCGAAACGGCCGATGAGGATGGCGGTGTCGTACATGCGCGAAGGGGAAAGGCGGTTGCGTGCTGGAGCCCTGGCAGACTGGCCGGCGCGCAGAGTTGGGAGGGGAAGTCTCTATGAAAAAGTGAGCGGCATGCGCTTGCAATACCTGCGCTGCAGGGCATTTTGACGTAAATGCCAGCGGGGTTGTGCCGTACCGCGCGCTGCTCGGCCGGTGATCGCTGAGCTTCGGCGGTTGCGGCGGGTGGTCAGCGATCGCTGGTGGTTCAAGCCGTCAGTCGTTCAGGTGAATGTCGGCCGTGGTCGCCAGTTGAACGCCCTGCGCACGCATGGCGGCAAGGAAGTCTTCCTGCTGCATCTCGAAACCCGGCACCGGGCTCATGCAGTCGGTCAGCAGCAGCAACTGCCGGGGCTGCCAGCGCGGGTGGGTTTGCGGCAGGTACTGCAACAGGTGCTCGGTGGTGGCGCGCACGCAGTGACTGCCGGCCTCTCCTGCCACGATCAGCAGGTCGGCCTTGCCCACCGCGTCCAGCAGCCGGGTATTGAGCGCGGTGTGTGGGTCGGCGGCGTCCGGCACCTCGGCCTGGATGGCGCTGTAGTGCTCGGTCCAAGGGTTCATTCCTTTGAAGACGTTGCACACGGCGCGGCCGCGCTCGGCCTGCCAGGCAGCGCAGGCGGCGAGCAGGCCGGCATGCACGCCGTGCCCCCAGCTTCCCACTTCGCAATGCACCGGCCAGACCACCAGCGTGTAGCGGCCGAGCGCTTCCAGCGCATCCAGATACGCCATCACCCGGGGCAGCGCTGCGGCATCGCGCGGAGCGAACTCACCGGACCGAACCTGTGCGGCGGTGATGGGGGTGAAAGGGACGATCTCGCCACCCCCGTCGGCACGCCAGAAGCCCGGGTGCGCCACGTCGTATCGCTGGTGCGAATCGAGCGTGATCGTGACCTCGTCGAGGCGGGAGCCCTCTCGGCTCAGCCAGCCGGCCAGCCGCTGCAGGTCGGCATGCGCGCCGGCGACGGGCAGCGACGGCGCGATGGCGGCATCGGCCAGGGGATCGTGGCCATGCCAATGGGCAGGCAGGTCGCAGAAATCGTTCTGCGGGTCGATAACGAGCAACTGGATCGAGCGGGACATGGGACGGGTTCCTCGGATCATGGTCAGGCCCGTTCAGGGCCTCGGCGCATGATGGCACGTCAGCGGGCCCTGCCAAGGACCCTCTGGGCCCGCCAACCCGCTTACTTCAGTACCTTGCGGGCGGCGCCCACGCCAAGTACTGCCAGCACCACGAAGATGACGGCCAGCACGAGGAAAAGCACGAACAGGATCTTGGCGATGCCGGCAGCGCCTGCGGCAACGCCGGTGAAGCCCATGGCGCCGGCGACCAGCGAGATCAGGGCAAAGATGATGGCGAACTTGAGCATGGTGGGCCTCCTTGAATGGGTGGCATGGAAAGTCATGCCGCTGGAGGTACCTTAGCCCTTGCCAGGCGAGGGGCCCGTCGGTGGGCGAGGGCGGTGAGCGTAGGAGGGCGCTGATGCGGGAGGGCGCTAGGCGCCGCCGGTCATCGCAGGGCCGCGAGGCCCGAGGCGCTGACGGCGGGTGTTCACATCGGTGCGCGATAGGACCTCCGCCTCAAAGCCCACGGCTTGGCTTGTGCCCGAGCGCGCGGGCTTAGCGCCCGGCCCAGCGCCAGGCTTTACAGCCCGGCCGCTGCGCGCAGCGCTTGGGCTTTGTCCGTTTTTTCCCAGGTGAATTCGGGCTCTTCGCGGCCGAAGTGGCCGTACGCGGCGGTTTTTTCGTAGATGGGGCGCAGCAGGTCCAGCATCTGGATGATGCCCTTGGGGCGCAGGTCGAAGTGCTCCTGCACCAGCCCGGCGATCTTGTCGTCCGGGATCACGCCCGTGCCTTCGGTATAGACGGTGACGTTGATCGGGCGGGCCACGCCGATGGCGTAGCTCACCTGGATCTGGCACTGGCGCGCCAGGCCTGCGGCGACGATGTTCTTGGCCACGTAGCGCGCGGCGTAGGCGGCCGAGCGGTCCACCTTCGTCGGGTCCTTGCCGCTGAAGGCGCCGCCGCCGTGCGGGCAGGCGCCGCCGTAGGTGTCCACGATGATCTTGCGGCCGGTCAGGCCGCAGTCGCCCTGCGGGCCGCCGATGACGAAGCGGCCAGTGGGGTTGATGAGGTACTTCGTGTCCTGCAGCCACTCCTTGGGCAGCACGGGCTTGATGATCTCCTCGATCACGGCCTCGACGAAGCTGGCCTTCATCTTGGTGGCCGTCTCGGACTGGTCGGGATGGTGCTGTGTGGAGAGCACCACGGTGTCGATGCTGTGGGGCTTGCCGTCCACGTAGCGCATCGTGACCTGGCTCTTGGCGTCGGGGCGCAGGAAGGGCAGGCGGCCGTCCTTGCGCAGCTGGGCCTGGCGTTCGACCAGCCGGTGCGCGTAGTAGATGGGCGCGGGCATCAGCTCGGGCGTCTCGTCGCACGCGTAGCCGAACATCAGGCCCTGGTCGCCGGCGCCGGTGTTCAGGTGGTCGTCGCTGGCGTGGTCCACGCCCTGGGCGATGTCGTTGGACTGCTTGTCGTAGGCCACCAGCACGGCGCAGCCCTTGTAGTCGATGCCGTAGTCGGTGTTGTCGTAGCCGATGCGCTTGATGGTGTCGCGCGCCACCTGGATGTAATCGACGTGCGCGTTGGTGGTGATCTCGCCAGCCAGGACGACCAGGCCGGTATTGGTCAGCGTTTCGGCTGCCACGCGGCTCAGGGGGTCTTGCGTGAAGATCGCATCGAGGATGGCATCCGAGATCTGATCGGCCACTTTGTCGGGATGGCCCTCGGACACGGACTCGGATGTGAAGAGGAAATCGTTCGCCATTTGAATAAACTCCGGTACTTGCAGCTTTTTTGGGCGTTGGCCCTCAGCTCGGAAGCTTTGGCGAACGCTTTAGCAGAATTTTTTAACGTCGCCCTGCAAGTTGCTCATTTAAGTCAGCGACCGGGCCATTCTAGTGCCATCCTTGTTTCGTTCCCTCTTTCATGGTCTCGCGGCGCTGCCCTTGCGCTGGTCGCATGCGCTCGGCGCCGCTCTCGGCTGGGTGGTCTTCGCCTGCTCGCCCGCCTACCGCCGGCGCTTCATCGACAACGCCCGCCACGCCGGCTATGCCTTTGCCGACGTGGCCGCTGCCGTGGGCCACGCGGGCCGCATGGTGGCCGAGATGCCGCGCCTGTGGCTGCAGGCCGGATCGCCGCCGGTGCGGATGGTCAACGCCGAATGCGTCGAGCGCGCCTGGGAGCGCGGGCGTGGCATCGTCTTTCTCACGCCGCACCTGGGCTGCTTCGAGCTGTCGGTGCAGGCCGCGGCCGTGCGCTGGGCTGCCGAGCGCGGGCCCATCACCATCCTCTACCGGCCTGCGCGCCAGCCCTGGCTGGCCGAGATCATGCAGACGGCGCGCAACCGACCCGGCATCAGTGCCGTGCCCACTACGCTGCAGGGCGTTCGCCAGATGATCAAGGCGTTGCGCCGCGGCGAGGCCGTGGGCCTGCTGCCCGACCAAGTGCCGCCGCAAGGCCAGGGCGTCTGGTCGCCTTTCTTCGGCCGCGAGGCCTACACCATGACCCTGGCCGCCCGGCTGGCGCAGCAGACCGGCGCCGCCGTGGTGCTGGCGCGCTGCGAGCGCGAGCCGCGCGGCCGTGGCTATGTTTTGTATCTGGAGGATTTGCCCGTGCCCCTGGCCCCCGAACTCGACGCTGCCGTGTTGCAGATCAACCAGGCGATGGAGCACGTCATCCGCCAGTGCCCGCAGCAGTATCTGTGGGGCTATGCCCGCTACAAGCACCCGCGCGGCGAGGCCGCCGCCGGGCCGGCGGCGGTCGCCGCCACCGCGGAGGCGAGCCGATGATCGCGCGTGCCGGCATCTGGCTCTTGGGCCTGCTGGGCCGCCTTCCGCTGCCCGCGCTGCGCGCCTTGGGTGCGTGGCTGGGGCGGATGCTGTTCGTGCTGGCCGTGCCGCGCCGCCGGGTGGCGCTGCGCAATCTGGAACTGTGTTTTCCCGACGTGCCCGCCGCGCAGCGCCGCGCCTGGGCGCGCCAGTCGTTCGAGGTGTTCTGCCAGACCTTCCTGGACCGGGGCTGGCTCTGGGCCGGCTCCGAGGCGCTGGTGCGCAGCCGCGTGAAGCTCGTCGGCGCGCTGCACGAGCTGGAGGGCGACACGCCCACCATCGTCTTCGCGCCGCATTTCTACAGCATGGATGCGGGCGGTCTGGCGCTGCCGCTGAACACGCAGCGCGAGTTCACCTCCATCTTCGCCACGCATCCGGACCCGGTGCAGGACGCCTGGTTCATGGCTGGGCGCCAGCGCTTCGGCAATGTGCGCATGCTCAACCGCGCCGACGGGGTCAAGCCCATCATCTCGTGCCTGCGCAAGGGCGGGCTTCTCTACCTGCTGCCCGACATGGATTACGGCCCCACCGATTCGGTGTTCGTGCCCTTCTTCGCCGTGCCGCAGGTGGCGACCATTCCCTCGCTTTCGCGCTTCGCCCGCCTGGGCCGGGCCAAGGTCGTGGCCCTCTACAGCCGCATGACGCCCGAGGGCTACGTGGCCGAACTGACGCCCGCGTGGGAGCGCTTTCCCACCGACGACGCGGTGGCCGACACGGCCCGCATGAACCGCGAGCTGCAGGCGGCCATCATGACCATGCCCAGCCAGTACTACTGGGTGCATCGCCGCTTCAAGACGCGGCCTGAGGGCGAGCCGTCGGTCTATTGATCGAAATGCCCGGCAGCGCTCCATCTGGGCAGGTGTGGCGCTATTGTTTATGTAGCGCGATGGCGTCTTGAGGAGCGCGCCAACAGGCCGGTCAGCGCGGCGGCCACGGCTTCGGGCTGTTCATGCACCACCCAGTGCGATGCGGCCGGCAGCCGCTGCACGCTCAGGTCTGGCACCCATTCGGGCAGTCCCTCCAGCAGGCCGGGGAGCAGCGCCGGGTCGTTCATGCCCCAGAGTACCTGGGTGGGCACGCTCACGCCCAGCATCTCGGGCGGCAGCTGCACGGCGGCGGCGCCCGGTTCGCCCGCATGGGGTGGGCGCAGCGGGCTGGCGCGGTAGTAGTTGCAAGGGCCCGTCAGGCCCTGGCGCCACTGGGCGCGGTATTGCTCGCGCAGCGCGGGCGTGAGCCAGCCGGGTGCGCTGCCATCCCGCGTATCGAAAAAGCCGAAGAGGCGCCGGAAGTCGTCCTCGGCCAAGAGTGCCTCGGCATCGGGCCGGCAGAGGAAGTGCATGTATTCGCTGGCCGCCTGCTGTGCGGGGTTCTGCTGCAGCTCGCGCACGAAGGCGCCGGGGTGGGGCGAATTCACGATCAGCAGGCGTTCGAGCAGTTCCGGCCGCTGGTTGGCCACGTTCCAGGCCACCGCGCCGCCCCAGTCGTGAGCGATGAGCGCGGCCAGCCGCTGGTCCGGGCCGCATTCGGCGGCGATGAGGGCGGTCACGTCCTGCACCAGATGGCGGGCGCGGTAGGCCTCGGGCGCGCCCGGGCTGCTGGAGGGCGCGAAGCCGCGCAGGCTGGGTGCCACGCAGCGAAAGCCGCCGTGCGCGGGCTGCGAGAAATGCGCCAGCAGGCCGTCCCAGATGAAGGCGCCTTCGGGAAAGCCGTGCAAAAAGAGCAGCACCGGCCGGCCCGGCGCGCCGCTCGCGCGGCAGTGCAGGGTGATGCCGTGCGGCAGGGTGTGCTCCAGGGTCTCGATCGTCATGCTGCGCTACGCTTTCCAGAGCGGCTCGCGCAAGAGGATCAAGCGCTGCAGCTCAATTCGGTTCGGAAGGTTCGATGGGGACGGAGGGCTCGCCTGCCGCGGCACCGTCGGCAGGAGCTTCAGCCGGGACGGCCTCGCCCACCGGATGCGACCATTGCCAGAGCAACTGGGCTACCTCGTCCACGCCCTGCTTCTTCAGGGCGGAGAACATCTTCACTTCGCCGCCGCCGGCCTGCAGTCGCGTGATGGACAGCACCTGGGCCTGCTCGGCGCGGGTGAGCTTGTCGGCCTTGGTCAGCAGCACCAGGAACTTCAGGCCCTCTTCGACGCGTGGACGCACGGCTTCGAGCAGCGCCTCGTCCAGCTCGGTCAGGCCCAGGCGCGGGTCGCACAGCAGCACGATCCCCGTGAGGCCCTGGCGCGAGCGCAGGTAGTTCACCATCACTTGCTGCCAGCGCTGCTTGTCCGAGCGCGAGACGGCCGCATAGCCGTAGCCGGGCAGGTCGGCCAGCACCGCGTCGGTGACGCCCTGCTTGCCCAGCGCGAAGAGGTTGATGTGCTGCGTGCGGCCGGGCTTCTTGGACGCGAACGCCAGCTGCTTTTGCTGCGTGAGCGTGTTGATGCAGGTGGATTTGCCAGCGTTGGAGCGGCCGACGAAAGCGATCTCGGGCACGGTGATGTCGGGCAGGTGGTGCAGCTGCGCCGCCGTGGTCAGAAAACGTGCCGTGTGCATCCAGCCCATGGCGACCTTGGCGTCGGGTGCGGGCGGGAGATTGCCAGCAACTGGCGCATGTGATGTAGTCGTCATAAATCGGGGTTTGAAGGGATACGGCCCAAAGGGGGGCGATTGTAGAATCGAGCGGTTTCGCGCCCCAATACCACAAAGAAGAAACCCTCGATATGAAGTTGCTTGTCCCCCTGCTGATGGCTGCCGCGATGGCAGTTTCCGCCGTTTCGGCCCAGGCTGCGGGCGAGGTGCAAAAGCCTGCAGCCAAGCCCGATCTGGTCAAGGGCGAGGCCAGCTATACGGCTGTGTGCGTGGCCTGCCACGCTGCCGATGGCAACTCCACCATCGCCGCCAATCCCAAGCTCGCGCAGCAGCACCCCGAGTATCTCGTCAAGCAGCTGCAGGAGTTCAAGTCCGGCAAGCGCGCCAACCCCGTGATGCAGGGCATGGCCTCCCTGCTGTCCGACGACGACATGCGCAATGTGTCCGCCTGGCTGGCAACCAAGCCCGCCAAGCCCGGCTTCGCCAAGGACAAGGACCTGGTGGCCCTGGGCGAGCGCATCTACCGCGGCGGCATCGCCGACCGCAACATTGCCGCCTGCGCGGGCTGCCATAGCCCCAATGGCGCCGGCATCCCGGCGCAATACCCGCGCCTGTCGGGCCAGCATTCGGACTACACCGTCCAGCAGCTGACCAGCTTCCGCGACGGCAAGCGCGGCAACAGCCTGCCCATGTCGCAGGTCGCTGCCAAGATGAACGACCGCGAGATCAAGGCCGTGGCCGATTACATTGCGGGCCTGCGTTGACCGGCGTCAAGCTTCAGGGTTAATCGCGCTGCGGTTCGGGAACCTCCCGACCATAATCACCACCCAAGACGGGCGGGCCATCTGATCTGCGCAGATGGCCCGCCCTTTTCATTGGGGCGCCGCCACCACGGCAGCTTCCCGCCTTCGCTGCCTGCCCATGTCTGAAACCACCCACGGCATCCGCCTTCATTCCCGCTCGCAGGCGCTGCGCGCGGTGACCGAGCTGCTGTCGTCCATGCGCTTCGCCATCGCGCTGCTGACGGTGATCTGCATCGCCTCGGTCATCGGTACGGTGATGAAGCAGCACGAGCCGGCGGCCAACTACGTCAACCAGTTCGGGCCGTTCTGGGCCGAGCTGTTCCTGGCGCTCAAGCTCAACGCCGTCTATAGCGCCTGGTGGTTCCTGCTGATCCTGGCCTTCCTGGTGGTGAGCACTTCGCTCTGCGTGGCCCGCAACGCGCCGCGCTACCTGGCCGACCTGCGCACGCACAAGGAAGACATCCGCGAGCAGAGCCTGAAGGCCTTCGCGCACCGGGCCGAGGGTGACCTGCCCGAGCCGCCCGAGGCCGCGGCCCGGCGCCTGGGCGCGTTGCTGGCTTCCGGTGGCTGGAAGGTCAAGCTGCAGCAGCGTGGCGAGCGCGGCTGGATGGTGGCGGCCAAGGCCGGCGCGGCCAACAAGATCGGCTACATCGCCGCGCACAGCGCGATCGTGCTGATCTGCCTGGGCGGCCTGCTGGACGGCGATCTGGTGGTGCGTGCCCAGATGTGGCTGGGCGGCAAGACACCCTACTCGGGAGGCGGGCTGATCTCGGACGTCAAACCCGAACACCGCCTCTCGGAGCGCAACCCGACCTTCCGCGGCAATCTGCTGGTGGCAGAGGGTACGCAGTCCAGCACCGCCATCCTGAGCCAGTCCGACGGCGTGCTGCTGCAGGAGTTGCCGTTCGCCATCGAGCTGAAGAAGTTCGTCGTCGATTACTACTCCACCGGCATGCCCAAGCTCTTTGCGAGCGATATCGTCATCCATGACAAGGTGACGGGCGAGGCCACGCCCGCGCGGGTGGAGGTGAACCACCCGGCCAGCTACCGGGGCATCGAGATCTATCAATCGAGCTTTGACGACGGTGGCTCGCGGGTCACGCTGCGCGCGCTTCCGCTGGTGGCCGGCGTGCAGCCTTTCGAGGTGCAGGGGACGATCGGCAGCAGTACGCCACTGGCGGCTGCGACCCTGGGCGGTCAGCCGGCCACGCTCGAATACGCATCGCTGCGCGTGCTCAACGTCGAGAACTTCAGCGGCGCGGGCTCGGGCGCCAGCGGCTCGGCGGTGGACGTGCGCCGCGTCGATCTGCGCGATTCCATCGAGGCGCGCCTGGGCGCGGGCAACAAGACGGTCACCCATCGGGACCTGCGCAACGTGGGGCCCAACATTACCTACAAGCTGCGCGATGCGGCCGGCCAGGCGCGCGAGTTCCAGAATTTCATGCTGCCGGTGGACACGGGCGACGGTCAGCCCGTCTATCTGCTGGGCGTGCGCGAGACGCCGGCCGAGCCCTTCCGCTACCTGCGCGTGCCGGCCGACGACCAGGGCAGCATGGACGGCTTTCTGCGCATGCGCCTCGCCCTGGCCGATCCGGCACTGCGCGAGCAGGCCGTGAAGCGCTATGTGGCCATGGCGGTCGATGCCTCGCGGCCCGATCTCGCGCAGCAGCTGGCGCAGTCCGCCGGGCGCGCGCTGGCGCTCTTCGCCGGTGCCCTGTCCGACAAGGAAGGCCACCCCCGCACGGGCGGGCTGCAGGCCATCTCCGACTTCATGGAAGCCAATGTGCCCGAGGCCGAGCGTGCCCGGGCCGGCGAGGTGCTGGTGCGCATTCTCAACGGCACGCTGTTCGAGCTGGCCCAGCTGACCCGCGAGCGCGCCGGCCAGCCGCCGCTGCAGCAGAGCGATAAGACCCAGGCCTTCATGACGCAGGCTGTGCTGTCGCTGAGCGACGCGCAGCTGTACCCGGCGCCGGTGGCCTTCGAGCTCAAGGACTTCCACCAGGTGCAGGCCAGCGTCTTCCAGGTGGCGCGTGCGCCGGGCAAGAATGTGGTCTATCTGGGCTGCGCGCTGCTGATCCTGGGCGTGTTCGCCATGCTGTACGTGCGCGACCGGCGGCTCTGGATCTGGATCACGCCGCAGGGCGAGGGCGCGGCCCATGCCACTCTGGCGCTATCGACCAACCGCAAGACGCTCGACGGCGACCGCGAATTCGGCGAACTGGCCCGCAAGCTGATCGGCACGGAACCCCACGGAGGCACCACGACATGAATACCGCCACCACCACGACGACCACGACCACGACGACGATCAGCCTGAACGAAGGCTTCTTCGCGCGCCGCTCGCTGTTCGACTGGCTGTTTGCCGCCCTCGTCGCCGTGGGCGCGTTCTACGTACTCCAGCGCTACGGCAGCGCCATGGACGGCTACGACAAGGGCGTGCTGATCGGCGCCGTGCCCTGTGCCATCTGGCTGTGCTGGTTCTGGCGGCCGCTGCGCGTGCTGGCGCTGGTGGTGGCGGCTTGTTCGCTGCTGGCCATCCAGCTCTACCAGGGCGGTGCAGGGGGCGACCTGTCCCGCGCGGACACGGTCTTTCTGCTGAAGTTCTTCCTGTCGAGCCAGTCCGCCATCCTCTGGATGAGCCTGCTCTTCTTCATGAGCACGGTGTTCTACTGGATCGGCCTCTTCTCGCGGGGCGAGGGCCAGGCGCTGATGCGCATCGGCTCGGGCGTGGCGTGGGTGGCGATCGCCATGGCGCTGGTCGGCACCATGGTGCGCTGGTACGAGAGCTACCAGATCGCGCCTGACATCGGCCATATCCCGGTGAGCAACCTCTATGAAGTCTTCGTGCTCTTTTGCTGGATGACGGCGGCTTTCTACCTCTACTACGAGGCGCAGTACAAGACCCGCGCCCTGGGCGGCTTCGTCATGCTGGTGGTGAGCGCCGCTGTGGGCTTTCTGCTCTGGTACACGGTGGTGCGCGAGGCGCACGAAATCCAGCCCCTGGTGCCGGCCCTGAAAAGCTGGTGGATGAAGCTGCATGTGCCGGCCAACTTCATCGGCTACGGCACTTTCGCTCTGTCGGCCATGGTGGCTTTTGCCTATCTGATCAAGCAACAGGCCGGTGAGACGCGCTGGTGGAAGCTCACACCCCTCTGGCTGCTGGGCGTGGTGCTGTGCTTCGAGCCCATCGTGTTCCGCAAGGGCGGGGCGGATGGCAGTGGTGGCGCCTACTGGATGGTGTATTTCGGCATCTCCGCGCTCATCGTGGGCGGCATCCTGCTCGGGCGCCGCCACATCGCGGCGCGGCTGCCGGCCTTCGAGGTGCTGGACGACATGATGTACAAGGCCATCGCCGTGGGCTTCGCCTTCTTCACCATCGCCACCGTGCTGGGCGCGCTGTGGGCGGCTGAGGCCTGGGGCGGCTACTGGAGCTGGGACCCGAAGGAGACCTGGGCGCTGATCGTCTGGCTCAACTACGCAGCCTGGCTGCACATGCGCCTCATGAAGGGCCTGCGCGGCACGGTGTCGGCCTGGTGGGCGCTGGTGGGGCTGGCGGTGACGTCCTTCGCCTTCCTGGGGGTGAACATGTTTCTGAGCGGCCTGCACAGCTACGGCACGCTGTAGCGCCGTACCGCGGCAACCGGGGGGAGCGGAATGATCCGCTGGCGCTGCGCCTGCGTACAAGCAAGACCGACGCCTTTGCAGACCCGTCACGCAGCAGCGTTTTCCACTTGCGGGTAGATTGGCTGCTTCCGGCCACCGCTGCTGTCAGGGCAGCGCGGCGCGGCCAGGACCTGAAACGGAGAACCCCATGCTGATTCCTTCCCGCCAGAACGGCTTCCAACATCCCCACTCCAGCGAGATCACGCCCCGCGGCGTCTATGAGGGGCGCCGCGACATGCTGCGCTGGATGGCGACCGGAGCGGCGGGGGCGGCCCTCGCATCCTGGGCCAGCCGCGAGGCGATGGCTGCGCAGGTGGCCCGCCCGGGCAAGCTGGCGGCGCTGCCGGGCGGCAAGTCGGCCGTGGCGGGTGCGATGGCGATGGACAAGGTCACCGACTACAAGGACGCGACCACCTACAACAACTACTACGAGTTCGGGGTGGACAAGTCCGATCCGGCCCGCAACGCCCACACGCTCAAGACCTCGCCCTGGACGGTGGAGGTGGAAGGCCTGGTGAACAAGCCGCGCAAGTTCGCCATCGAAGACCTGCTCAAGCTCAGCCCGCAGGAAGAGCGCATCTACCGCCTGCGCTGCGTGGAGGGCTGGTCCATGGTCATCCCCTGGGTGGGCTATTCGCTGTCCGAACTCATCAAGCGCGTGGAGCCCCAGGGCAGCGCCAAGTACGTGCAGTTCGTCACCCTGGCCGACAAGGCGACCATGCCCTTCGTCGGCTCCAGCGTGCTGGATTGGCCCTATACCGAGGGCCTGCGCCTGGACGAGGCCATGCACCCCCTCACGCTGCTGGCCTTCGGCATGTACGGCGAGGTGCTGCCCAACCAGAACGGCGCGCCCGTGCGCCTGGTCGTGCCCTGGAAATACGGCTTCAAGAGTGCCAAGAGCATCGTCAAGATCCGCTTCGTCGAGAAGGAGCCCAGCACGGCCTGGAACAAGGCCGCGGCGCAGGAATACGGCTTCTATTCCAACGTGAATCCGAACGTCGATCACCCGCGCTGGAGCCAGGCTTCCGAGCGCCGCATCGGCGAGGATGGCCTCTTCGCCAAGAAGCGCAAGACGCTGATGTTCAACGGCTACGAAGAGCAGGTCGGCCAGATGTATGCGGGCATGGACCTGAAGAAGAACTACTGAGGAGGCTGCGGGCGCCTGGAGCGCCCCGGCCGTGTCCGCTATCCGCCGTCCACCGCGTTGTGTGCGGGGCGCTCCGTGCCCCGGGCCCGTGGAGCGGCCCTCTCCACCCGCTCGGGGCCCCACGCATGAAGAAGATCCTGGCGCACTCCGCCGCAAAGCCCCTCGTTTTCCTGCTGTGCCTTCTGCCGCTGGCCTGGCTCGTCTATGGCGCCGTGGCGGGCCAGCTGGGCGCGAACCCGGCGGAGACCCTGATCCGCTCCACCGGCGAGTGGACACTGCGCTTGCTGTGCGTGGCGCTCGCCGTCACCCCGCTGCGCGTGCAGCTGGGCCTGCCGGCCCTGGCGCGCCTTCGGCGCATGCTGGGCCTCTTCGTGTTCTTCTACGCCCTGCTGCATCTGCTGTGCTACAGCTGGTTCGATATGGGCTTCGAGCTGGGCGACATCGCGGCCGACATCGCCAAGCGGCCCTTCATCCTGGTGGGTATGCTGGCCTTCGCATTGCTGCTGGCGCTGGCCGCCACTTCGTTCAACCGCGCCATCCGATGGCTCGGCGGCACGCGCTGGCAGGCATTGCACCGCGCGGTGTACGTGGCGGCGGGGCTGGCCCTCCTGCACTTCTTCTGGATGCGCGCCGGCAAGAACAACTTTGCCGAGGTGGGGGTCTATGCCTCCATCGTGCTGGCGCTGCTGGGCTGGCGGGTGTGGCACCGCTGGAAGCACCCCAAGCCCGGCCGCAAGCCAGCCTCTGCATCAGCTGAATGATGCTATTGAAAATATAGCGAGAAGCGCACGTGAATCAAGCGCTCCAGCGGTTTTTCTCTTGAATGCACGGGCTGCGCGTGGCGGTGGCGTGGCCTGGAATCACACCGGGTCGATCATCACCGTGGGCACCTGGTAGGCTGCTTGGTCCATCAGGTCGATGCCGCACTGCAGCTGCTCGATCCAGTCGAAGAAGTCCGCGATGGCAGCCCCTGCCAGTGGTGCGCCGTGCTGGGGCACCAGCATGGCGATGTCCAGCTGCCGCGCCATGCGTACCCAGAGCCGCAGGATCTTCTGGGACACCATGTAGCGGCGATGGAAGCCCTCCATGCGCGGGATATGCGGCGCCAGGTCCGTCACCGGCACGCGCGCCTGGGCGCCCGAGGTCATCGACACGCCCAGATCGCCCGTGAAGAGGATGCGGCTGACCGGGTCGTAGAAGTGGAAGTTGCCTTCCGAATGCAGAAAGTGCGCGGGCAGCAGCACCAGCTCGTGGCGCCCCAGCGGAAGGCGTCCACCGCCGTCGGGCACGCCGATCACGCGGTTCTCCGTCTTGCCGGCCTTGGCGAAATGCGGCGCGAAGCGCTCCCAGCCCCGCGAGATGACCAACCGCGCGCGGGTGCTGGTCAGCCAGCGGTCCAGCGACGCGATGATGTCCGGGTCGGCATGCGAGGCGATCAGGTACGAGAGCTTGTGCGGCGCGAAATGCCGGCTCATCCCCATGAACAGCTCGTTGAAGGCGAGGTTGCCGCCGGGGTCGATGATGGCTCCGGTGTCGCCATCCACGATGAGGAACTGGTTGGCTTGCACCGCCTGCCCATCTTCCTCGATGAGGTCCGTGAACATCAGGCAGGCGTGCTGCGCGTCCCGGTACAGCTCCACGGGTTGCTGGTGGGCCATGGCGGCGCTCTCATGTCGGGTAAAGACACCGACTCTACGGCCGCCCCGCCGCCGCCAGATTGATACGGGTCAAGTCGGCTGCGGATGGCGCAGGCGCTCAGCCCGCGACCAGCCGCTCGTTGCGGAAGGTGTCGGCCACCGTCTCGCGGGCGCGGATCAGGTGCGCCGCGCTGCCGTCCACCAGCAGTTCCGCCGGGCGGGTGCGGGTGTTGTAGTTGCTGCCCATGGCGCTGCAGTAGGCGCCGGCAGAGAGCACGGCCAGCTGGTCCCCGGGCTGCACGGCGAGCTCGCGGTCGCGGCCCAGCCAGTCGCCGCTCTCGCACACCGGACCCACCACGTCATAGACCTGGGCCGCAGCAGCGCCGGCGGCCGGCTGCGCGTGCAGCGGCACGATGGCATGGAAGGCCTGGTACATGGCCGGGCGGGGCAGGTCGTTCATGGCGGCATCGACGATGCAGAAGTTCTTCTGCTCGCCGGGCTTGACGTACAGCACCTCGGTCAGGCACACGCCGGCATTGCCCACCAGCGAGCGGCCGGGCTCGATCATGAACTGGCGGTCGCCGTAGCCACGCGCATCCAGCCGGGCCAGCAGCTGCGTCCAGAGCGCATCGGCCGCGGGCGGCGTGTCGCCGTTGTAGTTGATGCCCAGGCCGCCGCCGAAGTCGATGTGATGGATGGGAATGCCCGCTGCCTCGATGGACTGCACCAGGTCGAGCATGCGGTCGACCGCGTCGAGGTACGGCGTCGCTTCGGTGATCTGGGAGCCGATGTGGCAGTCGATGCCCACGACCCGCAGGCCCGGCAGCGCGGCCGCGCGCTGGTAGGTGGCCACGGTGCGCTCATGGGCCACGCCGAATTTGTTGCCCTTGAGGCCGGTGGAGATGTAGGGATGCGTCTTGGGGTCCACGTTGGGGTTCACGCGGATGCTGATCGGAGCCTGCACGCCCAGCTCGAGCGCCACTTCGTTGAGCACGTCGATCTCGGGCTCGCTCTCGACGTTGAAGCAGCCGATGCCGGCCTGCAGCGCCTGGCGCATTTCGGCGCGCGTCTTGCCCACGCCCGAGAAGATGATCTTGCGCGGATCGCCGCCGGCGGCCAGCACGCGCTGCAGTTCACCGCCCGAGACGATGTCGAAGCCGCAGCCCTGGCGGGCGAACAGCTGCAGCACCGCCAGCGAAGAATTGGCCTTCATCGCGTAGCAGATCTGCACCTTGCGACCTGCGAAGCCCCGCTGGTAGGCCGCCAGCGCATCGAGCATGGACGCCTTGGAATACACGTAGAGCGGCGTGCCGTGTTGGCGGGCGAGGTCGCTCAGGGAGCAGTCTTCGACGAACAGCGCGTCGTCACGGTAGGCGATGTGCGGGTGGCCGGGCAGGGGGGTCGAGGTCATGTACGGGAAGAAGGCAGGGCGGAAGAGGCCGGATCGGCGGGAGCGGAAGCCGGCGCGGAAGGCGCGGCCGGCGTGGGCGGCGAGCTGTTGTCCTGCTTCAGGAACGGCAGCACCGTCTGTGGCAGCGTGGCACGCTGGGCCGCTGCCGGTTCCGTGGGCAGGTAGAGGGGGCCGCGCTGGCCGCAGCCGGCAATCGCCGCCGCACTGCCTGCAAGGACAAGCGCCCTGACTAGAATTTGGGAAGCTCTCAACATCTGCAAATTATGACGGACCTCGAATTCCTGGATCGCGCCGAAGAACTACTGCTCAAGGTGGAGGAGGGCTGCGACCGGATCAACGATGCCACCGACGCCGACCTGGACGGCCAGCGCGTGGGCGGCATGATCACCATCACCTTCGGCAATGGCAGCCAGATCGTCATCAACCAGCAAAAGCCGCTGCACGAAATCTGGCTGGCCGCGCGCACCGGCGGCTACCACTTTCGCTTCGACGGCGCGCACTGGCAGGACACCAAGGGCGGCGGCGAGTTTTTTGCCATGCTCAATCAGAACGCCAGCCTGCAGTCGGGGATGGCGCTGCGCTTCGATGCCCAATGACGTGATGGCCTCCTGAGGGACTGAGGGCCAGGCCCCAGGGGCGGTCGATAAAAGAAAGGGGTGGACCCAGTGGCCACCCCTTTTTCTTTTGCCGATCAGTTCCTGAACAGGTCGAGGATCCGGCTGCGCTCCTCGGGCGGAGGTGGCGCGGCGGGGGTCACTTCGGGGGCGCTGCCTGGTGCCGGCGCATGGTCGTCCACGCCCACGCTGGCCACGCCGCCATTGCGGGCGTATTCGTCGTAGAACCATTCACCGCCCACGTTCACCACGCCCGGGGGCACGGTGGGCTCGGCCACGGGCACGCCCTTGAGCGCGCGCTCCATGAAGCTGATCCAGACCGGCAGGGCGAGGCCGCCCCCGGTTTCGCGGCTGCCCAGATTGCGCGGGGTGTCGTAGCCGATCCAGGTCACGGCAGCGATGGTGGGCTGGAAGCCGGCGAACCAGGCATCCATGGCGTCGTTGGTGGTGCCGGTCTTGCCGTAGATGTCGGGGCGCTTGAGGGTGGCCTGCGCGCGCGCGGCGGTGCCGGTGCGGGTCACCTCCTGCAGCAGGCTGTCGGTGATGAAGGCGTTACGCGCATCGATTGCGCGCATGTTCTCGGCCAGCGCCGGGGGCTGGAAGTCCGACAGGATGCGTCCCTTGTGGTCCGTCACGCGGCTGATGAGGTAGGGGTTGACGCGGTAGCCGCCATTGGCGAAGACCGAATAGGCCGACACCATCTGCATCGGCGTAACCGAGCCCGCGCCCAGCGCCATGGTGAGGTAGGCCGGGTGCTTTTCCGGATCGAAGCCGAAGCGCCCGACCCAGGCCTGGGCCGTCTTCGGGCCCACCGCCTGCAGGATCCGGATAGACACCACGTTCTTGGAACGGGCCAGCGCCGTGCGCATCGTCATCGGGCCGTCGTACTTGCCGTCGTAGTTTTTGGGCTCCCACGGCTGGCCGCCGGTCACGCCAGCGCTGAAGAAGAGCGGCGCGTCATTGATGATCGTCGCCGGTGTGAAACCCTTTTCCAGGGCCGCCGAATAGATGAACGGCTTGAAGCTGGAGCCGGGCTGGCGCCAGGCCTGAGTGACGTGGTTGAACTTGTTCTTGTCGAAGTCGAATCCGCCCACGAGGGCCTTGATGGCGCCGTTGCGCGGGTCCACCGCGACGAAGGCGCCTTCCACTTCGGGCAATTGCGTGACTTCCCAGGTGTTCTTGGGCGTCTGCACCACGCGGATGATGGCGCCGCGGCGGATCTTGATGTTGGGCGGCGCCTTGTCGCTCAAGCCTGATTGCACCGGCTTGAGGCCGTCGCCCGTGATCTCGAAGGGCTCGCCATTCGCCCGCGCGGCCACTATGCGCTTGGGGCTGACCTGCAGCACCACGGCGGCGAGTACATCGCCGTTGTCGGGGTGGCCGGCCAGCGCATCGTCGATCGCTTCTTCGGCTTCCTGCGGGTCGTCGGGGAGGGTGACGAACTTCTCGGGGCCGCGGTAGTGCTGGCGGCGCTCGTAGTCCATGATGCCCTTGCGCAGGGCCGCGTAGGCGGTGTCCTGGTCGCCGGCGTTGAGCGTGGTGTACACGTTCAGGCCGCGGGTGTAGGCCTCGTTGCCGTACTGCGCGAAGATCAGCTGGCGCACCATTTCGGCCACGTATTCGGCATGCACGCGGGTGTTGTCATTGCCCGTGCGCAGTTTCAGTTCCTCGGTCTTGGCGGCAGCAGCCTGCTCTGCAGTGATGAAGCCGTTCTCCTGCATCCGCTCAATGATGTAGAGCTGGCGGATGCGTGCGCGCTTGGGGTTGCTGATCGGGTTGTAGGCCGAGGGAGCCTTGGGCAGGCCCGCCAGCATGGCCGCTTCGGCGATCGAGATGGATTTGAGCGGCTTACCGAAATACGCTTCGGCAGCGGCAGAGAAACCATAGGCCCGGTTGCCCAGGTAGATCTGGTTCATGTAGATCTCGAGGATCTGGTTCTTCGTCAGCAGATGCTCGAGCTTGAAAGTCAGCAAGATTTCGTAGATCTTGCGGGTGAAGGTCTTTTCCGAAGACAGATAGACATTGCGCGCCACCTGCATGGTGATGGTGGAGGCGCCCTGGCTCTTCACGCGCCCCAGGTTGGCCAACGCCGCACGCACCATGCCCTTGTAGTCCACGCCGCCGTGCTCGAAGAAGCGAGCGTCCTCGATGGCCAGCACCGCGTCCGTCATCACTTTCGGGATGTCTCCGATGGGCGTGAGGTTGCGTCGCTCCTCGCCGAACTCACCCAGCAGCGCGCCCTCGCTCGAATAGACCCGGAGCGGCAGCTTGGGACGGTAGTCGGCCAAGTCGGAGATGTCAGGCAAATTGGGGTAGGCCACGGCCAGCGCCACGGCGACCGTCAGCATCCCCGCCAGTACGGCGGCGGCCGCCAAGCCTGCCACCCAGGTCAGGATGCGCAGGAGAACTCTCAACCACGTGGGCCGCGAAGCAGGAGGGGTCGAGGGTTTTGTGTCGTTGGGCGGCATGTCGCGCTTTGGGAAGGAGGAACCCGCCATTATAAAAATTAAAGGAATGACGGCCTTACGCGTTCTTCATGCGGGCAAGAGTCGCTCGTCCAAGACCCTGGAGCTTGCATCCCTGCCCAGCAATCCCCGTGCGGATCGCTGAATTATCTGGAAACCCCTCAGCGCGCTACCTCCAAAATGCCGGGGTGTGCGCTTGCGCTCGTCGCTTTGTCCGTAATCCGCTTCGCGGATCGTCTGCTTTTGACAACGACGAATATGTTACGTCTGGGCAAAATACTTTGCCGGCATACGCACGACTGCTAGCATGCATGTGAAGTGTTAGGTTTTGTTGCGCCTATGGGTGTTTCACGAGAGGCCAATCTTGATCTCAATGGGGTCTTTGTTTAATCGCCAGTCGGCGCCCCTGTTGGGTATCGACATCAGCTCATCCAGCGTAAAGCTGGTGGAGCTCGGCCGCGATAAATCCGGTGCCGTCGTGCTGGAGCGCTGCGCTATCGAGCAGCTGGAGCGCGGATGGATCATCGACGGCAATATTGAAAAGTTCGACGAGGTGGCCGAGGCATTGCGCCGCGTTGTGAAGAAGAGCGGCACGCGCACCAAGAACGTGGCCCTCGCGCTGCCGCCATCTGCCGTGATCACCAAGCGGATTTCGCTGCCGGGCGGCATGTCCGAGCAGGAGCTGGAAGTGCAGGTCGAGTCGGAGGCGAACCAGTACATCCCCTTTTCCCTGGACGAAGTGAGCCTCGATTTCTGCGTCGTCGGGCCCAGCAAGAGCATGCCCGGAGATGTGGATGTGCTCATCGCCGCCTCACGTCGCGAGAAGGTGCAGGACCGTCAGGGCCTGGCGGAGGCCGCGGGCCTCAAGCCGGTCATCGTGGACATCGAATCCCACGCATCCCGTCTGGCGGCTGGCCGATTGATCGAATCCTTGCCTGGCGGCGGCAAGGACGCGCTGGTGGCGCTCTTCGAGGTCGGCGCGCTCACCACGAGTCTGCAGGTGATCCGCAATGAAGAGGTGGTTTACGACCGCGACCAGGCCTTTGGTGGCGCGCAACTCACCCAGCTGATCGTCCGTCAATACGGTTTCTCGCACGAAGAGGCCGAAAGCAAGAAGCGCAGCGGCGATCTACCCGAAGACTATGCTGCAGCGGTACTGCGCCCCTTCGTGGAAAGCATGGCTCACGAAATCAGCCGGGCTCTGCAGTTCTTCTTTACCAGCACGCCGCACAACCGCGTCGACCACATCCTCCTGGCCGGCGGCTCTGCGCCCCTGCCTGGCCTGACCGAAGCGGTTGTCAAGACGTCTGGTTTCACCTGTTCGACCGTCAATCCCTTCGACGGCATGGAAATCGGTAGCGGCGTGCGCGTCAAGAAGATGCTGCGTGAGGCTCCGTCGTACCTCACCTCCTGTGGCCTGGCCATGCGGAGGTTCCTGCAGTGATCCTGATCAATCTACTCCCTCATCGGGAAGCCGCCCGCAAGCGGCGGCGCGAGGCCTACCAGGCCACCATGGTGGCTTCCGCGATGCTGGGGCTCCTCATTGCCGGGCTCATCTACTGGTGGTTCCAGATGATGATTTCCGACCAGCAGGGGCGTAATGCGTTCCTGAAGCGTGAGATCGCCGTGCTGGAAGGGCAGATCAAGGAAATCGCCACGCTCGAAGGCGAGATCACCGCACTGCGGGCCCGCCAAAAGGCGGTGGAGGACTTGCAGTCCGACCGCAACCTTCCTGTGCATCTGCTCAACGAGCTGGTCAAGCAATTGCCCGATGGTGTCTATATCACCAGCCTCAAGCAGGAGGGCGAGATGGTGACCATGCAGGGCATGGCGCAGTCCAATGAGCGCGTTTCGGAAATGCTGCGCAATTTCACCGACAACACGCCCTGGTTCAGCAAGCCTGAACTGATCGAGATCGTGGCGGCCAATGTGGCTTTGACGCCGCGCGACCAGCGGCGTGTGGCTTCGTTCACCCTTCGTTTTCGTCTGGTGCGCAGCAGCGAAGTGCAGAAGACGGCGGCCGCAACGCAACCGGACGCCGGTACGGCCAGGAAGTAAGCGCATGGTGACCTCCAAGAAGATTTCCAACGTCGACTTCGCCCAACTGCAGGATGTTTTGCGGCGCCAGTTCCAGAACCTCGACCCCAAGGACCCGTCCCGTTGGCCCATCGTGCCCCGGGTGCTGCTGTGCGTGGCTATCGCCGTGGGCGTCGCTGTGCTGCTCTGGTTCGTCAAGCTCAGCGACTACGAAGCCGAACTCGATGCGGAGCGTGCCACCGAGCAGACGCTGCGGGCCGACTACCAGGCCAAGCTGGTCAAGGCAGTGAACCTCGACGAACTGAAGAAGCAGCGCGAGCAGGTGCAGCAGTACGTGATACAGCTCGAAAAACAGCTGCCCAGCAAGGCCGAAATGTCCGCGCTGCTGTCCGACATCAACCAGGCCGGCCTTGGCCGCAGCCTTCAGTTCGAGCTGTTCCGTCCTGGGCAGGTCGTGGTACGTGACTATTACGCCGAATTGCCTATCGCGCTGCGCGTGACCGGCAAGTACCACGACATTGGCGCCTTCGCCGCGGACGTGGCCAACCTGTCGCGCATCGTGACCCTCAACAATCTGTCGATCGCGGCGTCCAAGGATTCGTCCGTGCTGACGATGGATGCCACAGCCCGGACGTTCCGGTATCTGGACGCCGACGAGATCCAGGCGCAGCGCAACGCAGCAGCAGGGAAGAAGAAATGACGTCTGCCCGCTGTCTGTCAGCCGTATTGCTCGCCTCCGTTTTTCTGGCTGGCTGCGGCCCTTCGGGCGAGGAGGAGCTCCGCACCTGGATGCAGGAGCTGCGCGCCTCGATACGCCCTCGGGTGGTGCCGATCACCGAACCCAAGCAGTTCATTCCGCAGAACTATGTGGGCGAATCCGGCATGGATCCGTTCAATGTCGCCAAGCTCACCCAGGCCCTGCGGCGCGATTCCGCACAGGTCAGTGCCGTCTCCTCTCTGGTGTCGCCGGAGATGGCGCGCCGCAAGCAGCCTCTGGAGGCCTATCCGCTGGATGCGATGACGATGGTCGGCAGCCTGAACAAGGCCGGCATGCCCACGGCCCTGCTGCGGGTCGAGAAACTGCTGTATCAGGTGCGGGTGGGCGACTATGTCGGTCAGAACTACGGGAAGATCGTGAAGATCACCGAAACGGGAATACAGATCCGAGAGATCGTGCAGGATGTGAGCGGCGACTGGGTCGAGCGCATGACCTCCCTGGATCTGCAAGAGGGAAAGAGGTAAGCAATGAACTACAAAAACCGCCCATGGCTCGGGTGTCTTCGCGCGGCGACCCTGATGGCAGGTGCGGCAGTCATGACGACCTTTGCTTACGCCAAGGGGACCATCGAATCCGTCACCGGCACCGTGCAAGGCGGCACGGAAACGGTACGCATCCAGTTGTCTGAACCTTTGGGCTCGGTGCCTACCGGGTTTTCGATCCAGTCGCCAGCCCGCATCGCGCTGGACTTTCCGGGCATCAGCAATGGCACGGGCCGCTCCCTCATCGATATCAACCAGGGCAACGTCAAGTCGGCCAATATCGTCGAGACCGGCGACCGTGCCCGGCTGGTTCTCAATTTGAAGCAGCCCACCGCCTACCAGGCCGAGGTGCTGGGCAGTACGCTGCTGGTTCGGCTCTCTCCCGTCAATGCCACGCCCAGCATGACCCAGGCGGCGCCGGTCGTGTTCGCTGAGGATCGCAACAGCAACGTCCAGGCCCTGCGTGATCTGGACTTCCGCCGTGGCAGCGACGGCGCCGGGCGCGTCGTGGTCAGCCTGCCGAACAACCAGGTGGGTGTGGACCTGCGCCAGCAGGGCAAGTCGCTGGTGGTGGAGTTCATGCACTCGTCGCTGCCCGAGGGGCTGCGCCGCAGGCTGGATGTGACCGACTTCGGAACGCCTGTGCAGATCATCACCGCATCGCAGCAGGGCGACCGTGTGCGTCTGGTGATCGACCCCATCGGTGACTGGGAGCACAGCGCCTACCAGAGCGACGGCCAGTTCGTCGTGGAAGTGCGCCAGAAGAAGGTGGACCTGAGCAAGCTCACGCAGGGCCCGGGCTACAGCGGCGAGAAGCTGTCGCTGAATTTCCAGAACATCGAAGTGCGTTCGCTGCTGCAGGTGATCGCCGACTTCACGAACTTCAACATCGTCACGTCGGACACGGTCACGGGCGCGCTGACCTTGCGCCTGAAGGACGTGCCCTGGGACCAGGCGCTGCAGATCATCATGGACGCCAAGGGGCTGGGCATGCGCAAGTCGGGCACAGTGCTCTGGATCGCGCCCAAGGATGAAATCGACGAGCGCACGCGCAAAGACTTCGAGGCCGCCCAGGCCATCCGCCGGCTGGAGCCCCTGCGCACGCAAGCCTACCAGCTCAACTACGCCAAGGCGGCTGACATGGTGACCCAGCTGTCCACCAGCAACAGCTCGGGGGGCGTGGGCGCCTCCGGCCAGAGCAACCGCTTCCTGTCCGAGCGCGGCAGCGCCCTGGCCGAACCGCGCACCAATCAGCTCTTCGTGACCGACACCCCTTCCAAGCTGGAAGAAGTGCGTCTGCTGCTGCAGACGCTGGATGTGCCGGTGCGGCAGGTGATGATCGAGGCGCGCATCGTCGAGGCGCGTGACTCCTTCGGTCGTTCCCTGGGCGTGCGCCTGGGCGGTGGCGATCTGCGCGCGAACCGCGGCGGCGATGGCGGCTACGGCATCGGCGGCAACAGCCGTGTGGCTGTGGGCACGGGGTACTCCAACGCCATCAATTCGACGGGTTTCGGCTCAGCGGTGGACGTGGGGGGCAACTTCGTCAACCTGCCGGCCTCGGTGGCCGGTGTCTCCAGCGTGGGTACATTCGCGCTGTCGATCTTCAATTCGGCCGCCAATCGCTTCCTGGCGCTTGAGCTCTCCGCCATGGAGGCCGATGGGCAGGGCAAGATCGTTTCCAGCCCGCGGCTGATCACGGCCGACCAGACCAAGGCGCTGATCGAGCAGGGTACCGAATACCCGTATTCGGTCACGGCACCCAACGGTGCCACGACCATCGCCTTCAAGAAGGCCGTCCTGAAGCTGGAAGTGGTGCCGCAGATCACGCCGGAGGGCAACATCATCCTGGACCTGGATGTGAACAAAGACAGCCGCGGCGAGAGCACGACCCAGGGCGTGGCCATCGACACCAAGCACATCAAGACCCAGGTGCTGGTCGAGAACGGCGGCACCGTGGTGATCGGCGGTATCTTCGAAATGGAAGAGACCAACCAGGAAAACAAGATCCCGGTGCTGGGGGATGTCCCCGTCGTGGGCAACCTTTTCAAGAACCGCACGCGGTCGTCCACCAAGCGGGAGATGCTGGTGTTCATCACGCCTAAGGTGATTTCTGACAAGGGACCGGTTCGGTGATTGGGAGCTATAGATGAAGAAAACTACATTCGCGCCACTTCTGGCGGTTTTTTGTTCCGCAGCGCTCGTGGCCTGTGGGGGGGGCGGTGGTAATCCAGGAACCAATCCCAACAGTCCTACGGGAGCCAACCCTGGTGGAGGGGGCGGTAGTCAGGTCGCGGTGGCGAGCATGGACTTCCAGCTGGATAAAAGTGCCATGAGCAACTCCGGGTCAGACGATGCGACCTTGACGGCAATTGCTCTGGACAGCGCCAACAATCCGGTGCCTGGAGTTGCCCTCTCTGTGGCGACCGACTCTGGTATTTACACCCCCCTCGTTGCGACGACGGATGCTTCAGGTAAGGCCTCGGGCAAGATATCCACAGGTAGCAATAAAGCCAATCGCAACATTGGGTTCGTGTTGACGTTGGGTGGGCAGAGCGCTCGGGGTGTTTTGCCCGTCACAGGCAGCCAAGTCACTGTGTCCACCGTTCCCGCTGCACCTGCTCCTGGCGACAAGGTTTCTCTCTCCGTCAAAGTCACCGATGTCAACAACGCGGGGATTGCCAATGCTGCGGTTGCTCTAGGCGGTACTTTGGGCTTCACCGGGTCTGTTAAGACGGATGCTGCCGGGGGCGCAACTGCAGTGCTGGCCGCGGCGCCTTCGGCCACTGGTAACTACACGGTGAGCGTGACTTCGGCCGGCGTGACCGCTCTACGTGATGTCCAGGTGGTGAGTTCCTCCGGTGGAGTGCCTGCTGCGGTAGGCACCATCAGCGCAGCAAGCCTTGCCATTACGCCGAATACGATCGCCCCCAACGCGAGTAGCAGCGGCATCAATCGCGCCGGTTTGAAGGCGCTGTTCCAGAACGCATCCAATCAAGCGATCAAGAACGTCCGCGTGCGGTTCGAGATCGTGCAGCCGGGTCTGGGCGCTGGTGAGTTCATCTCCACTGGGGATGCGGTGGTCTATACGGATGCTAATGGTGTGGCCAATGCAGATTACGTCGCTGGCACACGTTCGAGCCCGACGAATGGCGTGCAGGTTCGCGCTTGCTATGGATTGACCGATGCCGACGTCACCAATGGCGCCTGCGCCAATTCGCTGGTGAGTACTTTGACGGTGGCTGCCGAGCCTGTCTCGATCACGCTGGGCACCAACAACGAGATGAGCAAGGGTGGCGATAACCTCACCTACATCAAGAAATTCGATGTGGCGGTTGCTGATTCGGCCGGCAATGCTGTCTCCGGTGCGCAGATCTCTGCCAGCGTTGACTTGCTGCGCTACGGCAAAGGCACGTTTGCTGGGGCACGTTCGTTCTGTCTGAATGAAGATGTCAACCGCAATGGCTTGCTCGATGCCGGAGAAGATACCAACCGCGACGGAATGCTGACACCGCGCAAGGCCGACATCATCATTTCTTACGTCGGCTCACGTACCACGGGCTCGAACGGCCGCGCCACGATTCAGATCGAGTACCCGCAGAATGTGGCGACATGGCTGGAATATGCGGTGAAAGTCACGACAAACGTGTCGGGTTCCGAGGGGACCGTGCAGCGTGCATTCACGACGGGCTTCATTGAAGGGGACCAGTCGAACGGGTCGTTCCTCCGGTCTCCCTATGGACTCGATGTCAGTTCGACGGCCTGCAGCACCCCTAATTGAGTGCTTTCGACTGAGTCAGCGATGAGCGGGTGGCGAAAGCCACCCGCTTTTCTTTTTGCAGGTGCAGGTGACGCACAATGCAGGCTCATCTTCGGTAGTGGACGGACGGGAGCAGTCAAGACATGGCAAACAGGGTAGCGATTGAGTTGGGAAGCCGGTCGTACGACATCGTTATTGGTGCAGCCATTGCGAGTCTGCCCACGATCTACGATGCGCTTCCTCGGAGTGCGACGGCACTGATCGTCACCAATACCACCGTTGGCCCGCTCTACGTGCAGCGTTTGCAGCAGGCCCTCAAGGGGCTGCATCATCAGATCCACGTCGTCGAACTGCCAGATGGCGAGCAGTTCAAGGACTGGCAGCATCTCAACCTCATCTTCGACGCCCTGCTCACCCACGGCTGCGACCGCAAGACCGTGCTCTATGCGCTGGGTGGGGGGGTGGTCGGCGATATGACCGGTTTCGCTGCCGCCTCGTACATGCGCGGCGTGCCCTTCGTGCAGGTGCCGACCACGCTGCTGGCGCAGGTGGATTCGTCGGTGGGTGGCAAGACGGCGATCAACCATCCGATGGGCAAGAACATGATCGGCGCCTTCTACCAGCCGCAGCTGGTGGTGTGCGATCTCTCCACGCTCGATACGCTGCCCGAGCGGGAGATGTCCGCAGGTCTCGCCGAGATCATCAAGTACGGCCCCATCGCCGACATGGCGTTCATGGACTGGCTGGAAGGCTCCATCGAGGCCTTGCGGGCCCGCGATCCCGCCGCGCTGGCCCATGCGGTGCGGCGCAGCTGCGAGATCAAGGCGCAGGTGGTGGGCCTGGACGAGCGCGAGTCGGGCCTGCGAGCGATCCTCAACTTCGGCCACACCTTCGGCCACGCGATCGAGGCCGGCATGGGCTACGGCAACTGGCTGCATGGCGAGGGCGTGGGTGCGGGCATGGTGATGGCGGCGGAGCTGTCGCACCGGCTGGGCCTGGTGGATGCCGCCTTCGTCCAGCGGCTGCGCGCGCTCATCGTGCGGGCGGGGCTGCCGGTCCGCGGTCCGGTGATCGATGCCGAGGACAACGCCGGGCGCTACCTCGCGTGGATGCGCGGCGACAAGAAGTCCGAAGCTGGCGAGATCCGCTTCGTGCTGATCGACGGCCCGGGCCGGGCGGTGATGCGGGCCGCGCCCGATGCCCTGGTGCGCGAGGTCATCGACGCCTGCTGCGCCTGACCCGGGGCTGCAGCTTCTTCCCGTTCATCACCGCTCCTGCCCCACACTGTCATGCACTGCTATTGAAAAAATAGCAGTATGCGCAGATAGGGTGAGCGCTCCAGGCCCATTCGATGCAAGAACTGCCCCTCGCCCCCTACGCCTGCGACCCTGCGCGCAGCCGGGGCCGCCGCTTTCCCGAAGCCGCCGCGCCCACGCGCACCGAGTACCAGCGCGACCGCGACCGCATCGTGCATTCGTCGGCCTTCCGGCGTCTGGTCTACAAGACCCAGGTGTTCCTCAACCACGAGGGCGACATGTTCCGCACGCGGCTCACGCACTCGCTGGAGGTGGCGCAGCTGGCCCGCTCCATCGCCCGGTCGCTGCACATCAACGAAGACTTGGTGGAGGCGATCTCGCTCGCGCACGACCTGGGCCACACGCCGTTCGGCCATGCGGGGCAGGACACGCTCAACGAGTGCATGGCCGATCACGGCGGCTTCGAGCACAACCTGCAGAGCCTGCGCGTGGTGGATGCGCTGGAAGAGCGTTACCCCGCCTACGACGGCCTGAACCTCACCTTCGAGACACGCGAAGGCATCCTCAAGCACTGCTCGCGCAAGCATGCCGAGCAGATCGAGGCGCGCGAGCCCGGCGGCGTGGGCCAGCGCTTCCTGCTGCGCCATCAGCCAGCGCTGGAGGCGCAGCTGTGCAACCTGGCCGATGAGATCGCCTACAACGCGCACGACATCGACGACGGCGTGCGCTCCGGCCTCATCACCATGGAGCAGCTTGAAGGCGTGCCGCTCTTCGACCGCTACCGCGCCCAGGCGCTGGCCGAGCACCCGCACCTGGATCAGCCCGCCCACCGCCGCCGCTGGCTCAACGAAGCCATCCGCCGCATGCTGAGCGACCAGGTCTATGACGTGATCGCCACCACCCGCGCCGCGCTGGCCGAGTGTGCGCCGGCCGATGCCGATGCGGTGCGCCAGGCCGGCCGGCCGCTGGTGGGCTTCAGCGAGGGCATGCGGGCCGAGTCGCAGACGCTCAAGCGCTTTCTCTTCAGCCAGCTCTACCGCCATCCGCAGGTCATGCAGACCACGCGGCAGGCGCAGCAGGTGGTGCGCGAGCTGTTCGCCATCTACCTGCAGCGCCCGCAGGAGATGAAGCCCGCCTTCGCCGCCCGCGCGGCGCAGGCGATAGCCGAGGGCGCCACGGAGCGCCAGGCCCGCACCGTGGCGGACTTCGTGGCCGGCATGACCGACCGCTTTGCCGGCAGCGAGCACCAGCGGCTCACGGGCCAGCGCCTGGTGGGCTGATCGGTATGGGGTAGGGGGTAGGGCAGGGCGGTGCGCTCGTGTGCCGCTGCCTGCCTTTGCGGGGCGCGGCACAGGCCTGCCCAACCCTGCCGACGGGCAAATCCCTAAAATGGGCGGCCGCGCTGAGAAGCCTCGTCTTTTCGCGCTTTTTTCTTTTGCGCCTTCGCGTTCCCTGCCCGCCCCACGCCATGACAGCCACACCCACGCCCACTCCTTTGCCCACCGTGACTCCCAGCCACTCCGCCGATGACGAGGTGGTGGTGCAGGACACCATCCGCTGGCTGGAGCGCGCCGTCATCGGCCTGAACCTCTGCCCCTTCGCCAAGGGCGTGCACACCAAGGGGCAGATCCACTACGTCGTCAGCGCGGCCACCGATGCGCGCGAACTGCTCGAAGAGCTGCAGCGCGAGCTGGAGGCGCTGGCCGAGATCTCGCCCGAGAAGCGCGACACCACGCTGCTGATGGCGCCGGACTGCATGGCCGACTTCCTGGACTTCAACGACTTCCTGGGCCTGGCCGACGATCTGGTCGATGCGATGGACCTGGGCGGCATCCTGCAGGTGGCCTCCTTCCATCCGCAGTTCCAGTTCGAAGGCACGGCGGTGGACGACGTGACCAACGCCACCAACCGCGCGCCCTATCCCACGCTGCACCTGCTGCGCGAGGAAAGCATCGACCGCGCCGTGGAGGCCTTCCCCAAGGCCGAGGCCATCTTCGAGCGCAACATCGACATGCTGGAAGAACTCGGCGCCGAAGGCTGGGCCGCGCTGGACGTGGGCCCGCGCCGCTGCCCGGCGCATGCCGCGGGCACGCCCGCGAAGGGCGGCGCATGAAGCGCGCAGCCTCCCACAAGCCCGCCCGCCCCGGTGCCGCTGACGCGCTGGACGCCGCGCTGCAGGCCGAGTTGCGGCCCGGCCAGTCCATTGAGCTGCTGAAGGAGTTGCACATCCTCACGCGCGACGGCCGGCTCAACCAGGATTCGCGCCGCAAGCTCAAGCAGGTCTATCACCTGTTCCAGTTCATCGAGCCGCTGCTGCAGGACCTGTCCCGCCCGGCCGATGGTGCCAATGAGCCCGGCACCGCGGGCCCGACGCTGGCCGACCACGGTGCGGGCAAGTCGTACCTGGGCTTCATCCTCTACGACCTCTATTTCAAGGCGCTGGGCCAGGGTCGCATCTACGGCATCGAGACGCGGGCCGAGCTGGTGCAGCGATCGCGCGAACTGGCCGAGCGGCTGGGTTTCGGCCGGATGTCGTTCCTCAACCTGTCGGTGGCCGAAGCGGCCGACGCGGCCGAGCTGCCGGCGCGCATCGACGTGGTGACGGCCCTGCATGCCTGCGACACCGCCACCGACGACGCCATCGCCTTCGGGCTGCAAAAGCGCGCCCGCGCCATGGTGTTGGTGCCTTGCTGCCAGGCCGAAGTGGCCGCCTGCCTGCGACAGGGCAAGGTGCTGCAGCTCACGCGCACGCCGCTGGCCGAGCTGTGGCGTCACCCCCTGCACACCCGTGAGCTGGGCAGCCAGGTCACCAACGTGCTGCGGTGCCTGTACCTCGAGGCCAACGGTTACCAGGTCACAGTGACCGAGCTCGTGGGGTGGGAGCACAGCATGAAGAACGAACTCATCCTTGCCCGTTATACCGGCCAGAAAAAGCGCAGCGCAGCAGAACGCTTGCGCGCACTGCTGGCAGAGTTCGGGCTGCAGTCGATGGAGGAGCTGCGTTATCCGGGCCTGCCGACCGCGTAGTCAGCGCACTAGGCACGGTGCCGCCACAGGGCCCGGCCCTGCGGCGGCGCTGCCGATCAGCTCTGCGGTGGGTCCTTGGAGCGCGTCTTGCTGACGGCGCTGAAGATGCCGATGCCGAGCAAGATCAGCGCGCCGATGCCGATGTAAACCTGGGGTACTCCGGCGGTCACGGCCGCCCAGATCACGCCGGCAAGGAAGATCAGGAAGCCGAGCATGTAGAGTGCAAAAGACATGGGGTCCTTTCCGTGTTGTTGCTTCTGCCCGCATGGTCTCCGCTCGATGCTGCGTGCGATGTCGTCCCGCGGTACGCTCGTGTGTCGGACAATCCCAACAGCCACCCCGAGATCTACCTACCCATGGCCCGCCTGCCCCGCCTGACCTTGCCGGGTCATCTGCACCATGTCATCCAGCGGGGCAACAACCGCCAGCTGATCTTCGTGGACCGCGAAGACTTCGAGACCATGCTCGCACTGTTGGCGGACAACGCGCAGCGCCAGGCGGTCGCCGTCCATGCCTACGTGCTCATGGACAACCACTTTCATCTGGTGGCCACGCCTTCCACTGCAGAGGGCCTGCCGCAGATGATGCAGGCGGTGGGGCGCCGCTATGTGCAGTACTTCAACCGCCGGCACGGCCGCACCGGCACGCTGTGGGAGGGCCGCTACCGCTCCACGGTGCTGCAGCCCGAGCGGTACCTGCTGGCCTGCATGGTGTACCTCGACCTGAATCCTGTCCGGGCTGGCGCCGTAGCGCAAGCCGTCGACTACCCGTGGTCCAGCCATGCGCACTGGCTGGGACTGCGGGCGGACCGTTTGCTGACCCCGCACGCGCTGTACTGGGCGCTGGGCAATACGCCGTTCGCGCGGGAAGCGGCCTATGGCGCTGCAGTGCACGCGGGCATCAGTTCGAGGGAGCAAGTGGCGTTGACCACATCGGCCCTGAGCGGATGGGCTCTGGGCGACCCGGAATTTGTCGCCGAATTGCAAAAGCAGACGCCGCGCCGCGTGGTCCGCGGCACGGCCGGGCGCCCGGCCTTGCCGCGGACTTTAGAAGATATTTAGGCTGCGCAGCTTGATCCGTGTGCGCTTGTTGCTATTGTTTTTGATGTGTCCCTGATAAGTTTTGCATTTGGTTTTCGTATCAATAAATAGGAATCTGACCCTAATTAATATTCTTGCGCCGCATGTTGCAATGCACTAATCTTCAAATCCCTGCGAAAAACATGAGGAAGTGCGCCATGACCACGACGGCCACCGAGATCCAGCATCTGCAACAACACGGTTTGTATTCTTCCGATCAGGAGCACGACGCGTGCGGCCTGGGCTTCGTGGCCCATATCAAGGGCGTGAAGCGTCACGACATCGTGACCCAGGCGTTGAAGATCCTGGAGAACATCGACCACCGCGGCGCCGTGGGCGCCGACAAGCTGATGGGCGATGGCGCGGGCATCCTGATCCAGATCCCCGACGCGCTCTACCGCGAAGAGATGGCCAAGCAGGGCGTCACGCTGCCGCCTGCGGGCGAATACGGCGTGGGCATGATCTTCCTGCCCAAGGAGCACGCCTCGCGTCTGGCCTGCGAGCAGGAGATGGAGCGCGCCATCAAGGCCGAAGGCCAGGTGCTGCTGGGCTGGCGCGACGTGCCGGTGAACGTGGACATGCCCATGTCGCCCACCGTGCGCACCAAGGAGCCCATCCTGCGCCAGGTGTTCATCGGCCGCGGCAACGACGTGATCGTCCAGGACGCGCTGGAGCGCAAGCTCTACGTGATCCGCAAGACGGCCAGCGCCAACATCCAGGCGCTCAAGCTCAAGCACAGCAAGGAATACTACGTTCCCAGCATGTCCAGCCGCACCGTGGTCTACAAGGGCCTGCTGCTGGCCGACCAGGTGGGCACTTATTACCTGGACCTGCAGGACGAGCGCTGCGTCTCGGCCATCGGCCTGGTGCACCAACGCTTCTCGACCAACACCTTCCCGGAATGGCCGCTGGCCCACCCGTACCGCTATGTGGCGCACAACGGTGAAATCAACACCGTCAAGGGCAACTACAACTGGATGAAGGCCCGCGAAGGCGTGATGGCCTCGCCGGTGTTGGCCGCCGACCTGCAAAAGCTCTACCCCATCAGCTTCGCCGACCAGTCTGACACGGCCACCTTCGACAACTGCCTCGAACTGCTGACCATGGCGGGCTACCCCATCAGCCAGGCCGTGATGATGATGATCCCCGAGCCCTGGGAGCAGCACACCACCATGGACGAGCGCCGCCGCGCCTTCTATGAATACCACGCCGCCATGCTGGAGCCCTGGGACGGCCCGGCCTCCATCGTGTTCACAGACGGCCGCCAGATCGGCGCCACGCTGGACCGCAACGGCCTGCGTCCCTCGCGCTACTGCATCACCGATGACGATCTGGTCATC
>JBHIWE010000011.1:0-36669 GCA_041987645.1 Acidovorax sp. | reverse complement strand
GGCGATGCGCTTGCGCTGCTGATGGGCGTTGACGACGTAGCCGCCGGCGGACAGCAGCAGCACGAGGAGAAGAAGGTCCATGGTTCGGAGCCGGTGCGGGCAGCGGCGAAAAGGGGAAAAAGGAGAGGGCGTGGCGCCCGGGCGCTCGTGTTCGGTGGGCGGTGCTGCAGGCATTGTGCCCGGGGCGGTCCATACCCCCGGGATCTTTCCAGCCCTCAGGCCCAGGAGAGTGCCGACAGGTCGTTCACGAAGATCGGCATGTCCTTCCAAAGCCCGCGCAGGTTTTTCTGCGCCACGGTCACCCATTGCGGCTGATAGAGGAAGGCGTGCACGCTGTCCTCGGCCAGCAGGCGTTGCGCATCGCCCAGCAGGCGGGCGCGGTCGGCGGGGCGCGAGGCGTTCTTGATCCGCTCGTAGAGCGCGTCGAACCTGGCCGAGCGGTAGCCCCAGTAGTAGTCCGGCTTGGCGAAGTTGCCCAGGTCGAAGGGCTCGACGTGCGAAATCAGCGTCAGGTCGTAGTTCTTGCTGCCGTAGGTGCCGCTGAGCCACTGCGCCCATTCCACGTTCTGCAGCCGCGCGGTGATGCCCACCTGGGCCAGTTGTGCCGCGATGACCTCGCCGCCCTGGCGGGCGTAGGGTGTGGGCGGCAGCGTCATGGTGAGGGTGAGCGGCGTCTTCACGCCTGCTTCGGCCAGGAGCTTGCGGGCTTTTTCGGGGTCGTAGGGGTTGACGCCCGTGGTGTCGATGTAGCCGAAGGCGCCCGGCACGTAGTGGCTGCCGATGGGCACGCCCAGCCCGTCGGCGGCGCCTTCGATGACGGCGCGGCGGTCGATGGCTGCGGCGATGGCGCGGCGCACGCGCACGTCCTGCAGTGGCTTGCGTTCATTGTTCATGGCCAGGATGGTCTTGGCGCGCGAGCCGCTCACCACCACCTGGAAGCGCGGGTTGCCCTTGAACTGCGCCACGCTGCGCGGCGTGATGCGCGGGAAGTCGTCCACGTCGCCGGCCAGCAGCGCTGCGACCTGCGCTGCCGCGTCCGGAATGAAGCGGAAGACGGCGCGGCGGATCTTGATGCCACCCGCTGCACGGTAGCCCGGCCAAGCCGTGAGGGTGATGGAGGCGCCCCGGCTCCAGTTGCCGAGTTGATAGGGCCCGGTGCCCACCGGGCGCGTGGCATTGGTCGCCACGCTCTTGGGCTCGACGATGACCGCCGTGGCCTGGCCCAGCAGGAAGAGCAGGTCTGGCTCGATGTCCTGGTTGAGGATGACCACCGTGTGATCGTCCACCACCTGCGTGCTCAGCGTGGCGAAGGTGCGCTTGTCCTTGTTGGTGCTCTTGTCGCTGCCCGCGCGGTCGAAGGAGAACTTGACCGCCGCTGCGTTGAAGGGCTCGCCGTTCTGGAACTTGACGCCCCGGCGCAGCCGGAAGGTGGTGGTCTTGAGGTCGGGCGAGACCTCCCAGCTTTCGGCGAGCAGCGGCGAGACGCTGCCGTCGGCGTTGATCTTGGTGAGCGGCTCCAGCACGTTGTAGAGCACGATCTCGCCGATGGCCGAGGCGGCGCCCGCCGTCGGGTCCAGCCCCGGCGGCTCCAGGGTCATGCCCAGCGTCACCGCATCCTTGCGCCCCTGGGCCAGCGCCGTGCCGAATGGGGCGCAGAGCGCGGCAGACGCGAGGGCGCCAGTGGCGAGGACGAAGCGGCGGTCGGGCATGGGGAAATCTCCTGTGATCGGGTGCGGGCGCATGCGGGGGCGTGGCCGCCAGTGCGAACGCCACCACTGTTTGTACTACACGCGATGCTGCGTGCGCATCGCACCGGCCCGGCGGGCCCGCGCCGCGCCGGGCGCGATGCGCGGCACCGCGCCCACCAGCGCTTGCGTGTAGGGATGCTGGGGTGCGGCGAAGAGCTGCGCGGGGGCGCCGCGCTCCACGATGCGGCCCTGGTGCAGCACCACGACCTCGTCGCAGACCTGGTTGACGACGGCCAGGTCGTGGCTGATGAGCAGGTAGGCGACCCCGTGCTGCTCGCGCAGGTCCTGCAGCAGGTTGAGCACCTGGGCCTGTACTGACACGTCGAGCGCGCTGACCGGCTCGTCGGCCACGATCAGGCGCGGCCGCGTGACCAGCGCCCGGGCGATGGCAATGCGCTGGCGCTGGCCGCCTGAGAATTCGTGCGGGTACTTGGCTGCGTCGGCGCTGCGCAGGCCCACGTCGGCCAGCGCCTGCAGCACGCGCTCGCGCTGCTCGGTGCGGGCAAGGGGGCGCGCCTGGCCGGGCAGCGGCAGGGCGTCGAGCGGCTCGGCCACGATGCGCTCCACGGTCTGGCGCGGGTCCAGCGAGCTGTAAGGGTCCTGAAACACCATCTGGAAGCCCGCGCGTGCGGCGCGCAGCTCGGCGGCGGGCAGGCGGTGCAGGTCGCGGCCCTGCCATTCGACGCGGCCGGCATCGGGCACGTCCAGCGCCATCACCAGCCGCGCCAGGGTGGATTTGCCCGAGCCCGATTCGCCCACCACGCCCAGGCTGCGGCCGGCGTCGATCTGCAGGCTCACGCCTGCCAGCGCGGTGTGCTGCGGCCGGGGGGCGAAGAGGCCGGTGCGGGGCAGGGTGTAGCGGCGCTGCAGGTCGGTCACGCGCAGCAGCGGGGCCTTTGCGCCGTGTTCAGTGCCGAATGGGGCTTCAGCGTTTGATTCACCCGGATAATCAGCTATCGAATTGGTAGCAATTGACGTCATGCGGCGGCCTCCTGCGGCATGGCCGCATCCACTGCATCCAGCCGGATGCAGCGTGCCCGGTGGCTCGTGTGCGGCGGCACCGCCTGGGCGGCGGGCAGGCCGGCATCGCAGTCCGGCACGGTGAGGGCGCAGCGCCCGGCGAAGGGGCAGCCCGGCGGCAGGTCGGCCAGCTCGGGCACGGTGCCGGGAATGGTCGCCAGCCGGGCGCGGGGGCCAGCCAGCGGGCGCAACTGCGGCCGGGCCGCGAGCAGGCCGCGCGTGTAGGGGTGGGCGGGGCGGGCGAACACGGCGGCCGTGTCGCCGCTTTCCACCACACTGCCGCCGTACATCACCAGCATGCGGTCCACGTTCTGCGAGATCACGCCCAGGTCGTGCGAGATGAGGATCAGCGCCATGCCGCGCTCGTCCACCAGGTCAGCGATGAGGTCCAGGATCTGCTGCTGCAGCGTGACGTCCAGCGCCGTGGTGGGCTCGTCGGCGATCAACAGGTCGGGCCCGCAGGCCAGCGCCATGGCGATGGTGATGCGCTGGCGCTGCCCCCCCGAGAACTGGTGCGGATAGGCATCGAAGCGCTGCACCGCCTGGGTGATGCCCACGCGCTCCAGGAGGGCGATGGCTTCGCTGCGCGCGGCGCGGGCGCTCAGGCCCAGGTGCAGGCGCAGCGGCTCGGCCACCTGGCGGCCGATGGAGTGGACCGGGTTGAGCGCCGTCATCGGCTCCTGGAACACCATGCCGATGCGGTGGCCGCGCAGCCGGCACAGGGTGGCATCGGGCAGGCCGAGCAGTTCCTGGCCATCGAAGCGCAGGCTGCCCGATGTTTCAGCGCCGTCGGGCAGCAGGCCCATCAGCGCCAGCGCCGTCAGCGACTTGCCGCTGCCCGATTCGCCCACGATGCCCAGCGTCTGGCCGCGCGCCAGGGTGAAGCCCATCTGCCGCACGGCCGTGGCCATGCCGCGCGACGTGGGCAGGCGCACGCTCAGGTCCTGGACCTGCAGGAGCGGCGATGGCGTGGCGGGTGGCGTGGTCGTCATGTGGGGTGAAGCGGGGGCGATCAGCGCTGCCGGGCCAGGCGCGGGTCCAGCGCATCGCGCAGGCCATCGCCCAGCAGATTGAGGCCCAGCACCGCCAGGGCGATGGCCGCGCCCGGCCACACGGCCAGCAGCGGCGCCTGGAACATCAGCGTCTGCGCCTCGCTGAGCATGCGGCCCCACGAGGGCTGCGGCGGCTGCGTGCCCAGGCCGAGGTACGAGAGCGCCGCTTCGGCCAGGATGGCTAGCGCGAAGTGGATGGTGGCCTGCACGATCAGCACCGGCAGGATGTTGGGCAGCACATGCTCGCGCGTGATGCGCCAGCGGCCCTTGCCGCAGGCCCGCGCCGCGAGCACGAAGTCGCGCGACCACACGGCGTTGGCCGAGGCCCGCGTGACGCGCGCGAAGGTCGGGATGTAGAAGAGGCCGATGGCGATGATGGCGTTGACCATGCCCGCGCCGAACACCGCCGCCAGCATGATGGCCGAGAGCAGGGCGGGGAAGGCGAAGGTGAAGTCCGCCAGCCGCATCACCGCTTCTTCGACCCAGCCGCGCCGCGCCGCCGCCAGCAGGCCCAGCGCCACGCCGATGCCCGCGCCGATGCCCACCGCCACCAGGCCCACCAGCAGCGAGCTGCGCGCGCCCACCAGCAGCAGCGAGGCCACGTCGCGCCCGAAGGCGTCGGTGCCCAGCCAGTGCTGCGCACTGGGCGGCTGCAGCTTGGCGGACAGGTCCATGGCGTAGGGCGAGGCGGGCGTCCAGAAGAGCGACAGCAGGGCGGCCGCGGCCAGTAGGGCCGTAAGCACGGCGCCCAGCGTGAAGCTGGGGTGGCGCAGCACGCGCCAGCGCTGGTGCGGCCCGCTCATGCCGCGCCTGCCTTCACGCGCGGGTCGATCACCGCATAGAGCAGATCGACCACGGCATTGACCACCACCACCATGGCCGCCAGCAGCATCACGCAGTTGCGCACCACGATCAGGTCGCGGTTGGCGATCGACTGGAAGATGAGCCGGCCCAGGCCGGGCAGGTAGAACACGTTCTCCACCACGATGGTGCCGGCCAGCAGGTTGGCGAACTGCAGGCCCATCACGGTGACAACCGGAATCATCGCGTTGCGCACCACGTGGCCCCAGAGCGCGGCGCGGCGCGAAAGGCCCTTGGCACGGGCGGTGCGCACGAAGTCCTCGCGCAGCACGTCGAGCACGGCCGAGCGCGTGATGCGTGCCAGGATGGCCGCCTGCACCACCGCCAGCGCGATGGCCGGCAGCAGCAGCGCCTGCAGCGCGAGCAGCACGCCGCCGCCGGCGTCTTCCGTCCAGCCCGGAAAGCCGCCGGCCGAGAACCACTGCAGCTTCACCGAAAAGTGCAGGATCAGCAGGATGGCGAACCAGAAATTGGGAATGGCGATGCCCAGCTGCGCCAGGCCCATCACGCCCACGTCGCCCCAGCGGTTGTGGCGCGACGCGGCATAGACGCCCGCCGCCACCGCCAGCACGGTGGCGATGGCCATCGCCATCACGGCCAGCGGCACGGTCAGCGCCAGCCGCTCCCAGACCAGTTCGGCCACGGGGGTGCCGTAGGCGTAGCTCGTGCCCAGGTCGCCGGAGAGCATGCCTGCCACCCAGTGCAGGTAGCGGTGTAGGGCGGGCTGGTCCAGCCCCAGTTGCGTCGCCAGGGCCGCCACCGCCTCGGGCGCCGCATCGGGGCCCAGCAGCACCTGGGCCGCGTTGCCGGGCAGGATCTCCAGCACCAGGAACACGACGGCGGACGCGCCGGCCAGCGTGGCGGCCAGGGTCAGCAGGCGGCGAAGAACGAACAGGCCCATGCGGATGGCGAAGGGATGGGATGAACGGGGCAGGTGGGGCTTGCGGAGGGTTGGGGGGAGCATAGCGGCAAACCAACCGCCCGCTCGCAGGCGGGGGGCGCCGTGCGGGCATGGGCGTGCTGCGGCCAGGGGCATGCGGCCGGGGCGGATAATCAGCCCATGTCTCTCGCCTGCCGATTCCCCCGTTTTCCTGCCGCTGTGCGGCCCCGCTGTGGGAGCACGCCATGGCATTGATGATCACGGCCGAGTGCATCAACTGCGACGTCTGCGAGCCCGAGTGCCCGAACGGCGCCATCTCCATGGGCGAGGAAATCTACGAGATCGAGCCGTCCAAATGCACCGAGTGCGTGGGGCACTTCGACGAGCCCCAGTGCGTGCAGATCTGCCCGGTGGCCTGCATCCCGGTTGATCCGAATCACACCGAAACCCGTGAGACGCTGTGGCAGAAGTTCGAGCGCCTGCAGGCGGCTGCCAGCGCCTGAGAGGCTTTCTCCGTCTCTGCCCTTGTAGATCAATCGCCTTTAGCTATTGAAAACGTAGCAAGCCTGGGCGCGATGTGTCTCAGGCCGCATCCGCCGGTCCGGCCGCTGCGCCTTCCGCTGGCTTGCCTGCGGCGGGAGTCGCCGCAGTAGCCGGGCGCGGCGGCTTCGGCCGGGGCGGCTTGGTGGTGTGGACCTGTAGCGTGGCTTTCTCCATGTCGCCCGTGAGCATGGCCGGATAGGCCTTGAGCGAGTGCGCGATGCTGTCCTCGATCAGATTGCGGTGCTCGGGCGAGGGCTTCTTGAGCACCCAGTTCACCACCTCGGCCTTTACGCCCGGGTGGCCCACGCCGATGCGCAGGCGCCAGTAGTCGGCAGAACCCAGCTGGGCGTGGATGTCGCGCAGGCCGTTGTGGCCGGCGTGGCTGCCGCCGCGCTTGAGCTTGACCTGGCCCGGGACGATGTCGAGCTCGTCGTGCGCGACCAGGATTTCCTCGGGCTGGATCTTGAAGAAGCGCGCCAGCGCTGCCACCGACTTGCCCGACACGTTCATGAAGGTCTGTGGCTCCAGCAGCCACACGCTCTGGCCCTGCACGTTCACCCGCGCGACCAGGCCGTAGTAGCTGCGATCGGGCACCAGCGTGGCCTTCAACTCGCGCGCCAGCGCGTCGATCCACCAGAAGCCGGCGTTGTGGCGGGTCGCTTCGTACTCGGGGCCGGGGTTGCCCAGGCCGACAAACAGTTTGATCATGATCTGCGGGATTATCCGTGCGCGCCAAAAGAAACGGCCCACGCGAAGGTGGGCCGTTCGGGGCAGTCCCGCCCGGAGGCGGTCTGCAAAGGAGCCGGGGCAGAGGGCCGCCCAGGCTTACCTTGTCGCGAGTGCGATGGATTACTTCTTCTTGCCCTTGCCCTTGGCGGCTTCGGCAGCGGGGGCTGCACCGGCTGCCGGCGCTTCTTCTTCCACCACGGGGTTGGTCACGGACACCAGAACGGGGTTGTTCTGGCCGCCGCGAATCACGGGACGCAGGCCGCGGGGCAGCTTGATGTCCTTCAGGTGCAGCGAAGCACCCTTCTTCAGCGTGCTCAGGTCCACGGCGATGAACTCGGGCAACTCGGAAGGCATGCAGGTCACGTCGAGTTCGTTCACGACGGGGTTGACCAGGCACTTGTCCACCTTCACGGCGTCGGACTCTTCGGAGCCGCTGTAGTGCAGGGGCACCTTCACGTGCAGGCGGGTCTTGGCATCGACGCGTTGGAAGTCGATGTGCAGGATCATCTGCTTGTAGGGGTGGTATTGCACGTCACGCAGCAGAACCTTGCTGGTGGTGCCGGCAACTTCCATGTCCAGCACGCTGGAGTGGAACGCTTCCTTCTTCAGGGCATGCCACAGGGCGTTGTGATCGATCTCGATCAGTTGGGGTTCGGTGGCACCGCCATAGACGATACCGGGCGTGCGGCCCGTGTTGCGCAGACGGCGGCTCGCACCCGTACCTTGCTTGGCGCGCTCAAAAGCGACGAAGTTCATAGTTAGCTCCTGATGGGCCGGCCGCGACCAGCCTGGCCCTGTTGAAAAAGACCGCAGCACCTCCGTGGTGCCGCAGCCTGCTGTGTTCCCGAACGCACAAGCCTCCCGAAGGAGGCTTGGCTTGTTGCTGGCCACCCCGGCAGGGTGGCTGCGCATCAAAGGAGACTTCTCAGTCCGAGAACAGACTCATCACCGACTCACCCTTGGCGATACGCTGGATCGTCTCGGCGATCAGCGGTGCCACGGAGAGTTGGCGAATCTTGGTGCATTCCTTGGCGTTGTCGCTCAGAGGAATGGTGTTGGTCACGACCACTTCGTCGAGTGCGCCGCCCTTGGCGATGCGCTCGATGGCGGGACCGGAGAAAATGGGGTGCGTGCAGTAGGCGTACACGTTCTTGGCGCCGCGCTGCTTGAGCACTTCGGCTGCCTTCACCAGCGTGCCGGCGGTGTCGATCATGTCGTCCATGATCACGCAGTTGCGGCCTTCGATCTCGCCGATCACGTGCATCACTTCGGACACGTTGGCCTTGGGGCGACGCTTGTCGATGATGGCCAGGTCGCAATTGAGCTGCTTGGCCAGCGCACGGGCACGCACCACGCCGCCGACGTCAGGCGAGACCACGATCAGGTCTTCGTACTGCTTCTGGCGCAGGTCACCCAGCAGGACTGGCGAGGCGTAGATGTTGTCCACCGGAATGTCGAAGAAACCCTGGATCTGGTCGGCATGCAGGTCCATGGTCAGCACGCGGGCCACGCCCACGGCTTGCAGCATGTTCGCCACCACCTTGGCCGAGATCGGCACGCGGCTGGAACGCGGGCGGCGGTCCTGGCGGGCGTAGCCGAAGTAGGGGATCACGGCGCTGATGCGTTCGGCCGAAGCGCGCTTGAGCGCATCAACCATGATCAGCAGTTCCATCAGGTTTTCGTTGGTCGGCGCGCACGTGGACTGCACGACGAACACGTCGCGGGCACGCACGTTCTGCTTAATCTCGACGGTGACTTCACCATCGGAGAAACGACCCACATCGACAGCGCCCAGCGTGGTTCCGAGGTGCTTGGCGATCTCTGCCGCCATGCCCGGGTTGGCATTGCCCGTGAAAACCATGAAATCAGGTTGATTGGCTTGCATGAGCGACCCAGCTGGCTAGAGGAAAACGTCGGTGTGAGATAAGAATTTGGCAGGGGAAGAAGGATTCGAACCTTCGCATGCCGGAATCAAAATCCGGTGCCTTAACCAACTTGGCGACTCCCCTACACAGGTCGATTGCCGCGGGCAATCAACCGAAACTTTCATCTGCTGCCCACCCTTCGAGAGGATGGATCGCCAGATTTTCACATGCTCTGACTTGCCAGGTGCTGGGCGCATCCTGCAAATCGATCGCATGTTGCATTGTTGCAAACACTGCACTTCCCGAGCCCGTCATTCTAGCCTGCAACCCTTTCGAATTTAGCCACTGAAGGGCTTTTTCGATTTCGGGGCAAAGTGCCTGAGCGACTGGCTGCAAGTCGTTTCCACCAAATTGATAGTGTGCTGCAGCAAAGCCTTGAATTGTAGCACATGCAGAATCGCGTTTGAGAAAAGGACTTGAAAAAATCGATTTCGTATCCAACCCGGCTTCTGGCTTGACCACCGCAAAAGAGCTTCGCGGCAATTCGTGCATCAATTCGAGAGGCCGAATTATGTCACCAATTCCTTCCACCCAAGCGTTCCTGCCGCGTAAAAAAAACGGAACGTCGGCGCCCAGGCGCAGGCCGATGGCTTCGAGCTGGTGGCGCGGCAGGTCCAGCTTCCACAGTCGGTTGAGCGCAAGCAGGGCGGTAGCCGCATCCGAGGAGCCTCCGCCCATGCCGGCCTGAGCGGGAATGCTTTTGTGCACGCCGATGTGCGCGCCCAGGCTGCAGCCCGTGGCCGACTGCAGCGCCTTCGCGGCGCGCAGCGTGAGGTCGTCCGGTGGCAGTGCCATGGACAGGTCTTCGCGGGTGACGTGGCCGTCGGTGCGCAGATCGAAATGCAGCGTGTCGCACCAGTCGATCAGCATGAACACGGACTGCAGCAGGTGATAGCCATCGGGGCGCTGGCCCGTGATGTGGAGAAAGAGGTTGAGCTTGGCCGGAGCCGGCACGTCGTACAGCGATTGCATTCGTGGCTCTTCAGCGGCTCAGGATGACGCGCAGCGTGGCCTGCGGCATGGGTGAAAAGCGCTGGGCCACCAGCCTTCCGTGCTCCTGCAGCGCGCTCAAATCCACCTGCCAGCCGGGCGTCTGCACGGCCTCGCCGTTCAGCCAGCTGAAGAGGGCCGACACGGGCAGCGCGCTACCGGTGAGCGTCTGCACCAGTTGTTCGAGCGAGCCGGATTCCGTCCGCTTCTGCCCGTCCATCAGCACGGCATGCCCGGGGGACCACTCGAGGCGCGCCATGACGTTGCCCAGTGGGTTGAGGAGCGTGAGCTGCCCTCGCTCCGGTCGGCCCTTCAGCTCGAACCCGGCATTGAAAGATTGGGCGGAGGGGTCATCGACCATCAGCGACAGGCGGCCGCTCCAGGCGCCGTTGGCCGGATCGGGGCCGGGCGCAGGGGCCGGGGGCTGGGCGCAGGCGGCCAGCAGGCCGCAGAGCGCCAGCGAGGCCAGCAGGTCCCGGCGGCGGTTGAGCGGGCTCACAGGCTCACTCCCAGGCGCTTGAGCGTGTCCTTGAGCGTGCCGTTGTCGGGGTTGAGCTGCTGGCCTTGGCGCCATACGGCCTTGGCCTGGTCCTGCTGGCCCATGCTCCAAAGCACTTCGCCCAGGTGGGCGCCGATCTCGGCATCGGGCTGGACCCTGAAGGCCTCCTGCAGCAAGCGCGCGGCCTCCTCGCGATGGCCGAGCTTGAACTCCACCCAGCCCAGGCTGTCGGTGATGAATGGGTCGCCAGGGGCCAACTGCAGCGCCTTGGCGATCAGCTCCCGGGCTTCCTGCAGCTTCACGCCGCGTTCGGCGAAGGAATAGCCCAGCGCGTTGTAGGCATGCTGATAGTCGGGCTGGCGCGCGATGATGGCGCGCAGCTGGCGCTCCATCACGTCGAGTTTGCCCAGGCGCTCGGCCAGCATGGCCTGTTCGTAGGCCAGGTCCACGTCGTCGGGGTAGCGGGCCACGGCCTGGCTCTGCACTTCGTAGGCGGTGTCGTATTGCTGCACTTCGCGCAGCAGCTGCACTTCGGCCAGTAGCTTCTGCTTTTCCTCGTCCGCCGTCTTGGCGGGCAGGGCGCGCAGAACAGCGCGCGCTTGCGTGATCTTGCCCTGCTTGGCCAGCAAGGACGCGCGGCGGCTCTGCGCGCTGATGAGGGCGGCGGGGTTGTCGATGCGGTTCAGCCACGCGTCGGCCTGGGCGAAGTCGCCGCGTGTTTCAGCTACCTGTGAAAGCAGCAGGTAGGCCTGGGTCTGTGCATTGGCGCGCGTCTCGCTGGGCGGCAGTGGCTCCAGGAGGGCCAGGAACTTCTGTAGCGACGCCTCGGCCTGGGGCAGCCGGTTGGCCTGGAGGTTCAGGGAGGCATCCACCAGCCAGGCCTCGGCCATGTCGGGTCTTTCGCGGGTGACGGCCTCCAGCTGCGCCTGCGCTTCCGCGAACCGCTGCCCTTCAAGCAGGACGCGGGAGTAGGTCATGCGGATCTCGGGAATCGGCGTGCCAGCGAAGTAGGGCTTGAGCAAGGCTTCGGCATCCTTCACGCCGGATTCCATGAGCAGCAGCGCCAGGAGCGCCGCGCCGTCGTTGGTGGGCTCCAGTTCGCTGGCACGACGTGCAGCTTCGAGCGCGCCCGCCTTGTCGCCAGAGGCCAGCCGCATCCGTCCGATGGTGATCCAGGCGCTGGGCGCCACCGCTGGATTGTTGAGCTCGTTGGCCAGGGCCTTCTCGACCACTGCAGTCGCCTGCGCCTTGTCGGAGCCGCGCCCGTAGAGTTGTGGCAGGGCCTGGATCGTGGCGATGCGCGTGCGCGGCGCGGAGGCGGCCAGTTCCTGCTTCAACAAGTCGGTGGTCTCGTCGATGCGGTTGAGGGCGATCAGGATCTGCAGCAGGAAGCGGTTGGCTTCCCGGGACTGCGGCAACGCCTCTTTCCAGGCCTGGGCCGCGATCAGCGCGGACTGGCCCGAGCGCGCCTGCAGGGCGATCTCGGTGGCCCGGCGATAGAGCTGGCCGTCGCGGCTGCGGCGGGCGGCCTCCAGCATGAGTGCATAGGCTGTGCCGGGGTCTCCGCTGCTGGCGGTCATCTCGCTGACCAGGATTTCGTAGAACAGCTCGGCGTTGAGGGCCGCGGCTTCGTCGTCGGACGACGGGGCGGCATGCGCTGCAGCCGCCTTGGGCAGCGAGGGCGAGGTCTGCGACGGCTTGGACTGCTGCGTGGCGGCCATCGCGGAACCTGTGGCCAGAAGGCAGGCCAGCGCAATGGCCCTGTAGCGACATGATTGCATCATCGACTCATAATAATCCATGCCTTTCCTCCTTTCCGCCGAGACCCCGGATGCCTGAGTTACCCGAAGTCGAGGTCACCCGGCGCAGCTTCGAAAGCCGCATCGCCGGCGCGCAGATCCGCTCCGTGACGTTGGGCAAACCCCTGCGCTGGCCGCTGGGCCGCGAGCCGTCCGGCCTGGCGGGCCGGCAGGTGCTGGGGGTGCGGCGTCGGGGCAAGTACCTGCTGGTCGATCTGGACGACGGTAGCCTGCTGCTGCTGCATCTGGGCATGTCGGGCAGTCTGCGCTTCGCCGGCGACCTGCCCGAGGCGGGCGCGCACGACCATTTCGACATGGTGACCGATCGCGGCACCTTGCGGTTGCATGATCCGCGCCGCTTCGGCGCTGTGGTCTGGGCTGCCCACGAGGACGACCCCGTGGCGCGCAAGCTGCTGCAGAACCTGGGCCCGGAGCCGCTGGACGACGGTTTCACGTTCGAGGCATTTCACGCGGGCCTGCAGGCCAGCCGTGTGCCTATCAAGCTGCTGCTGCTCAGCGGCAAGATCGTCGTCGGCGTGGGCAACATCTACGCGTCTGAAGTGCTGTTCCTTGCCGGCATCCGTCCCACGGCGCGGGCCAGCAGCATCGGCCCGTTGCGGGCGCGCCGCCTGCATGCGGCGATCCGCCAAGTGCTGGCGCGGGCGGTGGAGCGGGGTGGCAGCACCTTGCGCGACTTTTCCAGTGCCGACGGCAATGCCGGCCATTTCCAGCTGGAAGCCAATGTCTATGGGCGAGAGCTGCAGCCTTGCCGGGCGTGCGGCACGCCGATCAAGCTGCTGCGACAGGGCCAGCGCAGCACCTTCTACTGCCCGCGCTGCCAGCGCGCCTGACGCCGGCGCGCTGGCAGCGCGGGCCGTGGCGCGATGCTATATTTTCAACTCTCTGCGGCCCGCTCGGGCTGGTTGACGCACGCCATCCTGGGAGCACCGTGGGCCCTTCATTCAACGAACAGTTCGACCAGCATGGTGCCTGGAGGCGCGCGTTCGCGCAGCAGTTGCGCCAGCTGGCCGATTGGATGGGATCTTGCGAGCTGATGGACGCGGCCGTGCAGGAGCGACTGCATCGCCTGGAAGAGCAGGTGCGCAGCGACAAGGTCATGGTGGCTTTCGTTGCGGAGTTCTCGCGCGGCAAATCCGAGTTCATCAACGCCCTTTTCTTCGCATCCTACGGGCGCCGCATCATGCCGGCCAGCGCGGGTCGCACCACCCTGTGCCCGACCGAGCTGGCCTACGACCCGCCCACCCCGCCCAGCTTGCGTCTGTTGCCCATCGAAACCCGCCAGGCGCCTCAGAGTCTGGCCGACTGGCGCCTGCGGGCGGAGCAGTGGGTGCAGATTGAACTGGATGTGGACAACGCCGAGCAGCTGGCCCAAGCCTTCGAGAAAGTCTCCGAAGTGCGCCGCGTTCCGGTGGAAGAAGCCCGCGCACTGGGGTTCTGGCGCGATGAGGTCCAGCAGGTCGATGCGACCACCGCTGCCGCCGGCAACCCCGTGCCGGATGCCGATGGCCTGGTCGAGGTGCCGCGCTGGCGGCATGCGCTCATCAACATTGCTCATCCGCTGCTCAAGCAGGGGCTGGTGATTCTGGACACTCCCGGGCTCAATGCCGTGGGCGCCGAACCTGAGCTCACCATCAACCTCATTCCACAGGCCCATGCAGTGCTGTTCATGCTGGGGGCGGACACGGGCGTGACCCAGTCCGACCTTGCCATCTGGCGCGAGCATCTGGCTCCTGCAGGCCAGGCCGCCGACGCGCGGCTGGTGGTGCTGAACAAGATCGACACCCTGTGGGACACGATCAACACACCCGCCCAGGTGCATGCGCAGCTGGACCGCCAGTGCCGCAGCGCGGCCGAAATGCTGGGCATGCCCCTCGCGCAGGTGCTGCCGGTGTCGGCGCAGAAGGGCTTGCTGGCCAAGATGCGGCACGATGAGGGCTTGCTGGCCATGAGCGGCTTGCCGCAGCTCGAAGACGCGCTGGCCCAGGGCATCATGGGCCGTCGCCAGGCCATCCTGCGGTCGACCGTGGCTTCCGGCGTCGAACAACTGCGCGCAGAAGCCGAGCGCACCATCCACATCCGCCGGCGCGATCTGGACGACCAAATGCTGGAGCTGCGCAGCCTGCGCGGCAAGAACGCCCAGGTGATCGACAACATGCGCGGCCGGATCGAGCAGGAGCAGCGCGAATTCGACGCCAGTGCCGCGCGCATTCAGGCCGTGCGCGCCGTGCATCTGCGCCTGCTGCGCGAGATCTTCCAGCAGCTGGGCGCGCGGTCGCTGAAGACGGAAATGGCCGCGCTGGAAGAGGCTCTGCAGGCGCGCGGCCTCAAGCTGGGCGCACGCAAGATCTACATCGACACCTTCAGCCGCCTGCGCCAGCTGTTGAGCAGCGCCCAGGGCTCCGGCAGTGAGATCCATGCGATGCTGAGCGGTACCTTTCGCCAGCTCAATGCCGAGTACGGCTTCTCGCTGCAGGCGCCTGCGCCGCCGTCGCTGGCACCTCTGGTGCAGGAGCTGCAGCAGATCGAGGACCGCCACCTGCAATACCTGGGCGTCGGCAACACCTTGCGGCTGGTGCAGCCGGAATTCACCGAGCGCCTGGTGCGGGCGCTGGGCACGCGGCTGCGGGCCGTGTTCGAGGCTGCGGCCAACGAGCTGGAGCTGTGGAGCAAGTCGGCCACGGCCCAACTCGATGCCCAGCTGCGCGAGCGCAAGCGCAGCTTCGCGCGGCGCATCGAGGCGGTGGATCGCATCCGCCACGCCGCCAGCGGGCTGGTCGAGCGCATCGCCGACATCGAGCTGGCCGAACAGCGGCTCACGGAGACGCATGCCCGGCTGCAGAGCCTCACGCAGCAGCTGCTTGAGTTGCCCCGGCCCGAGGCGGGCGAGAGCACCCCTCCGAAAGAAACCCTTTCTGCATGAGCGTTCAGAACGAAGACATCGCCACCCTGGTCGTGCGGTGGCAGGCCAGCCACGGCCGCAACCACCTGCCCTGGCAGAACACCCGAGACCCGTACCGCGTCTGGCTGTCCGAGGTGATGCTGCAGCAGACCCAGGTCGCCACCGTGCTCGATTACTACGCGCGCTTCCTGGCACGCTTTCCCGACGTGCACGCGCTGGCCGAGGCCCCGCAGGACGACGTGCTAGCGCTCTGGGCGGGCCTGGGCTACTACAGCCGGGCACGCAATCTGCACGCCTGTGCCCAGCAGGTGATGGAGCGGCACGGCGGCGCCTTCCCACGCACGGTGGAAGAGCTCTCCGCGCTGCCGGGCATCGGCCGCTCCACGGCGGGGGCGATCGCATCGTTCTGCTTCGGCGTGCGGGCGCCCATCCTGGATGCCAACGTGCGGCGCGTGCTCACGCGCGTGATGGGCTTCGATGCCGACCTGGCCGTGGCGAAGAACGAGCGCCAGCTCTGGGCGCAGGCCGAGGCGCTGCTGCCCACGCGGGATCTGCCCACCAGCATGCCGCGCTACACGCAGGGCCTGATGGACCTGGGTGCCAGCATTTGCTCTCCACGCAAGCCGGCCTGCATCGTCTGCCCGTTGAATGCGGCTTGCGTAGCGCGGGCGGACGGTCACCCCGAGGATTACCCGGTGCGCACCCGCAAGCTGAACCGCAGTTCTCAGGCCTGGTGGCTGCTGCTGCTGCGCGATGCGGGCGGCCGGGTCTGGCTGGAGCGCCGCCCGCAGGCGGGTATTTGGGCCGGGCTCTACTGCCCGCCCGCATTCGAGGATCGCGCGGCGCTCTGTGGCGCCGTGCGCGCGGGTGGAGGCAATGCCGGCGCCTTGCACGACATGCCCGCATCGCTGCATGTGCTCACGCACCGTGACCTGCATCTGCACCCGGTGCTGGTGGCCCAGGATGAGGTGAGCGGCCGGATGGCGGGCGAGGGCCAAGGCTCGGGCAGCGGCTGGTTCGACCGCGCGCAGTGGCAGGCGCTGGGCCTGCCTGCGCCCATCCGCAAGATGCTGGATGCCTTGCCACCCGCTTGATGGCTGCCGCGCGGTGAGCAGGGCGGATGTCAGGTCTGGAGAGCGGTGGCAGGCCTGCGCCACACGCCATTCGGTTTGTGGCGAAAAATGCCTGTAGCCCTTGCTCTCTGGGCGCTGCCAGCTATTTTTTTGATAGCGAATGTGCCTGGGCTTGCGCTCAGCGCCCATCCAGCTCGCGGTGCCGGCGCAGCGTCGTCCAGTCCTGGCTGAACTGCCGCGCGAGCGTCTCCACCAGATAGACCGAGCGGTGCTGCCCGCCCGTGCAGCCGACGGCCACCGTCACGTAGCTGCGGTGGTTCTGGGCCAGCGCCGGCAGCCAGTGCTGCAGGAAGCCGCCGATGTGCTTATGCATGACCTCCACCTCAGGCTGTAGCCGCAGATAGTCGATCACCGGCTGGTCCTTGCCCGTCAGATCGCGCAGTGGAGGTTCGTAGTGCGGGTTGGGCAGCATGCGGACATCAAAGACGTAGTCGGCATCCACCGGCACGCCGCGCTTGAAGGCAAACGACTGGAACACCAGGGTCAGCTGGCCCGGTGGGGTGCTCATCAGGCTCTTGACGTAGCTTTGCAGTTGCGAGGCGCGAATCGCACTGGTGTCGATGACATGCGAGTGCTCGCGCAGCTCGGCCAGCAGCTCGCGCTCCAGCTCGATGGTCTGCACCAGCCCGCGCTGGCCGTCGCGCAGATCGTCCTTGGACAAAGGGTGGCGGCGGCGCGTTTCGGAGAAGCGCCGTACCAGGGTGTCGGTCGTGGAGTCGAGGAACAGCGCTTGCACCCTCGTGCCTTGCGCGCGCAGGCGCTCGAGTTGCTGGGGCACCTGGGGCAGGGCGGTCATGCTGCGCACATCCATGGCGATCGCCAGGCGGTGGCCGTGGTGCGCATGCTCCAGCGCGACGAAGGCGGCCAGCAGTTCGGGGGGGAGGTTGTCCACGCAGTAGTAGCCCGCGTCTTCCAGCGCATGTAGCGCGACGGACTTGCCGGAGCCGGACATGCCGGTGATGAAAACGATGTCGAGTGCCATGGTGCGTCCGTCAATGCCTTGCTGCGGAGGGCTGCTGCGCGCCGTCCAGCATTTCGCGCGCGTGCGCCAGCGTGGTGGCCGACAGGCGTTCGCCGCCCAGCATGCGTGCCAGTTCCTTCACGCGGGTGTCTTCAGCTGCGGACTGCACGGAGCTGGTGGTGTTGCCGGCGCGCTTGTGCTTGGCCACCACCAGATGATGATCGGCACAGGCGGCCACCTGAGGCAGATGGGTCACGGCCAGCACCTGCCGGTCGCGGCCGAGTTGCTGCATCAGCCGGCCCACCGTCTCCGCCACGGCGCCGCCCACGCCGGAATCCACCTCGTCGAAGATCAGCGTCGGCGCTTCGCCCAGTTCGCTGGTGGTGACCGAAATGGCGAGCGAAATGCGCGAAAGCTCGCCGCCCGAGGCCACCTTGCCGATGGGCTTGGGCGTCATGCCCGGATGGCTGCTGACCAGGAAGGTGATGGCGTCGGTGCCGTGCGGGCCGGGTTCGGGCGCGGGCTCCACCGCCACCTCGAAGCGGCCGCCCGTCATGCCCAGGCCCTGCATGGCCTGGGTGATGGCCTGCGCCAGCTTGGGCGCGGCCTTGGCGCGGCGCTGCGACAGCGTGCGGGCCGCCTTGGCATAGGCGTCGGCTGCGGCCTGCTCGGCCGCTTCCAGCGCGGCCAGGTCGGCGGCGGCGTCGAGCCGCTTCAGATCGTCCGTCCAGCCCTGCAGCAGGGCGGGCAGTTCGGCCGGCGTGCGCTTGTAGCGCCGCGCGAGCGACATCCATAGCGACAGGCGCGCATCGAGTTCCTGCAGGCGATCGGGGTCCAGTTCGGTATGGCGCAGATAGCTCTGCAGCGAATGCGCCACGTCGCTGGCCTGCGCCAGGCACGAGGTGAGCACCTCGTTCATCGACCGGAATGCCTCGTCCATCTGCTCATAGTCCTGCAGCAGATGCTGGGCCTGGGCCAGCCGCGAGAGCGCGCCGCTGTCTTCCTCTTCGAGCGCCGACAGGGCGCCCTGTGCGCTGTCCAGCAGGGCCTGCGCGTTCGACAGGCGCGTGTGCTGCGCATTCAGCTCATCCCATTCGTCGTTGCCCGGGGCCAGCTTGCCTACTTCGCCGATCTGCCACTGCAGACGCTCGCGCTCCTGCAACAGCGTATCTTGTGCGCTGCGGGCCTGGGTGAGGGCCTTGCGCGCATCGCGCCAGGTGGTCCACAGCCCGGAGAGCGGCCCAGGCGGAGTGCCCGCATAGGCATCGAGCAGGCCGCGGACGGCGTCCTGCCGGGTCAGGCTCTGCCAGGCGTGCTGGCCATGGATGTCGAGCAGATGCCCGCCCGCGGCCCGCATCTGCGTCGCGGTGACCGGCACCCCATTGATCCAGGCCCGGCTGCGGCCCTGCAGGTCGATGGTGCGGCGCAGCAGCAGGCTGCTGCCGTCCCCCGGAATGCCGGCCTCGTCAAGCCATGGCTCTAGCGCGGCCGGGGCATCGAATTCGGCGGCCATATCGGTGCGCTCCGCGCCTTCGCGGATCACGCCGGTGTCCGCGCGACCGCCCAGCAGCAGCTGCAGCGCGTCGATCAGGATGGATTTGCCGGCGCCGGTCTCGCCGGTCAGTACGGTGAAGCCCGTCTGCAGGTCCAGTTCCAGACTTTCGACGATGACGAAATCGCGCAGCGCGATCCGCTTGAGTGCCATGCTCAGGAGCCCCCTTCATTCCAGCGCAGCTTCTTGCGCAGGGTCGCAAAGTAATTCCATCCGCGGGGATGCAGAAAGCGCACGCGGTGCTGCGACCGGCGCACCAGGATGCGGTCGCCATGCAGCAGCGAGGCGAGCGACTGCATGTCGAAATTGGCGCTGATGTCGCGGCCGCCCACGACTTCCACCGCCACTTCGGTCGTGTCGGACAGCACGATCGGCCGGTTGGACAGCGTGTGCGGCGCGATGGGCACCAGCACCCAGCCGGGAATGGAGGGGTGCAGCATCGGCCCGCCGGCCGACAGCGAATACGCCGTGGAGCCGGTGGGCGAGGCGATGATGAGCCCGTCCGCGCGTTGGTTGGCAACGAAGTGCCCGTCCACTTCCACGCGCAGCTCCACCATGCCCGATGTCGCCCCGCGGTTGACCACCACGTCGTTCAGAGCCAGGGCCTCGAATACGCATTCGCCGCCGCGCATCACGCGCGCATGCATCAGCGGGCGCGTGTCTTCTTCGTACTCACCCTCCAGCATCGGGGTGAGCGTCGCCTCGAAGCCCTCGAGCGGAATGTCGGTGATGAAGCCCAGCCGGCCCTGGTTGATACCGATCAGCGGCGTGCCGTAGCTCGCCAGCCGACGGCCCACGCCCAGCATGGTGCCGTCGCCGCCCACCACCAGGCCCAGGTCGCACTGGCGTCCGATCGCATCCACATCCAGCACCGTATAGCCCTCTAGCCCCGTGTTCGCGGCGGTCTCCGCCTCCAGCAGCACTTCGCAATCCCGGTCCCACAGGAACCTGGCGATGCGCTCCAACACCTGGAGGGAGTCGTTGGAGGCCGCCGCTGCACTGGGGCTCTGGTACTTGCCAATGAGCGCCACGCGCCGGAAAGAAGACTTCATGCAGAAATTACATCATTAAAGTGATGTCAGTTTTGGGAGCCGCTTGAGCATGCGCGTTTTGCAGGCGCTGTCTCTCTCCGATTCCAGCGCAGCCACAACGATCCACTCTTTTGGGTCTTGCCCCAGTTCTTCTGCAATTGCTCCCGCAATGGCTGGGCTTAGGTTTCCTCGCTGTCTTGCTGAATGAAGCGCGTTGCGTGACAAGTGAAGCTGCCGATGCCAGTCAGCAGCACTTTTCACGGCAAGTGCGCGATCCAAAAGCTCCATGGTGTTAGGCATGTGACCTCCAACGTGTTGTTTGCATGCAAATTAGATGTGTGCATTGTGCCAAATGGCTTGCACATGTTACGTTGGCTGTGTAGGCTACCGATTTGCAAATGTTGTGTGTGCAACATCGGAGCGTCCAAATGTCTCAAACGATCACCCCCGGCCAGGAAGTCACGTATCAGGATGCGCCCTACGTGGTCCGCGCCGTTGACGGCAACGTCTTGGAGCTGGCTTACCAATCCGGCGGCTTCTTCCGCCTGGTGCATCTGACCAGCGTCACCGTTTGCACTCCCCCTGCCACCCAAACAGCGGCCAGCTTGGACGCTCCAGCCGCTGGGCAGGGGGAGGGCACCTCACTTCACGGAGAAGTCGGTCCAGCCGTCGCACACGGCGTCGATCAGCTTCACCATGTCCTCCGGGACGCCCTCATTTCGCAGTGCCTCCGCTTTGTTGCGGAGACGGGCGACCGCCAGTTCGCGGTACTGCTTTGGGATGCCCTGGAGCTCCAAGCCCACGAATCGACAGGTGGCCTGTGCCTGGTCCACGGGCATGAGCCCGGCCTTAGCGATTTTGAGCGCGAATTCGCTCAGCACCTCATCGCTGGGTGTGCTGCTGGGTTTGTTCATGCTGCCAAGGTTATCAAGGCCAGCGCATGAGGCTCGTCGCCAAACACGCCCAGGTGGGCTACCAGACCCCCGGCGACCGCCCCGGCTGCCGCAACTGCGCGCACTTCGAGGTGACGCGCCACGACAGCCCGGTGATCGCCCCTCGTACCGCCTGCACCCTGCATGACCTCGAGGTCACCAGCGGCGGCATTTGCAACAGCCACAAGCTGCAGCGCAAGCCCGGCGAAGCCCAACTGGCCTTCCTCGCTCGCCAGCGCGATCTGCTCGAAGACCGTTCGGCCGAGCTCGAACGCGTGAGCCTCGGCCCCGAGCTCGCCGCGATCCTGGCCAGGCAGAAACGCCGTCCCCAAGCTGGGGAGAGCCGCGCATGAATTCCGCCCTCATCCACATGCCCAAGAGCTATGAGATCGCATGCCCTGCCGGCATGCTGGCCCACGGCCACCGCGTCAAGCGCTTCACGTCCCTGCAGGCCTTTGAGGGCTACATCGTGCAGCTTCGCAAGCGCGGCTTCAGCGTCAGCTGGAACACGCCCTTCACGGCCGCTGTGGAGGCCTGCGCATGAGCCGCTGGATGCTGCGCCGTGGCGGCGAAGCCGCTTCCCCCCGTCCTGTAACACGGGGGGAAAGTACCCCCCCTGCCTGCCAAGACCAAAAAGCCAAGATCGATTGGCTGAATGCCACATTTCCCGCTCCTGCAATGAGTGTTGCCGGCCTGGTGCAGTTCCTTGGCGCGGTGTGCGGCCACCCCATCGCCGCAAAGCTCGATGGCGGTCTCTTCGGCTTCGCTGACCGGCACAGGCTCTTCATGCACATCGATGGCGCTCAGGTCGAGATAGGCGCTCTCGCCCTCGGCGGCGATTCGCAGGGCGGCAAATGGCTGCTTCAACTCACGGGCAAAGGCTGCGGCATGGTCGAGGACTGGACCAGCCTACGTGAGCTTCTGGAGGGACTCGGGGCGACCATCACGCGCCTCGACTTGGCCCTCGATTTCTTGGACGGGGAGCACACAGTGGACGACGCAATGGACATGCTCGAGGACGGGCAATTCACCTCCAACGGCCGAACGCCCAGCAGCATGCAAATGGGCGACTGGCACGCCGGCAAAGAGGGCCGCACGCTCTATGTCGGCAAGGCCAAGAACGGGAAGATGCTGCGCGTCTACGAGAAGGGCAAGCAGCTCAAGAGCGTCAACAGCGAATGGGTGCGCTTCGAGGTCCAGCTTGGCAACCGGGACCGCGTGATTCCTTTCGACGCTATGACCGAACCGGATCGGTTTTTCGCTGGCGCCTATCCAGCGCTGCAGACGCTGATCGACAGCGCCGCAGAGACCATCCCCACCACCCAGACCGAGACCATCACCAACCTCGGCCATCTGCTCTATCACCTGCGGCGCTGCTACGGAAAGGCGCTGCACCAGGCCACACAAACGTGCGCCGTATCTAACACCGACCTGATCGAGGAAATGCGCGTCATCGGCATGCCTCGGCGGGTGGACCCTGCCGGCGTGGTGGCCGGCCTGGAATGGCCCCAGCTGCAGGCCCAAGTAAGGAGCTACGCCACATGACCGCAATCGCAACCGCCTCCCCAACTCAGGGAAAGACCAATTTCATGCAAGTCACGATCAAAGGCCGCATCGACGCCAGCCGCCGGCACGACAAGACCACCTATACCCGCATCGTGACGCCCGCGCCCGATCCGTACAGCCGGCCGCAGACCGTGGAGATCCGCAGCAAGCAGCGCCTCGGCCAGGCCGGCGACGAAGTCACCGTCCAGGCCCAGCTGGGCGGCTACACGCGCAAGCCGTTCCGCAGCACCGACAAGGAAACCGGCGAGACCACGATGGTCACGCCGGTGGATCTGACGCTCGACGCAATCGAGTAAGCGCCAGCGCGCGCGCAGCGCGTAAGCCCGAGCTCCCGCGAGGGCATAGGCGCTGAGCGCGCCCACAGAGCACCCCGGCCCGCAGGAACTGACGCACCCGGCGAGGCCATCCATCCCGCGTCATGGAGATCATCATGAAACTGTTCCGCCAAGCTCTCATGTACGGCTCCCCCGCCGCTGTCCTGGCCGTGGTGGCATCGTCGGCCCACGCCGAAGTGCCCGCAGCCATCACCACGGCCATCAGCACCATGCAGGCCGATGGCGTGACCGTCGCCACCGCCTTCGTCGTGGCCGCCATCGCCGTTGCCGCCATCAAGTTCCTGCGCTCGGCCAAGTAATGGCCTACCAGGTCGGCACCACCTGCTATGGCAGCGCAGACGATGCGCTGTCAGCCGTCGCATCGTCGCAAGTCGGTGCGGTGGTCGTGCATGGTGGCGCCGCGTACGTGGTCGGGGTCGATGCCGTTGCTGCCACCTCGATCACGTATCGCCTGACCCCCGTTGGTGGCGGTCAGGTCATTCAGTCCACTGTCCAGATGGCCCCGCAGCCATGCGGCTTGCTCCAGTGGCAGGACGGCCTTTCGCTGGGTTGGGGAGTCGCTACCGCCTGGATCGTCACAGCAGCGGTGATGTACCTCAGAAAGGCCGCGCACCAATGACACCCGAATTCATGATCGTCTTTGTAGCCGTCGCGGGGATCGCATGGATCGTTTCGCAAAACTGGTGATCTTGCTGGCGCTGGCTGCGGCAGGTGGCGCGCACGCAGGCTATGCCCAACTCCAGCCGCCTGTTGGATGGACGCCTGCATCAGGGTCTTTCGCCACCTATCAGCCGCCTGCCAATGCATCTCAGTGGCTGTCTAGCACCGCGCGCACCAACGCAGCGCTCAACGTGGGAGGCCGGGCCGTCCAGATTCCCGCCACGATGCGGTTAGCCGCTAACGCCCCCCGCATAGCTGCTGCCTTTCTGTTCGCCAATCCTGCCCTCCGTACCGCTGTAGGTATCGCGTCTTGGCTTGGTATCGGTGGTTTGGTCTGGGACGCGGCAGAACAGGCATGGAAATACATCAAGCCTGCAGGCGACGACGATCCTGGATTCAACTACGAATGGCGGATCTACGACTTCAGCGGCAGCATCGTTTTGCATGACTGGACCTCTTCTCCGTCTTCGGCTTGTTCGGCCTATGCTGCCTATAGAAACAGCCAGCAGCCCCATAACAATCTGAATTTCATTCGCTTCGAACTGCCATCTTCTTGTATTTTCAAAGAAGAACCTAGGCCGTGGAACCAATGGCCTCAAGAGCAAATGGTGGGCATGGAGCGCCGTGACAGGCAGACGCCTGCTGAGCCCAAATGTCCTTCTGGCTGGACCTACACCCCTGCGGGATGCTTGAGCCCGGCAGTCACTCAACCGCAATTCGAGCAGTCCCTTGCCCCCAGCACCGGGCCATCCACGATGCCGGACAAGGTGCCTAACGAGCTGCCGAACACTATTCCCTGGCCTGTCAAAGATCCGGTGATTAATCCCGATACGGACGGCAAGCCGCAGCCTCTGTTCGTACCTACGGGCAACCCGGTCAAGAATCCCAACTACGACCCATCGAAGGAAGTCGGGCCGAACAATCAGCCATATCTGCAGCCTGGTGTGCGGGTCGTGCCATCGCCCGTGCTTGGCAGTCCGTGGCAAGTGGATGTGCAGCCGATCAATCGACCGGTGTCGTCACCCGATGCCAACCCCAACCCGGTCAACGACAGTCCTACGGATAGCGATAAGCCACGCGAAGATACGCCCGACTTATGCCAGCTGCACCCCGACATCCTCGCGTGCCAGAAGTTGGACGAGCCGCCTGATACCGACCTCCCCAGCTCGGAGAAGCCCATCTCGATCACTCAGGACAGCGGCTGGGGCTCCATGAGCGCGACGTGCCCGCCACCGCGCCACATCATGGTTCAGGGTCGGGACATTCCGATCCCGTTCGATCTCTTCTGCCAGTACATGGAGGGCATGCGCCCCATCATCGTGGCCATGGCCTGGCTGTCTGCTGCATTCATCCTGCTCGGTGCAAGGGAGGGCGACTGATGAACGGACTCGGAACCTTCCTGGCCGCCATCGCTGGCCCCGTGGTCAAGCGTGCGCTGCAGGCCCTCGGCTTCGGTGTCGTCAGCTACGCCGCCATGAAAACCGCCCTCGATGCTGCGCTCAACGCCGCCAAAGATGCCTGGGCGGGCCTGCAGGGCTTCCCTGAAGCCTTGGCCCTCATCCAGATCGCTGGGGTGTCTTCTGCGGCCTCCATCATTGCCGGCGCCCTGGTCGCTCGCCTGGCGCTGCAAAGCCTCAAGAAACTGGAGCTCGTGAAGTGATCACGCTCTTCACCGGCATGCCCGGCGCCGGCAAGACCGCCGCCATGATCGACCTGTTGCGCCAGCTCGCGAAGGATCGGCCGGTCTTCGTGCACTTCGATCCATCCGAGCGCCTACGCCCCGAACAGAAGCTGCTGCACGAAACGCTGCAGCTGCCGCATCAGCCCGTCCTGGCCTCCAACTGGCACAACGAAGTGCCGGATGGCGGCATCCTTGTGATCGACGAGGCGCAAGGCTGCTGGCGGCCACGCGGCCCAGCAGCGAAGGTGCCAGAGGCTATCGCCGCGCTCGAGACGCACCGCCACTCCGGCGTCGATATCTTCATCACCACGCAGGCCCCGCGGCTGATCGATTCCAACGTGCGCGGCCTGGTCGGCCGCCATGTCCACATCCGCGACACCGGCTGGCTCGGCCGCTGGTGGTACGAGTGGCCTGAGACGAACGAGGGCGTGGCCTGGAAGTCCTGCCCGGTGAAGAAGCGCTACACGCTGCCAAAGCAGGTCTTCGACCTCTACACCAGCGCGAACGAGCACCACAAGCCCGTGCGCGCTACGCCCAAGACCGTGTTCCTAGTGGTCGTGCTGCTGCTTTGCCTCGGCGCGCTGATCTGGATGCTCGTGCGCTCCATCAGCAGCCACACCGCCCCGGCCAAGCCCGACCAGGCGCCCCCTGCCAATTCCGCGCCTGCCATTCAGCCAGGCGCACAGGCCCGCGTGCATGGACCCGATGCCGCGCCGCTGGCCGATGAGCGCGTGGACTTCATCCCTCGGCTCTCGGACCGTCCCTGGACGGCGCCGGCGTATGACCATCTGCGCAAGGTGGTTCGCTTGCCCGTCATTACGGGCGCCATCTGCATCAACACCGCTTGCACCTGCTACAACGGCCGCGAGAAGCTGATGGACGTTGCATCGGAGCAGTGCCACCAGTGGGCCAAGGACCGGCCGTTCAATCCTTACGTGGCGTCCGGGGACGCCGATAACCCTTCGGCGAATACACCGTCTGCAAAGGGTCAAACCGAGCCTGTTCACGGCGCGTCCTGATTCGCAGATCTGGCCTGCGCCTGGTTCGATGCCGCCGGAGCGCCCAGAGGCACGCTGCGGCCAAGAGGGCTAGCGAGATCCACGGATGGGCATTGATCCAGTTCAGTGCTGCTGTCATGGTCATCTCCTGAGTCTAGCCAGCTTCCTTTTAGCCTCTTTCTGGAGACAAACCGGGGCCCCGGGAACGGAGGCCTTGTGCCGTAGTGGTGGGGTCGGGGTATGGGGTGACAAACCCCATGTTGGGGACACATGCAAACCTTGCCCGTCGCCCGGGGCTCTGCTCTTGCGCTGGCGCGCATTTCTCCTGGCTACACTGCTTTCAGGAGGACGCAACGCATGCAAAGGCGTGGATTTGAGAACGATGAGGGAACGTTCCTGCTTGACCTGTTCAAGATCGCTATGGGCGTGTTCATCGGTGGTTTGGCGGCCATGTTCACTTACGAAGCCATCACGGCTTGGCGGCTTGAGCAGGCTGCTAAAAAATTCGCACAGGATCTGCAGCACGAAGCGCAAGCCATGCAGGCCCGCCAGAGCCAGCAGGCGCAGCAGCGAGAGCAGGCAAGGAAGGAGGAGTTCGAAAGAGCTGCTCAGCAGCGTTCTGCAGATGAGGCAATGGCTCGCGAGATCCGTGAGCGCAGAGAGCGAAAGGAAGCCGCATGGCAGAGGTTCTTCCGTCCCTCTGACCTTTGCCGGATCGACTCTGCCACCTTGCCCTGTGCCAATGAATACATGGCCGCTCGCAAGCGTTTCGATGCCACCTACGTTGACCGTTGACTGTCTACGGATACGCCCGCGTCAGCACCACTGAGCAAACCACTGCGGCTCAACTCGCGGCCTTCAAACGGGCGGGCATCAAGCGAGTTTTTGAAGAGCACCGATCTGCCGTGAAGGATCGCCCTGTCTTGGGGAAGCTGCTGCAGCAGCTCAAGCCCGGTGACGTGCTGGTGGTCTACAAGCTGGACCGCCTTGCGCGTTCGATGGTGCATTTCGTCAAGGTCTTCGAAGACCTCAAAGCTCGGGGCGTCGGTTTCCGGTCGTTGACCGAATCCATCGAGACGGATAGCCCGCACGGCCGCATGTGCGTCCACATGCTGAGCGCTTTCGCAGAGTTTGAGCGGGAGTTGATCCGGGAGCGCTGCCTTGCTGGCCAGCGTGCCGCGAGAGCGGCGGGGAAGACTTGGGGAGTGAAGCGGGCGCTGTCCGATGAGGACACCGCTCAGGCCGTTGCAGCTTGGCGAAGCGGGTGGTACACACAGCGGGTGCTGGCTGACATGCTGGGCATCAGCGAGGCATGCATGCGGGACCATATCCACCGCTTCGAACGGCGTGGAAGATGGGCATTACGCCCGTAAAATGAGTCAATGCTCGATGATCGTGCCAAGTTGTTGCTGAAAGCGCTAGTGGAGCGCTATATCGCCGACGGCCAACCCGTGGGCTCGCGGACCTTGTCGCGGGCTTCGGGGCTGGAACTGTCTCCGGCGACGATCCGCAACGTCATGGCCGATCTGGAAGAGCTGGGGCTGATCGCCAGTCCGCACACCTCCGCCGGCCGCATTCCCACCGCCAAGGGCTACCGTCTGTTCGTGGACACCATGCTCACCGTACAGCGCGGGCAGCTGATGACCCCCGAGCTGGTGCCCGAGCAGCCGCAGAAGGTCATCGCCAACGCCGCCAACCTGCTCTCCAGCCTGTCGCAGTTCGTCGGCGTGGTCATGGCGCCCCGGCGGGCGTCGGTGTTCCGGCACATCGAATTCCTGCGGCTTTCCGAGCGGCGCTTTCTGGTCATCATCGTCTCGCCCGATGGCGACGTGCAGAACCGGGTCATCTTCACCGATGCCGACTATTCGCAGTCGCAGCTGGTGGAGGCCGCCAACTTCCTCAACGCCCACTACACCGGGCTCACGATGGAGCAGGTGCGTGAGAGGCTCAAGTCCGAAGTCGATCAGCTTCGCGGCGAGATCGCCGAGCTGATGCAGGCGGCGGTCAACGCCGGGACCGAGGCGCTGACGGAATCGCAGGACGAGGTGGTCTTCTCCGGCGAGCGCAACCTGCTGGCCGTGAGTGACTTCTCCAGCGACATGGGCCACCTGCGCCGGGCCTTCGATCTCTTCGAGCAGAAGACGCAGATCCTGCGGCTGCTGGATATCTCCAGCAAGGCCGAGGGCGTGCGCATCTTCATCGGCGGCGAAAGCCACGTCGTTCCGTTCGAGGAGCTGTCCGTCGTCAGCGCTCCCTACGAGGTCGACGGCCAGATCGTCGGCACGCTGGGCGTGATTGGCCCGACCCGCATGGCCTACGACAAGATGATCCAGATCGTGGACATCACGTCGCGTCTGGTGACGAACGCACTCAGCCACCGCAAATAAGCGCGGAGTAAACACATACAATCCGTGCGTGTCTGGCCGACTGCGGCGCTGGCGCATGGGGCGTTAGCTCAGTTGGTTAGAGCAGGGGACTCATAAGTCATTGGTGAGTGATAAAAAACTCAATAAAATCAATGACTTATCTTGTTTCGTGTACGCCTAGGCTACAATCTAGGCTACAAAATAAATTTGCCCTTTTGATCCGCTAGTACAGCGGATCAAGGTTTGTTTAGGGACTGGGTGGCGTTGTAAGATTGATGGTAGTTAAGTTTTTATTGGGCCTCTAGCTCATGCTTGGTTAGAGCAGCGGACTTAAGCAGCACCGTCCTACGGTTCGCAAGAATACGGACAGTGCTAAATTGGGTTGCCTTGGAGTAAGTTGACTCTGCTCCTTGGTAGAACTGCTCAAATTCGGGGAAACCTCTGCCGCTTTGGTGGCGTGGCAATCCCGAGCGAAACTCTCTTATGAGAGGACGTGTAGAGACTGTACGGGCAGGTCGTAAAGACAAGAGACAGTCCAGACCACAAACCTGAAAAGGGTGGCGAAAGCCATAGCTGGTAAGCATAATCCGTTGGTGCCGGGTTCAACTCCCGGGGGGCCCACCAAACATCGAAAGCCGCTGTGTGGGATGCACAGCGGCTTTTTTGTCGTACAAAATTTGAAAATAGAACGAGATTACGATGCCAGAAATTCAATTTAAGGGTAAAGAGTTTGTCTTTAACCACCATCTCTCAGTGCCATATCGCCCTCTTGTTCCTCATAAGGACAAGTCTATTGGCGCTGGCAACATCAGTGAAAACCTAGTCATTCATGGAGACAACCTCCATGCCCTCAAAGCACTGATGCCTATGTATGCAGGTAAGATTGACTGCATCTTTATTGATCCACCATACAACACAGGCAATGAATCTTGGTCATACAACGATAATGTAAACGGCCCAATTTTTAAAGAATGGCTTTCCAGCAATCCAATCAACAAAGAGGACATGTTGCGCCACGATAAATGGTGCTGCATGATTTATCCTAGATTAAAGCTGATTAAAGAGTTGTTATCGTCCTCTGGCTATATCGGGGTCACTATTGACGACAACGAACTAGATAACTTGCTTTTAATCATGGACGAAATATTTGGAAAAGAAAACCGTCTTGCATGTGCGGCATGGTTATCTGACCCAAGCGGAGGTAAGCAAAAAACAGCCTTGCGCATTGGACACGAATATTTTGTGATCTATGGGGGCGGAGAGCCTGATTTAAGAAAAGAGGAGTCTGTTGAGGTTGAGCTCAATTTGGAGGACTCTAACGGTTTTTATGCCAAGGGGCGCGAGTTAAATAAATGGGGCGCAAACTCCGAACAAAAAGATCGTCCAACGATGTATTTTCCATTGACGGCACCAGATGGACAGATTGTTTATCCAATAAGAAATGATGGAAAGCCTGGGTGCTGGCGCTTTGGAGATAAAAGCCCGCTAGTGAAAAGTCTCTTAGCAGACCCAAATGTTGCTCACTGGGAAATTAGACCTTTTGATACAGGTGTAGTCGTCGACGGAAAAACAGAGAGATGGGTGCCTTATGAAAAAATTAGAGATATAAATAAAGCTTTCGGGTGGTCAACATGGCTGGATCGCATTGCCACTAATGCAGACGGCACCGCTGCTATCAAACAGATTTTTGGTAAAAAAGTCTTTGAGACACCTAAACCTGTTGAGCTAATCGAGTGGTTTGTTGGTATGTCAGGAGATACAGACTGTATGGTTCTGGATTCTTTTGCCGGTTCTGGAACCACAGGTCATGCGGTCTTGAAATTAAACAGCCAAGATGGAGGTAATAGAAAGTTCATTTTGGTTGAGTGTGAGGAAAGTATTGCCGAAATAACTAGAGAACGTGTTGCTCGTGTAATTGATGGCTATTCATATACTGGGACTATAAAAGAAATTTTGCACACTGAGAGCATCAGTTTTAGCAGCTTGAAAAAGTCGAATAAAATTCTTGAGCAAATCCATAGCATTTCAAATCTTGAAAAGCATCGTTTTTCAAAAATAAAAAGTGAAATTAAAAACGATACCTTGACTGTTTACGGCGAGAATGATGTCTTGGGAAAAGTTGATGGCTTTGGTGGAGAGTTCACATACTGTAGTCTTGGGGCCCCTATTGACATTGATAAGATTTTGACAGGTGAGAACTTACCTGATTATCAATCTATCGGCTCTTGGTTGTTCCATACGGCTACAGGTGAGGCGCTGGATATTTCCAACATCAAGGAGAAAGAACTTTTCCTTGGTGAAAGCAACGGCTACTTTGTCTGGCTTATCTACAAACCTGAACTCGGTTTCTTAAAATCAAGAGACTCAGCATTGACTTTGGCTTTCGCAGAAAAAATTGCGCAAAACAGGAGCAAAAAGCACCTTGTCTTTGCACCTGCAAAGTTTGTTCCTAACAAATCATTGCTACCCCTTGGGGTTGAGTATGCACCATTGCCTTTTGCACTCTACCGAGTGGAGAAATAACAATGGAGTTTAAAGACTATCAAGATGATGTCTTGAACAAGCTTGATGCTTTCCTTGATGAGTTAAGAATTCAAAAAGAGAATGCAATTGAGGTTGAACAAGTGAAACTTGCCAATCCCAAGTTAAAGATACCTATTCCTGATTTTTGTGGCGATGCTTGGGAACAGCAACAATCAAAGGGACTGTTGCCCAAAATCCGTGAAAAGATACCTTACAGCCCCCGTTTTGATGGAACAGGCAAGCAAGTTCCTAACCTCACTCTCAAAATCCCTACAGGTGGAGGTAAGACCCTGCTTGCAGCAGCATCAGTGAGCAAGGTTTATGGACGATATCTGAGCAGCAACACAGGCATGGTGCTTTGGATTGTTCCCAATGAGGCTATTTACAGCCAAACCAAGCGACAACTGAGCAACAGAGAGCATCCTTTTAGACAGATTTTGGACAGAGCCTCAGCAGGCAGAACCAAAATTTTTGAGAAAGATGACCCGCTCAACAAGCAAGACATTGACACTCATCTTTGTGTCATGTTGCTCATGTTGCAGTCTGCCAACCGTGAAACCAAAGAGACCTTGAGACTGTTTAGGGATAGAGGCAATGTGCATGGGTTCTTTCCTCTTGAGGACGATTTTCAAGCCCATTACAGCCTCTTGCAGAGCATTCCTAATCTGTCCTGCTACAACGGTGAAAACGGCTCACAGATGGGTTCTATCATCCATGACAGCCTTGGTAATGTCCTGAGACTTATCAAGCCCGTAGTGGTCATTGATGAGGGACACAAGGCATTTAGTCAAAAAGCCTTGGACACCGTTTACGGGTTCAATCCATGCTTTGTGCTTGAATTGTCTGCAACACCAAAGGACAAGCCGAAAGACACACCACCAACCTACTCAAATTGGCTTGTGGATGTCCGAGGTTCAGACCTTGCCAAAGAGGACATGATTAAGTTGCCAATCAACCTGAAAGTTAAAGCAGGAGATGATTGGAGGGATTGTTTAAGGGAGAGCCTGGAACACCTGAACAAGTTGCAAGCTGATGCAGACAAGCTATTAAGCAACACTGCAACCTACATCAGACCCATCTTGCTTGTGCAGGTTGAGCGAACAGGTAAAGACCAACGAGAGGCTGGCTTTATTCACTCTGAGGATGCAAAAGAGTTCTTGTTGACAGCAGGACTCACAGAGCGAGAAATTGCCATCAAAACCTCAGAGGTCAACGACTTGAAAGCCCCTGAGAACCAAAACCTTTTAAGCCTGACAAATACAGTCAGAGTCATCATTACAAAGCAAGCATTGCAAGAGGGATGGGATTGCCCCTTTGCTTATGTTCTTTGTTCATTGTCTGCAAGTTCCAATCTTTCAGCAATGACTCAGCTTGTTGGACGGATTTTGAGACAACCTTATGCCAACAAGACCAATGTTGAGGCATTAGACCAATGCTATGTGTTTTGTCATCATGCAAGCACAAAAGAGGTTGTTGCAGGCATTAAAGACAGTCTTGAAAAAGATGGCATGGCTGACCTTGTGCAAGAAATCCGTGAGTCAGACGGCTCAGGAAAGAAAGGCACTGCAGCAAGGAAAATCAGCCGTAGAAAAGGCTTTGAAACAGTCAAAATCTACATGCCTGTTGTCAATGTGATTGAGGGAGATACAGTCAGACCACTCAACTATGAGCAAGACATTCTCATGGATGTTGAATGGAGTGAGATTGACACCAAACCATTGATTGACTCAATCCCTGAGAACATCACTTTAATCAAGTCTCAAATGACACAGATTACAGTAAGCGATGGAGAGGATGGGGAGTTTTTCACAACAGCAAAAGCAAAGGCGATTGATGAAATCTCTTTGTTTGATCCTGTTTATGCAACAAGAATTATTGCAGACATCGTGCCTAATCCTTGGGTTGCAAGGGGCTTGATTGCAGACATCGTTAAAGGCTTGGAAAAACGAGGCTTTGATGAAAACAAGATTGGCTTGCTTTCAAGTTTCATTCTTGAGGAATTGAGAAAATACCTTGTTGCACAGAGAGACACCTTGGCAGAGGACATCTTTATCAGCAAGGTTGCTGATGAGAGCATCCAATTCAGGTTGAGGACAGACACCCACAATTGGGTTATGCCTGAACACATGTGGACTGACCTTGCTGAGAACTCTGAGAAACTGACTCGGAGCAATGGGGATGTAGTAGAAAAGAGCCTCTTTGCACCTGCCTACAAACTTGAGTTCAACAACGATGAGCAAGACTTTGCTTGCTATCTGGACGAACACAAAGCCCTTGTATGGTGGCATAGGAATGTGGCCAAGTCAGGACAATACTTTGTGCAAGGATGGAGAAAAAATAAAGTTTACCCCGACTTTATTTTTGCAGTGAATGACAAAAGGGTTGTTATGATTGAAACCAAGGGCGACCAGTTAGAGGGCAACCTTGATACAACCTACAAGAAAAAGCTACTGCAAACCATCAATGACAATTTCAAGGTTGAGAAAGTTAAGAAAGCAGGAGAACTTGAGCTTGTGTTTGATGACAGCACAACAGTCTCATGCGATATGCTTTTGATGAGTGAGTGGAAAACTAAGGTGCACGCCCATCTCCCAAACTGACATGATTTTTCGCAGGTCAACTTGGTTTGCTACTAGTGTGACCTGTGGAAAAGCAGGCTACTAGGCTACGGATTAGGCTACACCTGAGCGGAACTGAACGGCACTCAACGGAACCTATCGGAACCTTGGTTTCTTTTAAAATCAAAGACTTGCATTGTAAGTGCTTGATTTCATTAGGCTCGAAAACACCACAATAGATGACTCATAATCCCTTGGTCGTCGGTTCAAGTCCGCCACGCCCTACCATTTCTTTCGGGCTCCATGCGAGCGGGCGCTGGAGCCGGGCCCATCGGATGCCTGCTGCGAAGCCTGCAGGCCATCGACCTTCCCATCTCCCTCATCCCCCGTATCTCCTCTTGCCGCACCTTGAGTCCTCCCCGGTTCGAGGGGGCGAAACTCCGGCCTCTGCGCCCGTTCCAAGCGTCCGACGCAGCAGGATGTGCGTGGCTGATTGAATACAGGAAGGAGGGGCGGATGATGCTCCGTGCAGGTCTGTTCGCAGCGGGTGCGCTTTCTCCACCATGGCTGCCGTCGCAGTGCCGCCGGCCGGCTACCAGTTGGTCTGGCAGGACGATTTCAAGGCGCCGGCGCTCGATGCCCGCAAATGGCTGGCCTACGACAAGCTGCGCGACAGCGCCAGGCTGACGCCGGCCGCGATCGCCGTGGGCGGCGGCAATCTGCGCATCAGCACCTACACCGACAACGGTGTGCATTGCACCGGCTTCCTCACCACCAGCGGCCGGCGTGGAAACCGACATCGTCGAACACCGTGCGACCGACCAGCAAGGCCGTGATGTCAGCCATCTGGCGTCCTTCAATCTGCACTGGGACGGCTACGGCAGCGACCACAAGCACGTCGGCTCGCAATGGGCGGCCCCGGCGTCGCTGGACGGCAACTGGCATGTGTATGGACTGCTCTGGACGGCGGCGGGCTATGTCTTCTATGTGGACGATCAGCCGCGCTGGCAGAGCAGCGCCGCCGTATCGGCCACCGGCCAGGACATTCGCCTGACTTGCGAGATCAAGGACCGCGGCTGGGCCGGCCCGATCCCGTTCGGCGGCTACGGCAGCCAGAGCGAGGGCCGTTATCACATGGACGTGAACTGGGTGAAGGTCTGGCAGGCGCCTGCGGTCGCACCGCAGTGACTCCCCGTGGCGGGTAGGGCGTGCCACATCGGGGTGCATGCACGCCCCTTGATGTGGCAGACCGCATCCCATGCCGCCATCGCCCCTGAAAACCGCAGCTTCGCTCCAGCGCGGTTCATTTTTCCGAATGGCTCGCAGCGCGCTGCATGGTGCAATCGTCCATCGATTGGCGAGGCGCGCCGCTGGCCAGCAGGCCATGTGCTTTCTGCGGCGGCCCATGCTTCGCTCCACCAGACCGACCGTTGCCATGAACTCTTCTGACATCCTCAAGCGCCTGACCGAAGCGGGTCGCCTGGAGCGCTTCTATATCGACGGCCAATGGACGCTGCCGTCCGGACAGGGCAGGGCGCCGGTGACCGACCCCTCCACAGAGCAGGTGGTGGCCGAGATCGCCATGGGCGATTCGCAGGACGTGGCGCGGGCCGTGGGCACTGCCCGGCGCGCCTTCGCGGACTGGTCTGCCCTGGAGCCGCAGGCTCGTGGCGCCTTGCTCGATCGCCTGCATGGGCTGATCCTGCAGCGTGCCGAGGTCTTCGCCCAGATGATCTCGCTGGAAATGGGCTCGTCGATCACCGCGGCCCGCAATGCCCAGGTGCCCGTCGCGGCGGAGCACATCCGCGTTGCCCGCGACCTGGCCGGCAGCTATGCCTTCGTCACGCAGCGCGACGGCACGGCCATCGTGCGCGAGGCCATCGGCGTCTGCGGCCTGATCACGCCGTGGAACTGGCCGCTCTACCAGATCACCGCCAAGGTCGGCCCGGCGCTGGCCGCGGGCTGCACCGTGGTGCTCAAGCCCAGCGAGCTGTCGCCTTTCAGCGCCCTGCTGTTCGCCGAGGCTGTGCACGATGCCGGCATTCCCGCGGGCGTATTCAATCTCGTGAGCGGCGAGGGTCCGGAAGTCGGCGCTGCGCTGGCCTCGCATCCCGAAGTGGACATGGTGTCGATCACGGGCTCCACCCGCGCCGGCGTGCTGGTGGCCCAGGCCGCCGCGCCCACGGTGAAGCGGGTGGCGCAGGAACTGGGCGGTAAGTCGCCCAACGTCATCCTGCCTGACGCCGATCTGGCTCGAGCGGTGCCTGCCGGTGTGGCCTCGGGCATGCGCAACGTGGGGCAGTCGTGCAGCGCGCCCACGCGCATGATCGTTCCGCGCGCACGCCTGGCGGAGGTGGAGCGGATCGCGGCCGCAGCGGTGTCCGCCATCGTCGTGGGCGATCCCCGCTCCGAGCAGACCACGCACGGCCCGCTGGCCAATCGCGCGCAATTCCGCAAGGTGCAGGAAATGATCGAGATCGGCCTGCAAGAAGGCGCCCGGCTGGTCTGCGGCGGCCTGGGCCGGCCGCAGGGGCTGGAGAGCGGCTTCTATGCGCGGCCCACGATTTTTTCGGACGTGCATTCGCGCATGCGGATCGCGCAGGAAGAGATCTTCGGGCCTGTGCTCGTGATCGTGCCCTACGACACCGTGGAAGAGGCGGTGGCGATCGCGAACGACACCATCTACGGCCTGGGCGCGCACGTGCAGGGGCAGGACCTCGCGGCAGCGCGCGCCGTGGCGCGGCGCATCCGGTCGGGGCAGGTCCACATCAACAACCCGGCCTGGAGCCCGATCGCGCCCTTCGGCGGCTACAAGCAGTCGGGCAACGGCCGCGAATACGGCGTCGAGGGGCTGCAGGAATACCTGGAGACCAAGGCCATCCTGGGCTATGGCGCTGCGGAGGCCGCATGAGCTATCCGGCGCGCGATAGCCAGCCCAGTCAGTCACCGCAGTCCTTTGCTGTGGGCGCTGCTTCGCGCGTCCTCGGCGGCACTGCGTTCCACCCTCAATAAAGAGAAGCGAGAGATACCTCCATGCGTCAACCGTTGCGTGTCCTGCAGACGTCTTCCCCCTTGCCCGCCAGCGCCGATGTCGTCGTCATCGGAGGCGGGATCATCGGCGTGTTCACCGCCTATTACCTCGCCAAGCGTGGGCTGTCGGTCGCGCTGGTCGAAAAAGGCCTCATCGGCGCCGAGCAGTCCAGCCGCAACTGGGGCTGGTGCCGCCAGCAGAACCGCGATGCCCGCGAGCTGCCCATGGCCACCAAGAGCCTGGAACTGTGGGAGAGATTCGCCGAGGACACGGGCCAGGACACCGGCTTCAACCGGTGCGGGCTGTTCTATCTCAGCAACGACGAAGCCGAACTCGAGCGCTGGGCCCACTGGGGGAGGTTCGCCAAGACGGCTGG
>JBHIWE010000010.1:0-36718 GCA_041987645.1 Acidovorax sp. | reverse complement strand
AAGACGTGTTCTCCATCTCCGGCCGCGGTACCGTGGTCACGGGTCGCGTCGAGCGCGGCATCATCAAGGTCGGCGAAGAAATCGAAATCGTCGGTATCCGCGACACGCAAAAGACCACCTGCACCGGCGTGGAAATGTTCCGCAAGCTGCTGGACCAAGGCCAAGCCGGCGACAACGTCGGCCTGCTGCTGCGCGGCACCAAGCGTGAAGACGTCGAACGCGGCCAAGTGCTGTGCAAGCCCGGCTCCATCAAGCCCCACACGCACTTCACCGCCGAAGTCTACGTTCTGAGCAAGGACGAAGGCGGCCGCCACACGCCGTTCTTCAACAACTACCGTCCTCAGTTCTACTTCCGCACGACCGACGTGACCGGCGCCATCGAGCTGCCGGCCGACAAGGAAATGGTCATGCCCGGCGACAACGTGTCGATCACCGTCAAGCTGATCAACCCCATCGCCATGGAAGAAGGTCTGCGCTTCGCCATCCGTGAAGGCGGCCGTACCGTCGGCGCCGGCGTCGTGGCCAAGATCATTGCTTAATCGTTGAGCAAGAAGGAATCAGCCATGTCCAAGCAAAAGATCCGTATCCGCCTGAAGGCTTTCGATTACAAGCTGATCGACCAGTCCGCCGCCGAAATCGTTGACACCGCCAAGCGCACCGGCGCCATCGTCAAGGGCCCCGTGCCCCTGCCGACCCGCATGAAGCGCTTCGACATCCTGCGCTCGCCGCACGTCAACAAGACCTCGCGCGACCAGCTGGAAATCCGCACCCACCAGCGTCTGATGGACATCGTGGACCCGACCGACAAGACGGTTGATGCCCTGATGAAGCTCGACCTGCCGGCTGGCGTGGACGTCGAGATCAAGCTGCAGTAATCCATTGCAGCGCAGGTGCCGCAAGGCGCCTGCGGCCGCCCGCCGCAGCGATGCGTGGGGCGGTCATCCAACGCGGACTTGCCTGAAAAGGCGGTCCGCGTTATACTTTGTGGCTTCGCTTTTTCTGGCTCCTTTTGAGGGGCGGATGGGCGGAGTTTTATCAACCTTCTTTCGCGCACGCCGGTCAAGCCCGCAAGGTGCTTTTTCGCCCGTGCAAACGCTTTGGCCAATTGAAGTCGGAGCGGTGAAAGTTTTGGAGAAAACCAATGAGTCTGAGCAACTCCCTGGGGTTGCTGGGCCGCAAGGTGGGCATGATGCGTCTGTTCACCGATGACGGGGACGCAGTGCCCGTCACGGTGGTGGATGTGTCCAACAACCGCGTGACCCAGATCAAAACCCAAGAGAACGATGGCTACGTGTCCCTGCAGGTCACGTTCGGTTCGCGCAAGGCATCTCGCGTGACCAAGCCCGAAGCCGGTCACCTCGCCAAGGCGGGTGTGGAAGCCGGTGAAATCATCCGCGAATTCCGCGTCACCGCTGAAACCGCCGGCAAGTACGCCGCCGGTGCCGCCGTGCCCGTGGCTGACGTGTTCGCAGTGGGCCAGAAGGTCGATGTGCAAGGCACCTCGATCGGTAAGGGCTACGCCGGCACGATCAAGCGCCACAACATGGCTTCCCAGCGCGCATCGCACGGTAACAGCCGTTCGCACAATGTCCCCGGCTCCATCGGTATGGCACAAGACCCCGGTCGCGTGTTCCCCGGCAAGCGCATGACGGGTCATCTGGGCGACGTCACTGTCACCACGCAAAATCTCGACGTGATTCGTATCGACGAAGCACGCCAACTGCTCTTGATCAAGGGCGCTGTTCCGGGCTCCAAGGGTGGCTTCGTGACGGTGCGTCCCGCAGTCAAGGCCAAAGCCGCTGAAGGAGCGAACTAATGCAGCTCGAACTCCTGAATGACCAAGGCCAGGCCGCGTCGAAGTTCGACGCGCCCGAGACCGTGTTCGGCCGCGAGTACAACGAAGATCTGGTTCACCAGGTCGTCGTCGCCTACCAGGCCAACGGCCGCCAAGGCACCCGCGCCCAGAAGGACCGCGAACAGGTCAAGCACTCGACCAAGAAGCCGTTCAAGCAAAAGGGCACCGGCCGCGCTCGCGCCGGTATGACCTCCTCGCCTCTGTGGCGTGGGGGCGGTCGCATCTTCCCGAACCTGCCTGAAGAAAACTTCACGCAGAAGATCAACAAGAAGATGTACCGCGCCGGCATGGCTGCCATCCTGTCGCAGCTGGCCCGCGAAGGCCGTCTGGCCGTGGTGGACTCGCTGAAGCTGGAAAGCCCGAAGACCAAGGTGCTCGCCGACAAGTTCAAGGCGATGAACCTGCAATCGGTGATGGTGATCGCCGATGAAGTGGACGAAAACCTGTACCTCGCCTCGCGCAATCTGAAGAACGTGTTCATCGTCGAACCGCGTTATGCAGATCCCGTGTCGCTGGTTCACTACAAGAAAGTGCTCGTCACCAAGGGTGCTATCGACAAACTCAAGGAGATGTTCGCATGAGCACGATCCAGTTTGACGAAGGCCGTCTGATGCAGGTGCTGGTCGCTCCCATCGTGTCCGAAAAGGCCACCATGGTTGCCGAGAAGTCCAACGCTGTGACGTTCAAGGTGCTGCAGAACGCTACCAAGCCCGAAATCAAGGCCGCTGTGGAATTGATGTTCAAGGTCGAGGTCAAGGGCGTCTCTGTGGTGAACACCAAAGGCAAGGCCAAGCGCTTTGGCAAGACGATGGGTCGCCGCGACAACGTGCGCAAGGCCTACGTGACGCTGAAGGAAGGCCAAGAGCTGAACCTGTCCGGGGAGGCCGCATAAATGGCAGTCATCAAGATGAAACCGACCTCGCCTGGCCAACGTGCCGTGGTGAAGGTCACGCGTGACCACCTGTACAAGGGTGATGCGTACGCTCCCCTGCTGGAACCCCAGTTCCAGAAGGCCGGCCGCAACAACAACGGTCACATCACCACCCGTCACAAGGGCGGTGGTCACAAGCACCACTACCGTGTGGTGGACTTCAAGCGCAACAAGGATGCGATCCCCGCCAAGGTCGAACGCATCGAGTACGACCCGAACCGTACGGCCCACATCGCTCTGGTGTGCTACGCCGACGGCGAGCGTCGCTACATCATCGCTCCGCGTGGCCTGGAAGTCGGCGCAACGCTGCTGTCCGGTTCGGAAGCCCCGATCCGCGCCGGCAACACGCTGCCGATCCGCAACATCCCGGTGGGTTCGACGATCCACTGCATCGAGCTCAAGCCCGGTGCCGGTGCTCAGATCGCCCGCTCGGCTGGTGCTTCCGCCACGCTGCTGGCTCGTGAAGGCACGTACGCCCAGGTGCGTATGCGCTCCGGCGAAGTGCGCAAAATCCACATCGAGTGCCGCGCCACGATCGGCGAAGTCGCCAACGAAGAACACAGCCTGCGCCAACTGGGCAAGGCCGGTGTGAAGCGCTGGATGGGTATTCGTCCCACGGTTCGCGGCGTCGCCATGAACCCGGTGGATCACCCGCACGGTGGCGGCGAAGGCCGTACCGGCGAAGGCCGCCATGCTGTCGATCCTTGGGGCAATCTGACCAAGGGTTATCGCACCCGCAACAACAAGCGCACACAGGTCATGATCGTGTCGCGCCGCAAGAAGTAAGGGATAACAAATGACTCGTTCTCTCAAAAAGGGTCCGTTTGTTGACCACCACTTGCTGGCTAAGGTCGAGAAGGCCATCGCCACCAAGGACAAGAAGCCAGTCAAGACCTGGTCGCGTCGCTCCATGGTTCTGCCCGAGTTCATCGGTCTGACCATCGCCGTTCACAACGGCAAGCAACACGTGCCGGTGTACGTCACCGACCAGATGGTGGGCCACAAGCTGGGCGAATTCGCCCTGACGCGCACCTTCAAGGGTCACCCCGCGGACAAGAAAGTCCAGAAGAAGTAAGGAACGACCATGTCTGAAACACGTGCAGTCCTCCGGGGCGTCCGTCTGTCGGTCGACAAGGGCCGTCTGGTCGCAGATCTGATCCGCGGCAAGAAGGTTGACCAAGCCCTGAACATCCTGACGTTCACGCAGAAAAAAGCTGCTGGCATCGTCAAGAAGGTTCTGGAATCCGCCATCGCCAACGCCGAGCACAACGACGGCGCCGATATCGACGAACTGAAGGTCAAGACCATCTACGTCGAGCAAGGCACCACGCTCAAGCGCTTCACCGCGCGTGCCAAGGGTCGCGGCAATCGCATCAGCAAGCCCACGTGCCATGTGTACGTGACGGTCGGCAACTAAGGGCTCGGAAGACTATGGGACAGAAAATCCATCCTACCGGCTTCCGCCTGGCGGTCAGCCGCAACTGGGCCAGCCGCTGGTACGCAAGCAACCGTGACTTCGCCGGCATGCTGGCCGAAGACATCAAGGTGCGCGAGTACCTGAAGGCCAAGCTCAAGAACGCCGCCGTCTCGCGCATCCTGATCGAGCGCCCGGCCAAGAACGCCCGCATCACCATCTACTCGGCACGTCCGGGCGTGGTGATCGGCAAGAAGGGCGAGGACATCGAGAACCTGAAGAAGGAACTCGCCTCCCGCCTGGGCGTGCCGGTCGCAGTCAACATCGAAGAAGTGCGCAAGCCCGAAATCGATGCCAAGCTGATCGCCGACAGCATCACGCAGCAGCTGGAAAAGCGGATCATGTTCCGCCGTGCCATGAAGCGTGCGATGCAGAACGCCATGCGTCTGGGTGCCCAAGGCATCAAGATCATGTCTTCCGGCCGTCTGAACGGTATCGAAATCGCTCGTACCGAGTGGTACCGCGAAGGCCGTGTGCCACTGCACACCCTGCGCGCCGACATCGACTACGGCACCTCCGAAGCCAAGACCACCTACGGTGTGATTGGCGTGAAGGTGTGGGTCTACAAGGGCGACACGCTGGGCCGCAACGATCTGCCGGCTGCTGAGACGCCGCGCCCTGAAGAAGAGCGCCGTCCCCGCGGTCCGCGCCGTGACGGCCGCCCGGGCGGCGACCGTGCCGGTGCAGGCCGTGGCCCTCGCCGTCCCGTGGGTGCCAATGCGGCTCCCGCTGACGGCAGCGACAAGCCCGCCGGTGCCGGTGGCGCCGATAACACCGCCGTTAAGCGCGTTCGCAAGGTTGACGCGCCCGCTACAGCAGCGGACGGCAAAGGAGAATAAAGATGCTGCAACCCGCTCGCCGCAAGTACCGCAAAGAGCAGAAGGGCCGTAACACCGGCGTTGCCACTCGTGGCAACTCGGTCGCCTTCGGCGACTTCGGCCTGAAATGCACGGACCGTGGCCGCCTGACGGCCCGCCAGATCGAGGCCGCACGTCGTGCGATCTCCCGTCACGTCAAGCGTGGCGGCCGTATCTGGATCCGCGTGTTCCCGGACAAGCCGATCTCTACCAAGCCCGCAGAAGTGCGTATGGGTAACGGTAAGGGCAACCCCGAGTATTACGTGGCTGAAATCCAGCCCGGCAAGGTGGTGTTCGAGATCGTCGGTGTTCCCGAAGAACTCGCCCGCGAAGCGTTCCGCCTGGCTGCCGCCAAGCTGCCGCTGCGCACCACTTTTGTTGCCCGTCAGATCGGCGCTTGATCAGGAGAATTGAAATGACCAAAGCTGCTGAACTGCGCCAAAAAGACGTTGCCGGCATCGAAGCCGAAATCAAGTCCTTGCAAAAGGCTCATTTCGGTCTGCGTATGCAGAAAGCCACGCAACAACTGGCTAACACCAACACGCTGCGTATCACCCGTCGTGATATCGCCCGCGCCAAGACCATCCTTGCTGAGAAGCAAGCCGCCAAGTAAGGAGCGAACATGACGGAAGCTAAAAAATCCCTCAAGCGCACCTTGATCGGCAAGGTGGTCAGCGACAAGCGTCAAAAGACTGTGACCGTGCTGGTCGAGCGCCGTGTGAAGCACGAGCTCTACGGCAAGATCGTGGCCAAGTCGAGCAAGTACCACGCCCATGACGAAAAGGGCGAGTACAAGCTGGGCGACACGATCGAGATCACGGAAAGCCGTCCTCTGTCCAAGACCAAGAACTGGGTTGCGACCCGTCTGGTGCAAAAGGCCGGTCTGCTCTGATCCATCGCCGGCCCACAAGGCCCGATGGCTGCAAGGCCCCTGGAAACGACCCACAATGTGGGTCGTTTTTTCGTTTCTGGACGCCCTCTTTTCACGGCCTGCTTTTCTGACCTCCCGAACGTCTGTCGTCTTGGCTTCAGCCGGAGCGGTCGAGACGGGCGGCCGTGAAGACGGACTTCCGATGGCCCAGCCCTTGCGGCCCGGCGCTGCGTTTCTTTCGTGTGCTTCCCATTCCTCAACTCAAGGAGATTGCAATGATCAAAGTCGGTGACACCCTGCCCAGCGCCACGCTGATGGAATATTCCGAAGTCGAAGGCGGCGGCTGCAGCCTGGGCCCGAACCCGGTCGATGTGTCCCAGGCCGCTGCCGGCAAGACGATCGCGCTGTTCGCCGTGCCCGGCGCCTTCACGCCCACCTGCTCGGCCAAGCACGTGCCCGGCTACGTGGAGCAGGCCGAAGCCTTCAAGGCCGCTGGCGTGGATGAGATCTGGTGCCTGAGCGTGAACGACGCCTTTGTGATGGGCGCGTGGGCGCGTGACCAGAAGACTGACGGCAAGGTGCGCATGCTGGCCGACGGTGACGCTGCATTTGCCAAGGCCACGGGTCTCACGCTGGACCTGACGGGCCGTGGCCTGGGCCTGCGCAGCAACCGCTATTCGATGCTGGTCAAGGACGGCAAGGTGGCGGCGCTGAACATCGAAGCCCCGGGCAAGTTCGAGGTGAGCGACGCTGGCACGCTGCTGGCCCAAGCGAAGGGCTGATGGATCGCCAGCCTCTGGCATTGAAACCAAAAGCCCCGGCGCGCTTGATAGGTGCGTCGGGGCTTTTGTCTTTCTCCGCTTCGGTCACCAAGGCGGGTATGGGCCTCAAGGCGGTCCGGCGATGGGCGATCAGCCCACCTGTTGATGGATTTGCTATGAAGTTCATAGCTTCATGCGCTTGACCGAAAAGGGCTACAGCCTTGTTTGAGTGCGCATCGCCTGTTGTCGGCTGAAACGGTGTCAGGGCATCCGCATGCCGTGGCGCTGTCCGCTCCTGCGCGGAAATCTCAGTCGATGTCCGCCTTGAGATAGTGCGAGCCCTCCAATGGGCTGTGGTAATAGGGCGGAATTTCCTCGAAGCCCAGATCCGCATACAGCGCGCGGGCCGATTCCATGCCGTCCAGGGTGTCGAGCAGCACGCAGGCGTAGCCCGCCTGGCGCGCGGCGTCCAGCGCCGCTTCGGCCAACTGGCGGCCCAGGCCGAAGCCGCGGAAGGCCTTGCGCACGTAGAGTCGCTTCATTTCGCTGGCGTTGGGATAGTCCGCCGTGTCGAGCGGGCGCAGCGCGCAGCAGCCGGCGATGCTGCCGCCGACTTCGGCCAGAAGGAGTTGACCGCGGGGCGGAGCGTAATCGCCGGGCAGCGCAGCGAGTTCGGTCTCGAAGTCCTGGAAGGCCAGGTCCACGCCCAGGGACTCGGCATATTCACGGAAGATGTCCCGAACGACGTCCATGTGTTCGGGCAGGCTGGGTGTGATCAGGGAAACGTCAGGCGTCTGGTCCACGGGGAGCGAGCGGGCCGCAGCAGGCCCGCGTGCGTCGGAGAAAGAAGCTGCCAGTGTAGCGGCAGGGCCTGGCGAGGCCTGGCGGCGCCCGCCGGCGCCCGCCGGACTCAGGTCTCGGCCAGCAGCCGTTCGATCAGCTTGTGCAGTTCGGGGAAATCGGGCGCGCCCACGTAGCTCTTCACGATCTCGCCGCGCTTGTTGACGATGAAGGTGGAGGGTGTGAGCTTGATGTCGCCCCAGGCCTGGGCGATCGCGCCAGTGTTATCAATGGCGACCTTGAAGGGTAGCTTGCGGCTGTCGGCGAAGTTCACGACGTAGCTGGGCGGGTCGTAGCTCATGGCCACGGCCAGCGTGTCGTAGCCCTGGCCCTTGTATTTGTCGTAGGTGGCGATCAGCTCCGGCATTTCCCCCACGCAGGTCACGCAGCTGGTGGCCCAGAAGTTGACCAGTGTGACCTTGCCGCGCAGGTCGGCCATGGTCTGGCGCGTGCCGTCCAGCAACACGAAGGTCGAGGCCGGTGCGGCAGACGTGCCGGTGCCCAGAACGATCCAGCCCGCAACGGCGGTGCTGGCCGCCAGCGCGGCGCCTGCCAGCCAATGTGTGATGCGCATGTTCTTGACTCTCCCGTGGATGGTGGCGGATGAGCGGCCTGTGCCGCGGGTGCCGCTTCGCACCGCATGGCCGTCGATTGTGCCGCAGGGGCGCGGCTGGCTTTCGACGCACAAGCGCCTCTGATTGGATGACATCGTGCGCTGCGAGTTCAATGCAGCGTGCGGGCGCAGGGCCTTCGGGTTGATCTGCATCAGGCGGCTGCCTTGCGGCGCGACCCGTGGGTTTTCACGCGGCTGCCGGTGTGGGGCTGCTGCTGATAATCCGGAGCATGCCCGGAAGCCGCGTCGTTGCCCTGTTCTGTCTGCTGCTGGCTGCCTGCAGCCCGGCGCTGAACTGGCGCGAGGTGCGGCTCGGTGGGGCCGCGATGTCTGCCCTGCTGCCTTGTAAGCCCGAGCATGCGGTCCGCGCAGTGGAGCTGGCTGCCGGCCGTCAATCCGATCTCGCACTGTGGAGCTGTGATGCTGACGGCGCGACCTTCGCCGTTTCGCACATGGCCGCGCCGGATCCGGCCCATGCCGAGGTGTCCCTGCAGCAGTGGCGCGCTGCCGTGCTGGCCCGCCTGCGGGTGGCCCAGCCCGCTGCGGCGGCCGCAGAGGCCGCTGCGGCGCCCTTCGTGCCTGCGGGCTCGCTGGCGCTGCCCGCATCGCTGCGGGTGCAGGTGGCCGGGCTGCGCGCCGATGGCCGCTCCGTCGTGGCCGATGCGGTATGGTTCGCCCGGCCGGAGGGCGGTGCGGTGCGGCTCTACCATGCCGTGGTTTACACCCCCGACGCGCGTCCACAGGCCGCCGACGCGTTCTTTGCAGGGTTGCAGGGGCGATGAGGGCGGCAGCGCGGGGGCTCCCGCAGGTAGATGCCGCGGCACCCCGCTGCGGGCGGTGGTGCGGCGCCATAATGCGTGTCACTCCCGCCTGCCATGAAAACGACGACGCGCATCTTTCTTATCGCCCATGCACCCCTGGCACACGCGCTGCGCGAATGCGCTTTGCATGTGTTCGCCGACTGCGCGGACGACGTGGTGGCCCTGGACGTCCATCCCAATGCGCCTCCCGAGGAGTCGCTGGCATCGGCACGCATCCTGATGGATCAGCAGGCCGAGCGTCCCACGCTGGTGCTCGCCGACGTGTTTGGCGCCACGCCTTGCAATGTGGCTCAGCGGCTGGTGGACGGCCAGCTTTCGCGGCTGGTCTGCGGGGTGAACCTGCCCATGCTGCTGCGCGCGGTCTGCTATCGCAACGAGGCGTTGGACGCGCTGGTGTCGCGCGCCGTGGTGGGGGGTACGCAGGGTGTCATGCAGGTGGCCATCTCGGCGCCCCAGAATCAGATTCGACGGTCTCACAATGATCAAGAAACCTATCACCATCAGCAATAAGCTCGGCCTGCACGCCCGGGCATCGGCCAAGCTCACCAAGCTGGCGGGGAGCTTTCCGTGCGATGTTTGGCTGTCCAAGGGCGAGCGGCGCATCAATGCCAAGAGCATCATGGGCGTGATGATGCTGGCTGCGGGCCTGGGTTCGGTGGTCGAGCTGGAGACTGATGGGCCGAGTGAGGCAGAGGCCATGGATGCGCTGGTCGCGCTGATCGACGGCAAGTTCGGCGAAGGCGAATGATGCGCAGGCAGCGGGCCTTGCGAACTGGGGTGCCACCCGCGGAGGCCCGCGCGGAGGGCGCAGCCGGCAGGGCAGCTGCATGACCTTTTCCATCCACGGCCTTCCCGTCTCGCGCGGCATCGCCATTGGCCGCGCGGTGCTGGTGGCGTCCAGCCGCGTCGATGTGGTGCATTACTTCATTGATGCCGACCAGGTGGCGGCCGAGATCGTGCGCGTGCGCAATGGGCGCAACGCGGTGATCGAGGAGCTGCAGCGCCTGCAGGCCGAGATGCCGCCCGATGCCCCGCACGAGCTGGGGGCGCTACTGGACGTGCACCTGATGCTGCTGCAGGACGAGGCGCTGGTCAGCGGCGTCAAGCACTGGATCACGCAGCGGCTCTACAACGCCGAGTGGGCACTGACCACGCAGCTGGAGATCATCTCGCGCCAGTTCGACGAGATGGAGGACGAGTACTTGCGCGAGCGCAAGGCCGATCTGGAGCAGGTGGTCGATCGCATCCTGCGCCACATGAAGGGCGTCGCGGCCAGCCCCGTTGCCGCGCCGCCGGTGGCCGCACGCCGCCAGCCGGCGCAGGATCTTCTGCTGGACGACAAGGTGGACGTGCCCCTGGTGCTGGTGGCGCACGACCTCTCGCCCGCCGACATGCTGCAGTTCAAGCGCAGCGTGTTCGCGGGTTTCGTGACCGATGTGGGGGGCAAGACATCGCACACCGCCATCGTCGCGCGCAGTATGGACATTCCTGCCGTGGTGGGCGCGCGCGCCGCCAGCCAGCTGGTGCGGCAGGACGACTGGGTCATCATCGACGGCGATGCGGGGGTGGTCATCGTCGATCCCTCGCCGATCATCCTGGCCGAATACGGATTCCGGCAGCGCCAGGGATCGCTGGAACGCGAGCGCCTTTCGCGCCTGCGGCACACGCCGGCGGTCACGCTCGATGGCCAGGCGATCGAGTTGCTGGCCAATATCGAACAACCCGCGGATGCCGCGGTCGCGGTGCGCGCCGGCGCCGCAGGCGTGGGACTCTTTCGCAGCGAATTCATGTTCATGGACCGCTCGGGCCCGCTGCCCGACGAAGAGGCCCAATACCAGGCCTACCGCGAAGCCGTGGAGGGCATGCAGGGCCTGCCCGTCACGCTGCGCACCATCGACGTGGGCGCCGACAAGCCGCTGGACAAAAGCCACAAGGACACTCACCTGAACCCCGCGCTCGGACTGCGCGCCATCCGCTGGAGCTTGGCTGATCCGGCCATGTTCCGCACCCAACTGCGGGCGGTGCTGCGTGCCGCTGCGCACGGGCCGGTGAACCTGCTCTTTCCCATGCTCGCGCATGTCAGCGAGATCCGCCAGACGCTCGCGCAGGTGGAGCTGGCGCGCGCCGAGCTGGACGCGAGAGGCACGCCTTACGGTCCAGTGCAACTGGGCGCCATGATCGAAGTGCCGGCGGCCGCGCTGATCGTGCGCAGCTTCCTGCAGTACTTCGACTTTCTCTCCATTGGCACCAACGACCTGATCCAGTACACCCTGGCCATCGACCGGGTGGACGAGGCGGTGGCGCATCTCTATGACCCGTTGCATCCCGCCGTGCTGCGTTTGGTGGCCGACGTGATCGCCGCAGGCCGCGCGCAGGGCAAGAGCGTCTGCGTCTGCGGTGAGACGGCCGGTGATGTGACGATGACGCGCCTGCTGCTGGGCCTGGGCCTGCGAAGCTTCTCCATGCACCCGGCGCAGATCCTGGCCGTCAAGCAGGAGGTGCTGCGCGCAGACACCCGCAAGCTGGCCGTCTGGGCCGAGCAGGTGCTGGCATCCGACGACCCTGCGGCCCTGCTTCAGGCATCTGCCTGATGCTATACATTGGATAGCGCCGGGCGATTGAACTGCAAGGGCTTACGGCCCATTGGGTCTTAGGCGCCGCTGGCTTTGGCGTGGGGGTGTGCGCCAGATCGAGTGCCTGGCGATGTCATGTGACTGTCACGAACATGCCATGAACGGTAGTTAACATTTGCTGACACTACCTGCTGCCCTCTATGTCCGCAAACTCCGAGTACCTGAGCAGCTTCCGGCCCCGGTTTCGTCAACCCAGTGCGGCGGATCTGTGCAGCATGGTTCCTTGTATGACTGCCGACCAGACCAACGAACAGGTCATGGACGTCTTCGGCAAGCACCGGGATCTGGTCAGTCTGCCGGTCGTGGAGGGCGCGCAGCCGATCGGCCTCATCAACCGGAACATCTTCCTCTCCCAGATGAGCAAGCCGTTCCGCATGGAGCTGTACGGACGCAAGAGCTGCATCGCCTTCATGGACAAGGAGCCGCTGATCGTCGATGCCGCCCTGGACATTGAAGCGCTGACCTTCCGCACCGTCGAGTGCGGTGAAAAGGCCATGTCCGACGGCTTCATCATCACCGACCGCGGCGCTTATGCCGGCGTGGGGCACGGGCTGCAGCTGATGCGTGTGGTGGCCGACATGCAGGCCGCGCGCAACCGGCAGATCATGCACAGCATCGAATACGCGAGCGTCATCCAGCGCTCCACGCTGCGCAGCTCGCTCGACGCCCTGGCGCGCGTCTGCCCCGGCGCCCACCTGGTCTGGGAGCCGCGCGACGTGGTGGGCGGCGACTTCTACCAATTCAGCACCGAAGCCGACGGCTGGAGCGCGACCGTGGCCGACTGCACGGGGCACGGCGTGCCGGGCGCGTTCATGACGCTCATCGCCTCGACCAACCTCAGCCAGGCGATCAAGCAGCACGGCCCGCGCGATCCGGCGGTGCTGCTGGGCAGTGTCAACCGCAGCATCAAGCAGATGCTCGGCCAACTCGACGACAAGGATTCCACGCCCGGCTCCGACGACGGCATGGACGCCGCCTGCTTCTGGTTCGAGCCTGCGCAGGGCCGGCTGGTGTTCGCTGGTGCGCGCCTCTCGCTCATGCTGGTTCGCCCGGGTGCCGACACGGTGGAGTTCGTGGAGGGTCAACGCAAGGGCATCGGCTATGTGGACAGCGACTTCGACTATGTCTGGAGCAATCAGGAACTGATCTTGCCCCCCGGGACGCTGGTCTTCATCTGCACTGACGGTCTGATCGACCAGGTGGGCGGACCGCGTGCGATCGCGCTCGGCAAGCGCCGGGTGCGCGAGGTGCTGTTCGAGCACCGCGCCCGCACGCCCGCAGAGATCAATGGCGCCGTGCTCGACGCACTGACGGCCTGGCAGGGCGAGCACCACCGCCGCGACGACCTGACTTTTTTCTGCTTTCGTACTTGATTGAGACGGACACTTGACATGCCCTCCAACCAGATCGCCGACAAATACGGCTCCTTCTTCCAGCTGGCCCGCCAGCACCAGGTCATCTTCTATTACGTGGGCTACTTTTCCCAGCACATCATCGCCGCCATGGCCGATGCGGTGAAGCTGCAGCTGGAAGTGGCTGGCGTGGCCGGGCCCACGCGCCGCAAGCTCTTCTCTTCGTTCGTGGAAATGGCGCAGAACATCGTCCACTATTCCGCCGACGCGCTCACGCCCGCCACGCAGGACAACGCCGAGTTGCGCCATGGCTCGGTCTGCATCCGCCGCGAGGCCGACGGCAGCTTCACGGTGGTGTGCGCGAATCCGGTCGAGCCCCGCATCGCCGATGAACTGCAGGGCAAGCTGGATACGCTGCGCAGCATGACGCTCGATGAGATCAAGCAGGCCTACCGCCAGACTCTGCGCGACGAGACCCCCGAGGGCAGCAAGGGGGCGGGCATGGGCTTTCTCACCATGGCGCGTGACGCCCGTCAGCCCCTGGAGTTCGACTTCGACCCTGCTCAGGAGCCCGGACAGACCCCCGTGTTCTATTTGAAGGCCGCAATCTGACCGTGCCCGCCGGGCTCGTATCGAGACACAGATGGACAACCTCTACATTGCCCCGACTCCCAGTTCACCCGAGGTCGACTTCAAGTTCGACGCCCATTCCCTGAGCCTGCGCGGCGAGTCGTATCCCGAAAACGCTGCGGCGTTCTACGGCGGCATCCTCACGCAGCTCAAGACCTATCTGGCGGAGCAGTCCGGCAGCAAGATCGAGGTGAGCATTGCGCTGGCCTACTTCAACAGCTCCAGCACGAAAATGCTCTTCAACCTGATCGAAGCGTTGAACGATGCGGCCAGCGAGGGCAACGAAGTGGTGGTGCACTGGTACCACGACGAAGAAGACGACACGATCCTCGAATTCGGCCAGGAGCTCAGCGAAGACTTTCCCGCCCTGCGCTTCACGACCCATCCCGTGAGCGCGGCTTGATGCACACCCCCGCTGCCGCGCCGCCGGATCTGTTCGACGCGGAACACCAGGCCCTGGAGGCCGCGCGCAGGGCCCATCAGGCCCATGACGCATGCCAGCCCACCTCGTGCCACCAGGCGCTGGGCGATTTGCTGGTGGCGTATGAAAAGCTGCTGCGCGAGACGCGTCGCCTGGTGCGCCGCAGCGACCGTGCCGAGCTGGAGATGAATCGGCTGAACATGCGCCTGCAGGACTTGGCGGCGCAGCTGGAATTTCGCGCCAACCACGATCCCCTGACCGGCGTGCTCAACCGCGCGGCCATCATCGAGCAGGTCAACGGCCAGCTGCGGACCCGGTCGCTCGCGCTGATCGTCCTCGACATCGACTTCTTCAAACGCATCAACGACAGCTTCGGCCACCCGGTGGGCGATCGTGTCATCCTCGGCGTGGTGGCCTGCCTGAAGGCCATCGTGCCGCCTGCCGCGCAGGTCGGCCGCGTTGGAGGGGAGGAGTTCACCGTGGCGCTGCCGGGTGAAAGCCGGGAGCTGGGCATGCACGTCGCCGAGTCGCTGCGCCGTGCCATCGAGATGCACCCCTTCGATCTGCCTGATGGCAGCAGCGTCACGGCCAGCTTCGGCCTGAGCTGCGTGCCTGCGGGCAGCAGCTTTGACAGTGCCTATGGACAGGCCGACGAGGCCCTCTACGCGGCCAAGCGCAGCGGGCGCAACCGGGTGTGTTTCTGCGCTGCAGATGCAGTGCAGACCGGCGTCGTGGCATGAGACATCAGCCTCCTGTCGGCTGGCCGGCGGCGGAGGTCTGCTCCGCGCTCGCAACGGGCGAACCCGGCGAGGCGCAGGCCTGGTGCGTCCTCGTCGTCGATCGCGACCCCGAGGTGCATGGCGCAGTGCGCGGCGCGTTGCAGGGGCGGCATATCCGGGGCCGCGCGCTCGCCTCCCTGCATGCTCATTCTCTGGCCGAGGCGTACGCGTTGTTGCCGGGCCTGCAGGCGGGGCGCCGCGCGCAGGGGCTGGTGTTGGTGCTGCTCGACGCTGCCCTGCAGGCGTCGGAACACCAGCCGGACGCGCATGGCCCTGCCGAACCCTCCGTGCTAGCCCTGGCCGACCGACTCCGTTTCATGGCGGGCCTGGAGCACATTCGTATCGTGCTGCGCACGGCAGGTTTCGATCAGACGCCGGACGCCGAAACGCTGCTGCGCCATGGCATCCACGATGACCGTTCCAAGCCCGAGCTCACGCGCGAGCGGCTACTGGCGCTCGTCGCCAACGCACTGCATGCGCGCCAGCAACTGCAACTGGCCCATTTCAGCTGCCGTAGCCTGGAACGGGTGGTGCGGGCCAGCGCGTCTTTGCTGGAGGCCGCCAGCCCGGGCGACTTCGCCGAGGGCGTGATCGACCAGCTCGCCACTGTGCTGGGCTGCCCCCCCGATGGCGTGGCCTGCGTGCAGGCCAGCGCGCAGGCTGAGCCGCGGGTGCTGGCGGCGAGCGGGCGTTTCGCCTGCGCGGCGCTGGGCCGCCCGGAGCTGGCACTGGTGCGCGAGTCGCTGGAGCGTGGTGCGCATATCCAGCGCGGCGACGGCGCGCGGGTGTTCTACATCGGCCGCCGGAGTGCGCCGGGCATGGCCGTATTCATGCACCCGGGCGCCGATGTGCCGACCCAGGCCGGCACCGCACTGCTCGATGCTTTCTGCGCGCACCTGTGCATCCTGCTACACAAGCATGGCCTACTCACGCGGCTGCACGAGCAGGCGTATTACGACCCCCTGGTAGGCCTGCCCAACCGCGTGCGCTTCGTCGAAAAGGTGGACGAATGCGCGCGTCAGGGGGTGCGCAACCACGTTCTGGCGCTGTTCGACATCGACGACTTCAGTGCCACCAACGACGTCATGGGCCACCGCTTCGGCGATCGGCTGCTGCAGCAGGTGGCGGACCGCCTCACGCAGGCGCTGCCTTCGGACGTGCTGCTGGCACGGCTGGGCGCTGACACGTTCGGCGTGCTGGGCAGCGCGCAGCAGGTGTTGCCCGAGCGGGTGCTGGAGGGCGTACGGCAGCCGCTCACCGTGGATGGCCTGACCCACAAGGTGTCGCTCACCTGCGGCTACGTGCGCCTGCCGGAGGCGCCGCAGGCGGGCACCGATCTGGTCAAGGACGCGACCATCGCCCTCAAGCGCGCCAAGCGGGACCACCGGGGCCACCATCTCGAGTATTCGGAGCACATGGGGGCGGAAGCCCGCGCCCGGGCGCTGTTGGTATCGGACCTCCGGGCGGCGATCGACCAGGAGCAGCTGTTTCTCGTCTATCAGCCGCAGCTGGATCTGACGACCCGCGCGCTGGTGGGGCTGGAGGCCCTGCTCCGCTGGCGCACGGAAGACGGCACCCTGGTGCCGCCCGACCGTTTCATTCCGGTGGCCGAGCATTCGGGGCTCATCGTCACCCTGGGCCAGTGGGTGCTGTCCAACGCCTGCGCCGCGATGCGCGAGCTGCTGGATGCCGGGCTCGCGCCGCGTCGCATGGCCGTGAACGTGTCTGCCGTGCAGCTGCAGGACCCCGGCTTCTTCGACATGGTGCGCGCAGCGCTCGCGCGCAGCGGGCTGCAGGGCGTGCATCTGGAGCTGGAGATCACCGAGTCCGTCGCCGCTCTGCCGACGCAGCTGCTCGAAGCGACCCTGTCGCGGCTGCGTGCCAGCGGCGTGTCCATCGCCATCGACGATTTCGGCACCGGGTATTCGTCGCTCAGCTACCTGGAGCGCCTGCCGCTGGACCGCATCAAGATCGACCGCGCGTTCGTGCGCAACCTGGGCCAGTCCCATGGCGCGCGTATCGCTGAAATGGTGGCGCAGCTCGGCCGCAAGCTCGGGCTGCAGGTGCTGGCAGAAGGCATCGAGGACACTGCCGCGTGGCAGGCCATGATGGAGATGGGGTGCCACGAAGGGCAGGGCTATTACATCGCCCGGCCCATGGAAAAAAGCCAGCTCTTCAGCTGGCTTCGTCTGCGGCAATAGGGGCTGCGGGAGGCGCTTGGCTCCTCAGCTGGCCGTGACCCCGGCGGCGTGAGCCTGCTGGTCGGCGTGGTAGCTCGATCGCACCATCGCGCCCACGGCAGCGTGGGTGAAGCCCATCTTGTAGGCCTCTTCCTCATACATCTTGAAGGTATCGGGATGCACGTAGCGGCGCACGGGCAGGTGGCTGTTGGAGGGCGCCAGGTACTGGCCGATGGTCAGCATGTCGATGTCGTGCGCGCGCATGTCGCGCATCACCTGCAGGATTTCCTCGTCCGTCTCGCCCAGACCGACCATGATGCCGCTCTTGGTCGGCACGCCGGGGTGCAGCGCCTTGAACTTCTTGAGCAGATTCAGGCTGAACTGGTAGTCGGAGCCCGGCCGGGCCTCCTTGTAGAGGCGCGGCGCGGTTTCCAGGTTGTGGTTCATCACGTCGGGCGGCGCGGCCTTGAGAATTTCCAGCGCGCGGTCGTCGCGGCCGCGGAAGTCGGGCACCAGGATTTCGATCTGCGTCTGGGGCGAGAGCTCGCGGATGTTCTGGATGCATTCCACAAAGTGGCCGCTGCCGCCGTCGCGCAGGTCGTCGCGGTCCACGCTGGTGATGACCACGTACTTCAGGCGCAGCGCGGCGATGGTGCGGGCCAGGTTCAGCGGCTCGTCCTTGTCGAGCGGGTCCGGGCGTCCATGGCCCACGTCGCAGAACGGGCAGCGGCGCGTGCACTTGTCGCCCATGATCATGAACGTCGCCGTGCCCTTGCCGAAGCACTCGCCAATGTTGGGGCAGGAGGCTTCCTCGCAGACCGTGTGCAGCTTGTGCTCGCGCAGGATGTCCTTGATCTCGTAGAAGCGCGTGGTGGGCGAGCCCGCCTTCACGCGGATCCATTCCGGCTTCTTGAGCACCTCGCCCTGCTCCACCTTGATCGGGATGCGCGACAGCTTGGCCGCGGCCTTCTGCTTGGCCAGTGGGTTGTAGGTGGCAGAGGATTGCGCTTCGCGCACGACTTCGGGAGTGCTCATGGCAGGTCTTGGAGATCAGGGCGCGAGGCGCGTGGCAAGCTGCCCCGCCAGCACGGCGGCGGCTTCGTCCCAGGTGGTTTGGACCCCGATTGTAGAAAGGTCCACCGTGGCCAGGCCCGCGTAGCCGCAAGGGTTGATGCGGTAGAAGGGCTCCAGATCCATGTCCACGTTCAGCGCGACGCCGTGGTAGGTGCAGTGCCGGGTCACCTTGATGCCCAGCGCGGCGATCTTTCCCAGGCCGGTGAAATCGGGCGCCGGCGCTGCGCCAGGTGCGCCCACATGCTGGGGGCGCTGCGGCAGCAGCGCATGGCTGGCAGGGTCGTCCAACCGCACGTAGATGCCGGGCGCTCCCGCCACGCGGTGGCCCGTCACGCCGAAGTGGGCCAGCGTACGGATGACGGCCTCTTCGATGCGATAGACGTATTCCTTGACGAAATAGCCCGCACGCCGCAGGTCGATCAGTGGATAGGCGACGACCTGACCGGGCCCGTGAAAAGTCACCTGGCCGCCGCGATTCGTGGCGATGACGGGGATGTCAGCGGGTGCCAGAATGTGATCTGATTTGCCTGCTACCCCTTGTGTGTAGAGCGCAGGGTGCTCGCAAATCCATAGCGTGTCGGGCGTGCCCCCGTCGCGCTCCTGCGTGAAGCGCTGCATGGCCTGCAGCGTCGCGTGGTAATCGACGCGACCCAGCTGCCGCAACTCCATGGGCATGGAGGGCATGGCCTGGGGACTGCCGGGGTATGTCAGAGCACCACCTTGACCATGGGGTGCGACGAGAGCGCGCGGTACAGGTCGTCGAGCTGCTCTCGGCTGGTGGCCGTTACGGTGATGGTGACGCCCAGGTAGTTGCCCGCCCGGCTGTCGCGCAGCTCAATGGTGGAGGCGTCGAAGTAGGGGTCGAAGCGCTTTGCGATCTCGGTCACCGCATGCACGAAGCCATCGACCTTCTGGCCCATGACCTTGATAGGGAACTGCGAGGGGTATTCGATCAGCGAGTCCTTGCGGCCGTCGCCGGGGCTAACGGCCTCGGACGGGGGGCTGGAAGGTGCGGGTGGGTTGGAAGGCTGGTTCATATCGAAAAGTGTTCTGCAGGTGCGCGCTGGCTGGGCATGGCCACAAAGGCCCTGCACTGCACCGGGATTGTGCGGCAGTCGACAGGGTGACGCGTCACCATGCGGGGCTGTCATGGTCGCTCGGGTTACTGTGGCGGGGGGTGTCGCGGGAGAGAATGCCCGCCAGTGATTCAAACTGCGCCGGCCCGCCGCTTGGCGAGGCCAAGCCGGGCAAGCATCAGCATCGCGGGGCATTGCGGACCTGCGTGGGTTTCTACTTATAATCAGGGGCTTTGTAAAAAGTTTCAGTCTCCAGCTCGGGCGCCAATCAAAGATGAAAACAAACGCTCCCGAAACCGAAGCTGAGGTTGATGGCGCCGAGTTCAAGCCCCTGACCGCCCTTGAGGCGCAGCAGTGGCGGCAGCGCAATCCTCCGGTGTCCATCTGGCGGATCGTGTTTCTGCAGGCGCTGGTCGGGCTGGTCGTTGCTCTGGTGGCGTGGCTCATGTCCGGCAGGTCTCATGTGGCATGGTCGGCCGCCTATGGCGCGTTGGCCGTCGTCGTTCCGGCAGCCCTGTTCGCGCGGGGCATGGCGCGTCAGCGGGTATCCGCGGGTGCTGCGCTGGTCGGCATGTTCGGTTGGGAGTTGGTGAAGATTGCATTGACCGTCGCCATGCTGGCGGCGGCGCCGCGGCTGGTGCCGGGGCTCAGCTGGCTGGCCTTGCTGGTCAGCATGGTGGTGACGATGAAAACGTACTGGATCGCACTCATGGTGCGGCCCGGTGTCCGCAAACCGGTTGATATTTGAGAGAAGAGTTGTCCGATGGCCGCAGAAGCGCACGCCCCGACTGCCAGTGAATACATCGTTCACCACTTGCAGCATCTCCAGAACATCAAGCAGAAATCCATCGTCGATTTCGGCGTGGTGAACTACGACTCCGTCATCGTGGGGTTGGTTCTCGGTTGTCTGGTTCTGTTCGTTTTCTGGCTGGCAGCCCGCAAAGCGACGTCGGGCGTGCCCGGCCGCTTCCAGGCCGCCGTGGAAATCCTGGTCGAAATGGCTGACAACCAAGCCAAGGCCAACATCCACAATGCCGAAAGCCGCAAGTTCATCGCCCCGCTGGCGCTGACCATCTTTGTCTGGATCTTCCTGATGAATGCCATGGACATGCTGCCGGTCGATCTGCTGCCCGCCATCTGGGCCCAGATCTACGGTGCTGCCGGTCACGATCCGCATCACGCCTATCTGCGCGTCGTGCCCACGGCTGATCTGTCCACCACGCTGGGCCTTTCCTTTGCCGTGCTGATCCTGTGCCTGTACTACAGCGTCAAGATCAAGGGCCTGGGTGGCTGGGCTCACGAACTGGTCACCGCTCCGTTTGGTACCAGCAAGAATCCTGTCTTCGCCCTGATCCTGGGCGTGGTCAATCTGCTCATGCAGATCATTGAATACGTTGCCAAGACGGTTTCGCACGGTATGCGACTGTTCGGCAATATGTACGCTGGTGAGTTGGTGTTCATGCTGATTGCCCTGATGGGCGGTGCTGCTGCCATGTCGCTTTCCGGTGTGTTGCTCCCCGTGGGGCACATCATTGCAGGCTCGATCTGGGCGATCTTCCACATCCTGGTGATCACCCTGCAGGCCTTCATCTTCATGATGCTTGCGCTGATTTACCTCGGCCAGGCGCATGACGCTCACTGAGTCGTTTGTCTCTTTCTCTTTCCTTTAACTTTTCTTTCTTTTCATCCTAGGAGTCATCATGGAAAACATTCTCGGTCTCGTCGCTCTGGCTTGTGGTCTGATCGTGGGTCTGGGCGCTATTGGCGCTTCGATCGGTATCGCTCTGATGGGTGGCAAGTTCCTCGAAGCTTCTGCTCGCCAGCCCGAACTGATCAACGAACTGCAAACCAAGATGTTTATCTTGGCCGGTCTGATCGACGCTGCCTTCCTGATCGGCGTGGCCATTGCTCTGCTGTTCGCTTTCGCCAACCCCTTCGTCCTGGCCTAAGCTCCGTTCAACGCCCAAATAGAAAGGTGTTGCCGTGAGTATCAACGCGACCCTGTTCGTTCAGGCCATCGTCTTCCTGATCCTGGTGCTGTTCACGATGAAGTTCGTGTGGCCCCCGATCGCGAAGGCGCTGGATGAGCGAGCCCAGAAAATCGCCGATGGCCTCGCTGCCGCCGACCGCGCCAAGTCCGAGCTCACCGCTGTGAACCAGCGCGTGGAGAAGGAACTGGCCCAGACGCGCAACGAGACGGCATCGCGGATTGCGGACGCCGACCGCCGCGCTCAGGCCATCATCGAAGAAGCCAAGGCCCGGGCCACGGAAGAAGGCAACAAGATCCTTGCCGCCGCCCGTGCCGACGCCGAGCAGCAAACCATCCAGGCCCGCGAAGCCCTGCGCGAGCAGGTGGCGACCCTGGCCGTGAAGGGTGCCGAGCAGATCCTCCGCAAGGAAGTCAATGCCGGCGTCCATGCTGATCTGCTGAACCGCCTGAAGACCGAGCTGTAAGGAGCGCGCAACCATGGCAGAACTCGCCACCATTGCCCGCCCCTACGCGGAAGCGCTCTTCAAGGCCTGCACTTCCTCCACGTCCGGCGCCGACCTGAGCAGCACCGTGGCCTGGGTGGAAGAAGTGGCGGCGATTGCCGCCAACCCGCAGCTGCGCCAGCTCGCAGACAACCCCAAGGTGACGGACGACCAAGTGTTCGACGTCATCGCGGGTGTCGCTCGCAGCCCGCTGTCCGATGCCGCCCGCAACTTCCTGCGCGTGGTCATCGACAACGGCCGTGTGGACGCCTTGCCCGAAGTGGCGGCGCAGTTTCGCGCGCTGGTCAATCAGCGCAACGGTTCTTCCGATGCCGTCGTGTACAGCGCATTTCCGCTGAATTCCGACGCATTGGCAGGCCTGGATGCAGCGCTGGAAAAGCGCTTCGGCCGCAAGCTGAGTGTCGCCTCGGTCCAGCTGGATGAGTCCCTGATCGGCGGCATTCGCGTAGTGGTGGGTGACGAGGTGCTGGACACCTCCGTCAAAGCCCGTCTGGAACAAATGAAAGCGGCCCTCACTGCGTAAGCGGCTTGAGGTCTAGGCTAACCAAAGAAAGAAGGAAAGAGTCATGCAACTCAATCCCGCAGAAATTTCTGAACTGATCAAGAGCCGCATCGAAGGTCTGGCAGCGAGCAGCGACATTCGCAACCAGGGCACCGTGGTGTCGGTGTCGGATGGAATCGTGCGCGTGCATGGCCTGTCGGACGTGATGCAGGGCGAAATGCTCGAATTCCCCGCCACCAAGGACGGTCAGCCCTCCTACGGTCTGGCGCTGAACCTCGAGCGCGACTCCGTCGGCGCCGTGATTCTGGGCGAGTACGAGCACATCTCCGAAGGCGACACCGTCAAGTGCACGGGCCGCATCCTGGAAGTGCCCGTGGGCCCCGAACTGGTGGGCCGCGTGGTGAACGCCCTGGGCCAGCCGATCGACGGCAAGGGCCCGATCAACGCCAAGCTGACCGACGTGATCGAAAAGGTCGCCCCCGGCGTGATCGCACGGAAGTCCGTGGACCAGCCGCTGCAGACCGGTATCAAGTCCATCGACGCGATGGTGCCCGTGGGCCGTGGTCAGCGCGAGCTGATCATCGGTGACCGCCAGACCGGCAAGACGGCTGTTGCCATTGACGCCATCATTGCCCAGAAGGGTCAGGGCGTGACGTGTATCTACGTCGCCATCGGCCAGAAGGCTTCCTCCATCAAGAACGTCGTGCGTGCCCTGGAGCAAGCCGGCGCGATGGAATACACGATCGTGGTGGCCGCATCGGCCTCCGAATCGGCTGCCATGCAGTACGTGTCGGCCTACTCCGGCTGCACGATGGGCGAGTACTTCCGCGACCGCGGCGAAGACGCCCTGATCGTTTATGACGACCTGTCCAAGCAAGCCGTGGCCTACCGCCAGGTATCGCTGCTGCTGCGCCGCCCGCCAGGCCGCGAAGCCTACCCCGGCGACGTGTTCTATCTCCACAGCCGCCTGCTGGAGCGTGCCGCCCGCGTGAACGCCGACTACGTCGAAGCCTTCACCAAGGGTGAAGTCAAGGGCAAGACCGGTTCGCTGACGGCTCTGCCGATCATCGAAACGCAAGCCGGCGACGTGTCCGCCTTCGTTCCTACCAACGTGATCTCGATCACGGACGGCCAGATCTTCCTGGAAACCAGCCTGTTCAACGCTGGTATCCGCCCCGCCATCAACGCCGGTATCTCGGTGTCGCGCGTCGGTGGTGCAGCCCAGACGAAGATCATCAAGAGCCTGTCCGGCGGTATCCGTACCGACCTGGCCCAATACCGTGAGCTGGCTGCGTTCGCGCAGTTCGCCTCCGACCTGGACGAAGCTACCCGCAAGCAGCTGGATCGCGGTGCCCGCGTGACCGAACTGCTCAAGCAAGCCCAGTACAGCCCCCTGCCCATCTCGCTGATGGGTGCCACGCTGTTCGCGGTGAACAAGGGCTTCATGGACGACATCGAAGTGAAGAAAGTGCTCGAGTTCGAACACGGTCTGCACCAGTTCCTGAAGACCAGCCATGGCGCTTTGCTCGCCAAGCTGGAACAGGCCAAGGCGATGGACAAGGATGCTGAAGCCGAGATGTCGGCTGCCGTTACCGCGTTCAAGAAGTCGTTCGCCTAAACCGGACGAGGAAACCTCATGGCAGCAGGCAAGGAAATACGCGGCAAGATCAAATCGGTGGAGAACACCAAGAAGATCACCAAGGCCATGGAAATGGTGGCCGCATCCAAGATGCGCAAGGCGCAGGACCGGATGCGCGCTGCCCGTCCCTACAGCGACAAGATCCGCAACATCGCGGCCAACCTCGGCAAGGCCAACCCGGAATACGTGCATCCCTTCATGAAGGAGAACACGGAAGCCAAGGTGGCCGGCATGATCGTCGTGACCACCGACAAGGGCCTCTGCGGCGGCATGAACACCAACGTGCTGCGCGCCGTGACGACCCAGTTGCGCGAGCTGCAGTCCGCTGGCGTGTCCGCCGAGGCCGTGGCCATCGGCAACAAGGGTCTGGGCTTCCTGAACCGTGTCGGCGCCAAGGTGGTTTCCCATGTCACCGGGCTGGGCGATACGCCGCATCTCGACAAGCTGATCGGCCCCGTCAAGGTGCTGCTGGACGCTTATGCCGAAGGCAAGATCAACGCGGTGTACCTGTGCTACACCAAGTTCATCAACACCATGAAGCAGGAGTCGGTGGTGGAGCGTCTGCTCCCCCTGTCTTCGGCGCAGATGCAGGCCGACTCCACCGAGCACGGCTGGGATTACATCTACGAGCCCGATGCGCAGAGCGTCATCGATGAGCTGCTGGTTCGCTACGTCGAATCGCTGATCTATCAGGCCGTGGCAGAAAACATGGCGTCCGAGCAGTCTGCTCGGATGGTTGCCATGAAGGCCGCCACCGACAACGCTGGCAGCGTCATCGGCGAGTTGAAGCTGGTCTACAACAAGACGCGCCAAGCTGCGATCACGAAGGAACTGTCCGAGATCGTGGCCGGTGCCGCCGCTGTGTAAGCAGCTCGACAGACAAACATTTTTGGAGCAACAAATGGCTCAAGTGCAAGGCAAGATTGTTCAATGTATCGGTGCCGTGGTGGACGTGGAGTTCCCCCGTGACCAGATGCCCAAGGTTTACGACGCCCTGAAGCTCGAAGGCTCCCCGCTGACGCTGGAAGTACAGCAGCAGCTGGGCGACGGCGTGGTGCGTACCATCGCGCTGGGCTCGTCCGACGGCCTGCGCCGCGGCATCATGGTGTCCAACACCGGCAACCCCATCAGCGTGCCCGTCGGCAAGGCGACCCTGGGCCGCATCATGGACGTGCTGGGCACGCCCATCGACGAGCGCGGTCCTGTGGATCAGTCGCTCACGGCATCCATCCACCGCAAGGCCCCCGCTTATGACGAGCTGTCGCCCTCGCAGGAACTGCTCGAAACCGGCATCAAGGTGATCGACTTGGTCTGCCCGTTCGCCAAGGGCGGCAAGGTGGGTCTGTTCGGTGGCGCCGGCGTGGGCAAGACCGTGAACATGATGGAACTCATCAATAACATCGCCAAGGCCCACAGCGGTCTGTCGGTGTTCGCTGGTGTGGGCGAACGTACCCGCGAAGGCAACGACTTCTATCACGAAATGGCCGACTCCGGCGTCGTGAACCTGGAGAAGCTCGAAGAGTCCAAGGTCGCCATGGTCTATGGCCAGATGAACGAGCCCCCGGGCAACCGACTGCGCGTGGCCCTGACCGGTCTGACCATCGCCGAATCCTTCCGCGACGAAGGCCGCGACGTGCTGTTCTTCGTGGACAACATCTACCGCTACACGCTGGCCGGTACCGAAGTGTCCGCTCTGCTGGGCCGTATGCCTTCCGCCGTGGGCTACCAGCCTACGCTGGCCGAGGAAATGGGCCGTCTGCAGGAGCGCATCACCTCGACCAAGGTCGGATCGATCACCTCCATCCAGGCCGTGTACGTGCCTGCGGATGACTTGACCGACCCGTCGCCTGCCACGACCTTCGCCCACTTGGACTCCACCGTGGTGCTGTCGCGTGACATCGCCTCGCTGGGTATCTACCCCGCTGTCGACCCGCTGGACTCCACCAGCCGCCAGCTGGACCCGCAAGTCGTCGGCGAAGAGCACTACCAAGTGGCTCGTGGCGTGCAAGGCACGCTGCAGCGCTACAAGGAGCTGCGCGACATCATCGCCATCCTGGGCATGGACGAACTGGCTCCCGAAGACAAGCTGGCCGTGGCCCGTGCCCGGAAGATCCAGCGTTTCCTGTCTCAGCCGTTCCACGTGGCCGAAGTGTTCACCGGCGCGCCCGGCAAGTACGTGCCGCTGTCGGAAACCATCCGTGGCTTCAAGATGATTGTGGCCGGCGAGTGCGATCACCTGCCGGAGCAGGCCTTCTACATGGTCGGCACGATCGACGAAGCCTTCGAAAAGGCCAAGAAGCTGGCAGCCTGAGGCCACTGAAGCGCCGTCCGGGGCGCGCTGACGTCCTATCCGCCGTGCCCTGAGGCATGGCAGGTAGCAGACAGTGCACCTCGTGGCGGCTCTTGCCGTGTCCCCATAGCCCCTTCTTGAACAAACCTAGGAACGATCCATGGCCAACACCATTCACGTCGATGTCGTCAGCGCCGAAGAGTCCATCTTCTCCGGCGAGGCACGCTTCGTGGCGCTGCCGGGCGAGGCTGGCGAACTGGGCATTCTGCCCAAGCACACGCCGCTCATCACCCGCATCAAGCCGGGTTCGGTGCGCATCGAACTGGCCGATGGCAACGAGGAATTCGTCTTCGTGGCCGGTGGCCTGCTGGAAGTGCAGCCCGACCGTGTGACCGTGCTGTCCGACACCGCCATCCGCGGCAAGGACCTGGACGATGAAAAGGCGAATGCCGCCCGCGCCGCCGCAGAAGAAGCCCTGAAGAACGCCAAGAGCGATCTGGACCTGGCCAAGGCCCAGTCCGAACTGGCCGTGATGGCCGCTCAGATCGCTGCGCTGCGCCGTTTCCGCCAGAAGCGCTGAACGAGCGATCCCCAGAGTCGGGCGTGCGATGCACCCCGGCATCGGAAATGAAGAAGCCGCCCATCGGGCGGCTTTTTTTTTGGGCGCGGGGCGCGTTCGGGCGACGGGGAATGCCCCAGGCTAGTCCCCGCCATTGCGCAGCAGCACCGGGGCGTCCGGCAACTCGTTTGCGTGGGCTGCACCTGTAGCGTCGTCATGTGCAGCCGTGCCGTCGGTGGGAAAGTGCGCCACCAGCAGTGCGGAAACCTCTGCGTGCGCCTGTGTGAGCCCGTCCTCGTACCGCTCTTCGCGAAACGCAGCGCGCATCTGCGCGATGAGGGCTTGCCAGGCCTGAGGCGTGATGGTGCGGGCGAGAGCCCGGTCCGCCACGATCTCGATCGCGTGGTCTGCCAGCAGCAGATAGATCAACACGCCGTTGTTGTGCTCTGTGTCCCAGACCCGCAGCTTGCCGAACAGGGTGATGGCGCGCTCGCGGGGTGCGGCGCCGCGCAGCAAATAGGACCAGGGCAGGCCGCCTTCGATGCACAGGCGGATCTGCCCGGTGTGGCGCCGCTCGCTGGCCGCCACGCGGCGCGTCAGGCGCTCCAGCAGGTCGGCGGGAATGGCCTTGCGCGCCGCGCCATCCGACCAGCGGTGCCGCACCAGACGCGTCAGCTGGCGCAATAGCGGAGGGCGGCGCCCGTGGCCTTGGGGGGGGAGGGGCGGTGGTGGGTGCGCGGCCTTTGCGCTGGAAACGGCCACCGCGGGCGTGCCTGCGGTGTCGCCTGTCGGGAGGGGGGGATTCATGCGGGGTGCCTCATGTGCCCTGACTCACTTTGCCAGTCATAAGTTACCAGTCGCCGGAGGCACCGCCCCCGCCGAAATCGCCGCCGCCACCCGAGCTGAATCCGCCGCCGCTGGATCCGCCCCAGCTGCCGCCGGATGACGATCCGCCGGACCAGCCGCCTGGAACTCCGCCTCCGCCGCCGTGCCAGACGATGGGAAGGCCTTTGGCAGCGAAGAGCCAGGTGTAGAGCAGCGCCAGCACGCCCACCACCGCCGCGACCAGCACGCTGGAGGTAAGCAGCAGTGCCAGCCCACCCGCGCCGCCGCCTAGCAGCAGGCCGCCCCACCGCCCGCCGAAGAGGCTGCGTGCCAGTGGCCCGGCCACCATCACGCCGAAGAAGAGAAACACCGCGAGGTCGGTCCAGTCGAACCCGTCGTCATGGGGCTTGGCACCGGGGCGCTGTTCGGCTGCGGGCGCAGGCAGGGCCTCGCCTGCGATGCGCGCGCCGATCTGGTCCACCGCCGCCATCAGGCCGCCGGCGTAGTCGTTGTCGCGAAAGCGCGGCTTCATCGCCTGGTCAATGATGCGCGCGGCTGCGATGTCGGGGATGGCGCCTTCGAGCGTCTTGGCGACCTCGATGCGCATCTTGCGGTCCTGCAGCGCAACGAGCACCAGCACGCCGTCGCCCACGTCGCGCCGCCCGATCTTCCACGCGTTGCCTACGCGGTTGGCGTAGGCGGCAATGTCTTCGGGCTGCGTGGTCGGCACCATCAGCACCGCGACCTGCGAGCCATTGCGTTGCTCGATGGCGGCCAGCCGCGCTTCGAGCGCCTGCCGGTCGGCGGGCTGCAGGGTGCCGGTCTCGTCGATCACCCTGGCCGAGAGAGCCGGAACGGGGCGCAGCGTTTGGGCCACCACCGCCTGCCAGGGTGTTAGTGCTATGAAAAAAATAGCTATCAGCGCTTGCAGTGCGCGCGCCAGGGGCATATTCGACTCGATCGTTGGGTCGGCTGGGCTGGGCTGGGCTGGGCTGGGCTGGGCTGGGCTGGGTTCAGGGCCGTGACGCGGCGGGTCGGTTGAAATCGACAACCGGCGGGGTGCTGATCTGCGCCTCGTTCTGCACGCTGAAGGCCGGCTTGGGCGGATAGCCGAAGACCTTGGCCGTGAGATTGGTGGGGAAGCTGCGGGCCAGCACGTTGTATTCCTGCACGGTCTGGATGTAGCGGTTGCGTGCCACGGTGATGCGGTTCTCGGTACCCTCCAGCGTCACGCGCAGGTCGCGGAAGCCCTGGTTGGCCTGCAGGGTGGGGTAGCGCTCGGCCACTACCATCAGGCGCGACAGCGCGCTGGAGAGCTCACCCTGGGCCTGCTGGAACTTGTTGAAGGCCTCGGGGTTGTTCAGCGTTTCGGGCGTGACCTGGATCGAGGTGGCCTTTGCGCGCGCCTCGACCACGCGGGTCAGCGTGTCCTGCTCGAACGTGGCCTCGCCCTTGACGGTGGCGACGATGTTGGGCACCAGGTCGGCGCGGCGTTGGTACTGGTTCAGCACCTCGCTCCACGCGGCCTTGGACTGCTCGTCCAGCCGCTGGAAGTCGTTGTAGCCGCAGCCCGTGAGGGAGAGGGCCAGGCCGATCAGGAGGAGAAGACGTTTCATGGTGATGCCGCCCCGGCGCCGTGAGCCGGCGACACTGCCAAGGCCACCGGGGCAAGCCGCATTGTGCCTGCAGCGACGCTAGCGATGCCCTCCGCGCGCGGCCGACGCAGTGACAAGCCCCGCCGGGCCACGGACAATGCGGCCGTTCGCCGCCTTCGCGCGTCCTCTTTCTTTCTTGCTCGACGTATCCCGGAAGCCTTGCCATGACACGACCTTCCTTGCGAGCCGCCACCGTCGGCGGCTCGCCCGATGACACCGAAGCCGCCTTTTACGAGGCCCTGCAGGCCGGCGACATCGAACGGCTGATGGCCTGCTGGGCAGACGACGACGAGATCGTCTGCGTCCACCCCGGGGGGCCGCGCTTGCTGGGGCCGGGTGCCATCCGCGCCGCCTTCAGCGCCATGTTCGAGCACGGCACGCTGCGTGCGCGGCCCACGCAGGTCCACCGTGTACAGGCGTTGGCCAGCGCGGTCCACAGCGTGGTCGAGCATGTCGAGGTGATGCTGCCTGACGGTCCGCGCGAAGCCGTCGTGCAGGCCACCAACGTCTATCACAAGACCGCTCAGGGCTGGCGCCTGGTGGCACACCACGCCAGCCCGGGCACCGTGCGGGATGCTCAGGGCGCGCAGGCGCCTGGCGCGGGACACGCCGCCACGGTGCTGCACTGAGTACATCCGCCCGGGGTTTCGCGAGTGGGCGCTGACTTGTACACGCCTTTAGGGCCGCAGGCCCAGGAAAATCCTGAACGGAATGCTATGAATTACGTAGCGCCTGCCTGGCTGCCCGGCGGGAATGCGCAGACTCTCTGGCCCGCGGTGTTCTCGCGCCGCACGCTGGGGCCGCGGCCGTCGTACCGCCGCGAACGCTGGACCACGCCCGACGGCGACTTCGTGGAGGTGGATTTCCTGCAGGACGCACCTGCCACCGGGCCGCGCCCGCTGCTGGTGCTCTTCCACGGCCTGGAAGGCTCATCCCGCAGCCACTATGCCGAGGCCTTTGCCGACGTGGCGCGGCGGCGGGGCTGGCGCTTTGCGGTGCCGCATTTCCGCGGCTGCAGCGGTCCACTCAACCAGGGGCCGCGCGCCTACCATTCGGGCGACCATGCCGAGATCGACTGGATGCTGCGCCGGCTGGCGGAGCCGGAGGCCGGGGGCGATGGGACGGCGCACCCGCCCGCGCCGGTCTGGGCCGTCGGCGTGTCGCTGGGCGGTAATGCCCTCATGCGCTGGGCCGGTGAGGCGGGGCGGGCGGCGGCGGGCACGGTGGCGGCCGTCGCGTCGGTGAGCGCGCCCCTCGATCTGGCCGCCAGCGGCGCAGCCATCGGCCGCGGGTTCAACCGGCAGGTCTATACGCGCATCTTCCTGCGCACCATGGTGCCCAAGGCGCTGGCCAAGCTCGCGCAGCATCCCGGCCTCTTCCATCGGGAGGCCCTGCTGGCCGCGCGTGACCTGCATGCCTTCGACGATGTGTTCACCGCTCCGCTGCATGGCTTCGCCGATGCCGACGACTACTGGCGCCGCGCGTCGGCCAAGCCGGTGCTGCCGGACATCCGTGTGCCGGCACTGGTGCTGAATGCGCTGAACGATCCGTTCGTGCCGGCCGCCAGCCTCCCGCGGCCGGCCGAGGTGGGCTCGCACGTCACGCTGTGGCAGCCCGCAGGCGGCGGTCATGTGGGCTTTCCGGCGGGGGCCTTTCCCGGCCATGTGCGGCGCATGCCCGAGGCCGTGGCCGGCTGGCTGGCGGCGCAAGGCTCCGCCGCCTACGCGGCCGCGCCGCCGGCCGTTGCAGAATCGGCGCATGGATGACATCGTCAGACAGGCCATCGCCAAGTGGCCCCACGTTCCCGATTGCTACGGCTGGCTGGGCCTCGATGCGCGCGGCCACTGGTACATGCGCGACGACGCCACGCAGGCCCAGGGCCCGTTCCCGCAGGCGCGGGGCGCGCGTCTGCAGCATGAGAAGCTGATCGACTTCATCCACCGCAACTACGAGTGCGACGCCGACGGCCGCTGGTTCTTCCAGAACGGGCCGCAGCGCGTGTACGTGGAATTGGAGGTGACGCCGCTCGTCTGGCGCCTCGATGACGCGGAAAGCGTTCCCGTGGCCCACACCGGCCTCACCATGCCCGATCCAGGCACCTGCCTGCTGGACGAGGCCGGGCGCGTCTATCTGGCCAGCAGCGCCGGGCTGGGGCTGGTCCACACGCTGGACGTGCCGCTGGTGGCCGACGCCATCGAGCGGGGCCGCTGGACGCCGCAGGACGTGCTCTCGGCCGATCTGCCGCAGCGCTATGGCTTCGTGCCTAGCCCCGCCCAGCGCCAGTCGCAGACGTAAAAAAGCCGGCGTGGACGCCGGCTTTTCTGTGGGGTCGCGGGCCTGCTGGGAGGACGGCCTCGCCCTCGGGCCCTCAGCTCCCGGAAGCGGCTGCCGCTGGAGCGGTCGCAGCACCGGAGGCCGCGCCCTCCGCAGGCGCCGCAGCACCGCCTTCGGCAGCGCCCGGGCGGTTGGGCTCGGCGAACTTGGCGCCGGCCGCATTGGCCATGTAGGCCACGCCGCGGGCGATCTCGGTGTCGTCGAAGTCTCCGCCGCCCTGCGGCGCCATGGCCCCCTTGCCCTTGAGCGCTGAATGCACCAGGGTCTCGAAGCCCTGCTGGATGCGGGGTGCCCAGGCGGCTGCATCGCCCAGCTTGGGCGCGCCGGCCGCGCCGGTGGCGTGGCAGGCCGCGCACTGGCCCTTGAAGACTTCCTCGCCGCTACGCAAGGGGCGGTTGGCATCGCGGATCTCCACCATGCCGACCTTCTGGATGCGTTCGGCTACGGCCTTCTCGGGATTGGCCACGCCCTGCGCCGGCTTGTTGCCGGAGGTCACGAACGTGACGAGCCCGATGATGGCGAACACCGGCAGCACAAAGGAGAAAAGCACCGTCACCAGCAACTGGCGTGGGTTCTTGATGGGGCCGGTGTGCGCTTCTTCGTGCGTGTCGCTCATGACGTCCTCTTGGCGGCTCGGGGGCCTGTTGTCGGGGGGGTGTTTTTCATTATAGGAGTCGCTCTGCGTGCGAAACCCTGGGGAAAACGGCCCCCCGCGCCCCCTTGCGCTACATCAAGAAGCGGGTGCCGGCTGGGGCGGTTTTTCGGTCCAGCCGCCGCCCAGCACGCGGTAGAGCGCGACCTGGTTCTGCAGCGAGAGCAGCTGCACCTGCACCAGACTCTGCTCGGTGAGGAACAACGAACGCTGCGCATCCAGCAGGTCCAGGTAGCTCGCCACCCCGTTGCGGTAACGCAGGTCGGAGAGCTCGAAGCGCTTGTTGTCGGCGCGTGCCTGCGTCCGCAGCGCGCCCAGCTGGTCCTGCAGCGTGGCCTGGCCGGCCAGGGCATCGGCCACCTCGCGGAAGGCCGACTGGATCGAGCGTTCGTACTGCGCCACGGCGATCTCGCGGCCGACGCGGGCAGCGTCCAAAGTGGCTTGGTTGCGGCCGGCATCGAAGATCGGCAGCGTGAGCTGCGGCGCCAGCGAGAACGCCCAGGTGCCGCTCTTGAAGAGGCCGGAGAGTTCGTTGCTGACCGAGCCCACGCTGGCGGTGAGTGCGATGCGGGGGAAGAAGTTGGCCCGCGCCGCGCCGATGTTGGCGTTGGCGGCGATCAGCTGCTCCTCGGCCTGGCGGATGTCCGGGCGGCGGATCAGCAGATCCGAAGGCAGGCCGGCCGGCAACGGCTGCATGGGGGCGGCGTCGGCCAGGCGTGCCGATGACAGGCCAGCGAGAATCTCGCCCGGCACCGGCTGGCCCAGCAGCAGCGCCAGGGTGTTTTCATCCTGCAGGCGCTGGCGGCGTTGCTGCGCGAAGGTGGCCCGCGCGGTTTCGGCCAGGCTGATGGCCTGGCTGTTGTCCAGCTCGGAGCTCACGCCGTTTTCCAGCCGCAGGCGCGTCAGCTGCACCGATTCCTCGCGGGTCGCCAGCGTGCGGCGGGAGATGTCGAGCAGTTCCTCGTCGGCCTGAAGGTTGAACCAGGCCGTGGCCACGGAAGAAATCAGGCTGATCTGCGCCGCCTTGCGCGCTTCCTCGGTGGCCAGGTACTGCGCCAGCGCCTGTTCCTTCAGGCTGGCGATGCGGCCGAAGAAGTCCAGCTCCCATGCCGATACGCCCAGCCCCACCTGGAACTGGTTGGCGTACTTGCCGGTGACGGTGCTCGGCTGCCGCGTGCCGCTGGCGATGCCGCTCACGGCCGGAAACTGTGCGGAACGCTGGATCTGGAACTGCGCCCGGGCCTGCTCGATGTTCAGCACTGAAACGCGCAAGTCGCGGTTGTTCTGCAGCGCGATGTCGATCAGCGACTGCAAGCGCGGATCGGTGAAGTACTCCTTCCAGTCGATGTCGGCCGCCGCGCGGGCGGCGCCCTTCGGCGCGCTGGCGGCCGCCGCATCGGCGGAGGCGCCGAAGGTGGCGGGCACCGGCGCTGCCGGGCGCTCGTAGGTCGGAATGAAGCTGCAGCCCGCCAGCAGCGCGGCCAGTGCCACGGCGGTCAGCGCGGGCCGCGCGAACGGGGTGGAATGCATGGGTCGTGGCTCCTGGGTTGGGGTGGCGTTCACGGGCATCGTCCTCATGGCGCATCTCCCGCGTGCAGGTGTTGCTGGGCCTCGCGCATGGCGTGCTCCTGCTGGCGCTTGCTGCCCTTGAAGAAGGTGCGTACCAGCACGAAGAACACGGGCACGAAGATCACGGCCAGCACGGTGCCAGTGATCATCCCGCCGATCACGCCGGTACCGATGGCACGCTGGCTGGCCGAGCTCGCGCCCGTGGCGATGAAGAGCGGCACCACGCCGAGGGTGAAGGCCAGCGAGGTCATGACGATGGGGCGGAAGCGCATGTGAGCGGCTTGCAGCGCCGCTTCGAGCACGCTCTTGCCCTCGGCCTGCAGGTCCTTGGCGAATTCCACGATCAGGATGGCGTTCTTGGCCGAGAGGCCGATGATGGTCACCAGACCGATCTGGAAGTAAACGTCGTTGGACATGCCGCGCAGCAGCGTGGCCAGCAGTACCCCGAGCACACCCAGGGGCACCACCAGCATCACGGAGAACGGGATCGACCAGCTCTCATACAGAGCCGCCAGACAGAGGAACACTGCCAGCAGCGAGAAAGCGTACAGCACGGTGGCCTGCGAGCCGGCGAGCTTTTCCTCGCGCGACTGGCCGGTCCACTCGAAGCCGAAGCCCGGTGGCAGCTGGCTGGCGAGACGCTCCATCTCCTGCATGGCATCCCCGGTCGAATAGCCGGGCGCGGCGTCGCCGGCGATCTTCATCGACGGATAGCCGTTGTAGCGCACGGTCTGCATGGCGCCGGTGATCCATCGCGTCTTGGCGAAGGTGGACAGGGGCAGGGTCTGGCCCTTGTTGTTGATCACCGGAAGGTCCAGCACCGACTCCGGCCGCATGCGGGAGGCGGCGTCGGCCTGCACGACCACGCGTTGCAGACGGCCCTGGTTCGGGAAGTCGTTGACGTAGGCCGAGCCCAGACCCGTGGAGAGCGCGGTGCTGATGCTGTCGAACCCGACGCCCAGGGCGTTGGCCTTGTCGCGGTCGATGTCGATCTGCATCTGCGGCGCGTCTTCCATGCCGTCGGGGCGCACCCCTGCCAGGATCTTGCTCTGCGAGGCCATGCCCAGCAGCTGGTTGCGTGCGCTCACCAGGGCGTCATGTCCCTGCGCGGCCCGGTCCTGCAGCCGGAAGTTGAAGCCCGTGCCGGTGCCCAGTTCAGGGATGGGCGGAGGGCTCAGCGCGAAGATGAAGGCGTCGCGGATGCCCGAGAGCGCCATGAAGGCCCGTCCGGCAATGGCGCTGGCCGCATGCTCTGCACCGGCGCGTTCGCTCCAGTCCTTCAGGATCACGAAGGCCAGGCCCGCGTTCTGACCTTGGCCCGAGAACGAGAAGCCCGCGACGGTGACGATGTTCTCGACCTCCGGCTGCTTGAGCATGTAGTCCTCGACCTGATGCAGCACGGCGTTGGTGCGCGACTGGGCCGCGCCCGGGGGCAGCTGGATGTTGGTGATGATGTAGCCCTGGTCTTCGTTCGGCAGGAACGAGGTGGGCAGGCGCGTATAGACCAGCGCCACAGCGCCCACCAGCACGGCGTAGATGATCATCATGCGGCCGCCGCGGCGCAGCAGCGTGCCCATCCAACCCTCGTAGCGGTGGGTGGTGCGCTTGAACGAGCGGTTGAACCAGCCGAAGAAGCCTTTCTTCTCGGCATGGTGCTCGGGGTCGATCGGCTTGAGCAGCGTGGCGCACAGCGCCGGCGTGAGCGACAGCGCCAGGAAGGCCGAGAAGGCGATCGAGGTCGCCATCGTCGCGGCGAACTGGCGGTAGATGTTGCCGGTGGAGCCTGCAAAGAACGCCAGCGGCACGAACACCGAGATCAGCACCACGGTCACGCCGATCACGGCGCCCGAGATCTGGCCCATGGCCTTGCGTGTGGCCTGCAGCGGCGGCAGGCCTTCCTCGGCCATGATCCGCTCCACGTTCTCCACCACCACGATGGCGTCGTCCACCACGATACCGATCACCAGCACCATGCCGAACATGGTCAGCACGTTGATCGAGAAGCCCATCGCCAGCAGCGCGCCAAAGGTGCCCAGCAGGGCTACCGGCACCACGATGGTCGGGATGATGGTGTAGCGGAAGTTCTGCAGGAACAGGAACATCACGATGAACACCAGCACCACGGCTTCGATCAGCGTATGCACCACTTTCTCGATGGAGACCGATACGAACTTGGAGGTGTCATACGGCACCACGTAGTTCACCCCTTGCGGAAAGAACTTCTTGAGCTCATCCAGCTTGGCGCGCACGGCCTTGGCCGTGGCCAGCGCGTTGGCCGACGGTGTGGGCTGCACCCCCAGGCCCACGGCAGGCTTGCCGTTCAGCCGGGCGCTGGTGCTGTAGCTTTGCGAGCCCAGCTCGATGCGGGCCACGTCACGCAGGCGCACGGAAGAGCCGTCGGTGTTGGCACGCAGCACCACGTTGCCGAACTGCTCGGCCGTGGTGAGCTGCCCCTTCACGACGATCGTGGCCGACACCGGCTGTCCTTTTTCGGCGGGAAGGTCGCCCAGGTTGCCAGCGGAGACCTGCACGTTTTGTGCGCGGATGGCTGCAGTCACCTGGTCCAGCGAGAGGTTGAAGCCCTTGAGCTTGGCCGGATCCACCCAGACGCGCATGGCGCGCTCTGCACCGAACTGCGTCAGCGTGCCGACGCCTGCGACGCGCTGCAGTTCGGGCACCACGTTGCGCGCGGCATAGTCGTTGAGCGCCTCAATGCTCACGTCCGGGTTCTCGGTCGTGAGCATGGCGAACATCAGGAAGTTCGAGCGCGATTGCTCCACACGCACGCCCTGCTGCGTCACGGCGGCGGGCAGCCGGGGCGTGGCGCGAGACAGGCGGTTCTGCACGTCCACCTGCGCCAGGTCGGCGTTGGTGCCGGGCTCGAAACTCAGCGTGATCGAGCCGGTGCCGTTGGCCTGGCTGGTGGTCTCGACGTAGGCCAGACCGGACGCGCCGTTCATTTCCCGCTCGATGACCGCAAGCACGCTGTCTTCCAGCGTCTGGGCGTTGGCGCCGGGGTAGGCCACCGACAC
>JBHIWE010000009.1:0-37268 GCA_041987645.1 Acidovorax sp. | reverse complement strand
GCGTTCAGCGCCAGGATGTTGGTCTGGAAGGCGATGCCGTCGATCACCGAGATGATGTCGCTGATCTTGCGTGAGCTTTCGTTGATGCCCTTCATGGTGGTGACGACCTGATCCACCACTTGGCCGCCCCGCACCGCGACCATGGCGGCGTTCTGAGCCAGCTGGTTGGCCTGGCGGGCGTTGTCGGCGTTCTGCTGGACGGTCGAGCCCAGCTGTTCCATGGAGGCGGAGGTCTGTTCAAGGGTGCTGGCCTGGCTTTCCGTGCGTCCGCTCAGATCATGGTTGCCCTGGGAGATTTCGGCGCTGGCGGTGGCCACGGCTTCGGCGTTGTGACGCACGTTGCCCACCGTCGTGCGGAGGTTCTCCCGCATATCTTCGAGCGCCAGCAGCATCTGGGCGAGCTCATCCTTGCCGGAGACGGCCGTGGCCTGGCTCAGGTCACCGTGCGACATGCGTGCGGCGGCTTCGGCGCACTCGCGGGCGCGGCGCGCGAGGTTGCCGGCCAGCATCACGGCGACGACCGCGCTCAGGGCCACCATGATCGCGAGGCCGGCAATCAGCTCGATACGGCCCCGCTGATAGGTGGCGGCGGCGAGATCGGCCGCGGTCTGGCTGCCTTTGTTGTTGATGGTGATCAGGTCGTCCAGCGCCTTATTGGCCGCGCGGTACGCCACGGCTGCGGGGCCCACGAAGATCGCCCGCACGGCGTCGATATTGTTCTCGCGGGCGTAGTTCAGCTGCTCGGGCAGGGTGGAACCGTAGTTGATCACCTGGGTGCGCACTTCCTGATAGAGCGCGCGTTCTTCCGGGGTCTCGAAAAGCGGCGCCGCGGCATCGACCGATGCAGTGAGCGCGACGCTGGCGTTCTCCACGACCTTGATGGCCTGCGGCATCGGCGAATTGGGTCCCGTGAGAATCAGGCCCAGGCGGCCGATACGCAGCGCGGACAGGTTGCGGCTGATGGCCCCGGCGGCCGCCACACTGGGCAAGGCCTTCTTGGAAATCTCTGCCGAACGTGCGTTCATGCTGGAGAGATTGGCGATGCCGAGCAGGCTGACGATGCAGGCCACGACCAGCACCAGTGCAAAGCCCGCCAGCAGCTTGGTGCGTATTGCCCAGTTATTCAAGTTCATCGTCTCGTGCCTTCATATTCGAAATGGGGGAGCGGCCAGTAGGGGGTGAATTACTTGGATAAGACGCTCATAACTGATCCAAGAGGTGGTGGAAATGTAATCTAAAGTAATAATTGACACGACGTTGTAGTCCGATGTCCTTTCATGGCCATCCATGTGCTTGTCGCGTGGACGGCTGGCGGACACCTTACGCAGCAGAACGCGAAAGGGGCGCCCAAGCGCCCCTTCTTTCTGGTGGTCGTTCCCGCGCCTGGTGTCGGGTGAATCTCCAGGCGTTCAGGACAGCAGAGCCTGGGCGAACTCGCGAGCGTCGAAGGTTTCCAGGTCTTCGAGCTTTTCGCCCACGCCGATGAAATAGACCGGAATCGGCCGCTCTTGCGCGATGGCCGCCAGCACGCCGCCCTTGGCCGTTCCATCCAGCTTGGTGACGATCAGGCCGGTGAGCTGTAGCGCGTCGTCGAAGGCCCGGACCTGGGCCAGCGCGTTTTGGCCGGTGTTGCCGTCGATGACCAGCAGCACTTCGTGCGGCGCGGTCGCGTCGGCCTTGGTGACCACGCGGCGGATCTTCTGCAGCTCCTGCATCAGGTGCAGCTGGGTGGGCAGGCGGCCGGCCGTGTCCACCAGCACCACGTCCTTGCCGCGCGCTTTGCCGGCCGTGACGGCATCGAAGCTCACGGCCGCAGGGTCGCCGCCTTCCTGGCTCACGATCTCGACCGTGTTGCGGTCGGCCCAGACGCCCAGCTGCTCCCGCGCCGCGGCACGGAAGGTGTCGGCCGCTGCCAGGAGCACCGCCGCGCCTTCGTTCGCCAGGTGCTTGGTCAGCTTGCCGATGGACGTGGTCTTGCCCGCCCCGTTCACGCCCGCCACCATGATCACGGTGGGCGTGTACTCGCCGATGACCAGCGACTTCTCCAGCGGCCGCAGCAGGTCCGCCAGCGCGTCGGCCAGCAGCGCCTTGACGGCGGCGGGCTCGGTGGTCTTGGTTTCCTTCACGCGGCGCTTGAGGTCGTCCAGCAGATGCTGCGTGGCCTTGACGCCGGTGTCGGCCATCAGCAGGGCCTCTTCGAGTTCCTCGTAGAGCGCATCGTTGATCTGCGTGCCTGTGAAGACGGTGGCGATGCTGCTGCCCGTCTTGCGCAGGCCGGTCTTGAGGCGGTCCAGCCAGCCCTTGCGCTCGGGGGCGGGTGCCGGCGCTGCAACGGGTGCTGGTGCTGGTGCCGGCGTGGGCGCGGCTGCCATCATGGGAGCGGGGGCCGGGGGCACGAAGGCCGGAGCGGACGGCGTGGCCGACCGCACGGGTGCAGCAGGCGCGGGCGCCGGAGCCGGAGCCGCCACAGGCGCAGCCGTCGGCGCGGGGCCGGCGACCGGAGGGGGCACATAGGCGGCAGGCACCGGCGTGAAGCTCACAGGCGCCGGCGCTGGCGCAGTGGACGGCTGCACGGCCGGCGTTACGGCCGCAGGAGCCGGAGCGACGGGTTCTGGCGCGACGGCCGGCGCAGCAGGCGCAGGCGGCAGCGCCTGCCCCGTTCCGGGCGCAGCGGCTTCGCCGGCTGAAGGCGCGGCGTCGCTGGCCGAAGGCTTGGCAGCGAAGGGATTGCGCAGCCAGCCGAGGCCTTTGGACAGGGCCGTTTCCGGTGCCGGATCGGCAGCGGGTGCGGCAGGCGCCGCATCGGTGGGTGGGGGCGGCGCGGGCGTGGCGACGCCCTCGGTAGGGGTGGGGGGCTTTTTCTTGAAAAAACTGAACATTGGCGGGTTCTTAGAATCGCAGCCATTCTATGAAACGCGCTATCACCCTCCTGGGCCTGCTGGCCTGCGTGCATGCCGGGGCCCAGCCCGCGGCGTCACCTGCCTCCACCGTGCCCCCCAGCACGGCCTCTTCCACCCCGCAGCCATCGGCTGCCGCCGGCCCGGTGGTGCGTGAATTCACGCTCGGCAATGGCATGCACCTCATCGTGCGGCCCGACCGGCGGGCACCCACGGCCGTCCACATGGTGTGGGTGCGCGTGGGCTCCATCGACGAGGTCGATGGCACCTCGGGCGTGGCGCACGCGCTCGAACACATGATGTTCAAGGGTTCCAGGGTGGTCAAGCCGGGCGAGTTCTCCCGCCGCGTGGCGGCGCTGGGCGGGCAGGAGAACGCGTTCACCAGCCGCGACTACACGGGCTACTACCAGCAGATTCCCGCCAGCCGCCTGGCCGACGTGATGAAGCTGGAATCCGACCGCTTCGCCAACAACCAGTGGCCGGACGACGAGTTCAAGCGCGAGATCGAGGTCATCAAGGAAGAGCGCCGCATGCGCACCGAAGACCAGCCGCGCGCCGCGCTGATGGAGCAGCTCAATGCCGCCACCTTCGTCGCCTCGCCCTACCACCGGCCGGTGATCGGCTGGATGGGCGACCTCGATTCCATGACCCCGGACGATGTGCGCGCGTTCCACCGCCAGTGGTATGTGCCGGCCAACGCCGTGGTGGTGGTCGCGGGCGACGTGGACCCGGAGCGCGTGCGCGCCCTGGCCGAGCAGACCTACGGCCGCATTCCGGCCCGCGCCGTGCCCGTGCGCAAGCCGCGCCCCGAGCCCGAGCAGCGCGGCATCCGCCGCATCAGCTTCAAGGCGCCGGCCGAGCAGGCCTACGTGGCGCTGGCCTTCCGCGTGCCCAGCCTCCAGCGTATCGACGGCATGACCGCGCAGGACCGCGACGCGCTGGCGCTGATGGCGCTGTCGGGCGTGCTCAGCGGTTACGACGGCGCCCGCCTGGAGCGCGCCCTGCGCCAGGGAGAGGGCCGCGTGGCCGACCAGGCCGGCAGCGGCGCGTCCGTGGTGGGCCGTGGCCCCAGCCTGTTCTTCCTGACAGGCGTGCCCTCGGCCGGCAAGACGGCGGCGCAGGTCGAAGCGGGCCTGCGCGCCGAGGTCGCCCGCATCGCCCGCGAAGGCGTGAGCGAGGCCGAGCTGAACCGCGTGAAGACGCAGTGGGCGGCCTCCACCATCTACGAGCGCGATTCGCTGCAGAGCCAGGCCAGCGACCTGGGCAGCAACTGGGTGCAGGGGCTGCCGCTGGACGCGGACATGCGCCTGCTGGAGCTGCTGCGCGGCGTGACCCCGGCCGAGGTGCAGTCGGTGGCGGCGCGCTACTTCGGCGACGACCAGCTCACCGTCGGCACCCTGGTGCCCCAGCCCATCGACCCGGCCGCCAAGCGCGCACCGGCCCTGCCTGCCGATGCCGCTGGCCGCCTGCACTGACCCCCGATCGCTCTGCCCATGTTCTCCAATACTCTCAAAAAGATAGCTGCCCGCGCACTGTTCGTCAGCGCAGGCGCCATCTGCTATGCCCATTCCGCCTGGGCGATCCTGCCCATCCAGCACTGGACCGAGCCCAACGGCGCGGGCGTGTGGCTGGTCGAAAGCCCCGGCATTCCCATGGTCGATGTGCAGGTCGATTTCGACGCCGGCAGCCGGCGCGACCCGGCCGGGCAGGCGGGCCTGGCCCGTGCGGCGGCCGTCATGGCCTCGCGCGGCGTGGCGGCAGGGCCTGACGGCGCGCCCGCGCTCGACGAGAACGCGCTGGGCGAAGCCTGGGCCGATCTGGGCGCCGGCTTCGACGCCAGCGCCGACCGCGACGCGTTCAGCTATTCGCTGCGCTCGCTGACCGATCCCGCGCTGCTGGACCGCGCCGTCCGCCTGGCCGCGCGGCAGATGGGGCACCCGAGCTACCCCGCCGACATCTGGCAGCGCGAGCGCACGCGCTGGGACGCGGCCATCAAGGAAGCCGAAACCCGCCCCGGCACCATCGCCGCGCAGACCTTCGCCGCCGACGTGTTCGGCAGCCATGCCTACGGCCAGCGCGCCACGGCCGAGACGCTGGCGCGCATCAGCGTGGCCGATCTGCAGGCCTTCCACCAGCGCTACCTGCAGGCCTGTCGCGCCCGCGTGGCCATCGTCGGCGCCGTGAGCCGCGCGCAGGCGCAGGCCCTGGTGCAGACGCTGCTGTCGCAGCTGCCCCAGCCGCCGCAGGGCCAGGGCTGCGCCGCGCTGCCGCCCGTGCCGGCGGTGCAGCCGCTCGCCAAGGCGGTGGACCAGAACATTCCCTTCGCCTCGGCCCAGGCCCATGTGCTGATCGGCCAGCCCGGCATCGTGCGCAAGGACCCGGACTTCCTCGCCCTGCTGGTGGGCAACCACATCCTGGGCGGCGGCGGCTTCACCTCGCGGCTGACCAACGAGGTGCGCGAGAAGCGGGGCTTAAGCTACAGCGTGGGCAGCGGCTTTTCGCCCGGCCTCAACGCGGGCGCCTTCGTCATCGGCCTGCAGACCCGGCCCGACCAGGCGGCGCAGGCGGTGCAGGTGTCGCAGGAAGTGCTCAAGCGTTTCGTCGAACAGGGCCCGACCGAGGCCGAACTGCGCGCCGCCAAGGACAACCTGATCGGCGGCTTCGCGCTGCGCATCGACAGCAACCGCAAGCTGCTGGGCAACGTGGTCAACATCGCCACCAACGATCTGCCGCTCGACTACCTGGAGCACTGGACCGACCGCGTGGCCGCGCTCACGGTGGCCGACATCCGCGCCGCCTTCCAGCGCAAGCTGCAGCCGGACCGCATGGTGACCGTGGTGGTGGGCGGCGCGGCCGCCCCTGCCGCGCAGGCCGCGGCGGCGCCTGCGCCTGCGCCCGCGCCTGCCGCTTCCGCGCCGGGAGCCCGCCCTTGAACGCCCCGCGCCGCAACGCCGCCGCCAAGCCTGCCAAGGCCGCCGCAGCCCCCGCCGCCCGCAAATCCCCCGCTGCCCGAGCCGGCGGCGGTGCGGGCGAGATCCGCATCATCGGCGGCCTCTGGAAGCGCACCCGCCTGCCCGTGGCCGATCGCCCCGGCCTGCGCCCCACGCCCGACCGCGTGCGCGAGACGCTCTTCAACTGGCTGGGCCAGGACCTGACCGGCTGGCGGTGCATCGACGCCTTCGCCGGCACTGGCGCGCTGGGGTTGGAAGCCGCCTCGCGCGGCGCCGCCCAGGTCGTGCTGGTCGAGCAGGACCCCGGCCTGGCCGCGCAGCTCGAAACCCTGCGCGAGCGCCTGGGCGCCCAGGCCGTGCGCGTGCAGCGCGGCGACGGCGTGGCGGCCCTGCGCGCGCTCGCGCCCGGCAGCCAGCATCTGGTGCTGATCGACCCGCCCTTCGCCGGCGAGCTGTTCGCCCCGGCGCTGGCCGCCGCCGCCCGCGCCCTGGCTCCCGACGGCTTCATCTACCTGGAGGCGCCCGCCGCCTGCGCGGCCGAGGCGATCGCGCCACTGGGGCTGGAGCTGCACCGCCATCTGAAGGCCGGCGCCGTCCACGCGCATCTGCTGCGGGCGGTGCCTGGCGGAACCTCGGCCGCAGCTGTCGATTGATATGCTATTAAATAAATAGCTAATAGCCCCGATGGATCAAGCGCTGCGGCCGGTTTTTGCTTGAAATATCATGGCCTGCGGGCCGGGTGGGCGGCACTGCATAATCCGCCCACCCATCAGCCCCACACCCCACCGCCATGGCCCAGAACGTCCTCGCCGTCTATCCCGGAACCTTCGACCCCATCACCCTGGGCCACGAAGACGTGGTGCGCCGCGCCACGCAGCTCTTCGGCCGCGTGATCGTCGCCGTGGCGGCGGGGCACCACAAGAAGACCCTGTTCAGCCTGGACGAACGCATCGCCATGGTGCGCGAGGCCGTCGCCGCCTATCCGCAGGTGCAGGTGGAGAGCTTTTCGGGTCTCTTGCGCGACTTCGTCGTCGAGCGCGGCGGCAAGGCGATGGTGCGCGGCCTGCGCGCGGTGACCGACTTCGACTACGAATTCCAGCTCGCCGGCATGAACCGCAGCCTCATGCCCGAGGTCGAGACCGTGTTCCTCACGCCCAGCGACCGCTTCCAGTTCATCAGCAGCACCTTCGTGCGCGAGATCGCCTCGCTGGGCGGCGAGGTGGACAAGTTCGTCTCGCCGCCGGTGCTCGCGCGGCTCAAGGCCAAGGTCGGCCGCGCCGATTGAGCCCCCCGCGCCAAGGGGCCTGAGAAAAGAAGGCCCGGCTTCAGGGGAAATCTCTGCAGGGCAGGTGCCCGTCATCTCAATGGGCTCGGGACTTGCTAGGATGGCCTCATATGTCCATCCACGCCGCACTCCACCACGTCACCCACTACGCCTATGACCGGCCGATCGGCCTGGGTCCGCAGATCGTGCGATTGCGCCCGGCGCCGCATTGCCGCAGCCACGTGGTTTCGTATTCGCTGAAAGTGGAGCCCGCCAACCACTTCATCAACTGGCAGCAGGACCCGTTCGCCAACTACCAGGCGCGGCTGGTGTTCCCCGAGAAGACCACCGAATTCAAGGTCACGGTGGACCTGGTGGTAGAGATGTCGGTCTACAACCCGTTCGACTTCTTCCTGGAGCCGCACGCCGAGAACTTCCCCTTCCGCTACAGCGAATCCCAGGCGCAGGAACTCGCTCCCTATCTGGTCACCGATCCGGTCACGCCGCTGCTGCAGAGCTACCTGGACAAGATCGACCTCACCGAGCGTCGCACCATCGACTTCCTGGTCGCCATCAACCAGCAGGTGGCCAGCGACATCCAATACCTCATCCGCCTGGAGCCCGGCGTGCAGACGCCCGAGGAAACGCTGGAAAAGGCCAGCGGCTCCTGCCGCGATTCCGCCTGGCTGCTGGTGCAGATGCTGCGCCACGTGGGCCTGGCGGCGCGCTTCGTGTCGGGCTACCTGATCCAGCTCACCCCGGACGTCAAGTCACTCGACGGCCCCAGCGGCACCGACCATGACTTCACCGACCTGCACGCCTGGTGCGAGGTCTATCTGCCCGGCGCCGGCTGGATCGGCCTGGACGCCACCAGCGGCCTGATGGCCGGCGAAGGCCACATCCCGCTGGCCTGCACGCCGCAGCCCTCCAGCGCCGCTCCCATCGAAGGGCTGGTGGACGAGGCCGAGGTCGAATTCCGCCACGACATGCGCGTCACGCGCATCCACGAATCGCCGCGCGTCACCAAGCCCTACTCCGAAGAGCAGTGGCAGGACGTGCTGGCCCTGGGCGAGGCGGTGGACGCCGAACTCGTGGCCGGCGACGTGCGCCTGACCATGGGCGGAGAGCCCACCTTCGTCGCCGTGGCCGACCGCGACGCGCCGGAATGGAACACCGACGCCCTCGGCCCCACCAAGCGCGGCTATGCCACCGAACTGGTCCACAAGCTGCGTGCCGAATACGGCCACGGCGGCTTCCTGCACTTCGGCCAGGGCAAGTGGTACCCGGGCGAGCAGCTGCCGCGCTGGGCCCTTTCGATCTGCTGGCGCGCCGACGGCCAGCCCGCCTGGAACAACCCGGCGCTCTTTGCCGACGAGCGCACGCCCCAGCACTACACCAGCGAAGACGCGCGCCGCTTCATCCACCACCTCACCGGCAAGCTGGGCCTGACCGGCCGGCACATCCAGCCGGGCTATGAGGACACCTGGTACTACCTCTGGCGCGAACGCCGCCTGCCGGTCAACGTCGATCCCTTCGACGCCCGGCTCGACGACGAGCTCGAACGCGCCCGCCTGCGCCGCGTCTTCGCGCAGAAGCTCGACAGCGTGGTCGGCTACGTGCTGCCGCTGGAGCCGGCCGAAGGCGTGCCGCAACTCTCCGGCACGGCCTGGAAGACCGGTCCCTGGTTCTTCCGCGACGAACGCATGTACCTCATCCCGGGCGACTCGCCCATGGGCTACCGCCTGCCGCTCGATTCCCTGCCCTGGGTGAGCGAGGGCGACTACCCCTATCTGGTGCCGGCCGATCCCTCCGTCGCCGCCCAGAATCTGCCGGCCGCCCACGTGCTGCGCGCCCGCTATGCGCCCGGCGGCCCCGCGCCGCAGACCGCCGTGAACGCCCCGCGCGAAGCCCGCCGCGTGATGCAGATGCGCGCCGATGGCACCTATGCATCCACCGCGGCCGACGGCCAGGGCGATGTCCAGCAGGAGCCCGCCGACTTCGTGAAGGCGCCGGCCCGCTTCGAATCCGCCCACGGCCACACCCGCACCGCCCTTTGCGTGGAAGCGCGCGACCCGCGCCGCGCCAACGGCCCCAAGGCCGAGACGGTGGGCGAGGCCAGCAGCGTGCTCTACGTCTTCATGCCGCCGCTGGCGCGCCTGGAGGACTACCTCGACCTGCTCGCCGCAGTCGAAGCCACGGCCGAAGAGCTCGGCGTGCAGATCGTGCTCGAAGGCTATCCGCCGCCGCGCGACCCCCGACTGAAGCTGCTGCAGGTCACGCCCGATCCCGGCGTGATCGAGGTCAACATCCACCCCGCCCACCACTGGGGCGAGCTGGTGCAGCACACCGAATTCCTCTACCAGGCCGCCTTCGAGACGCGCCTGTCGGCCGAGAAGTTCATGACCGACGGCCGCCACACCGGCACCGGCGGCGGCAACCACTTCGTGATGGGCGGCGCCACGCCGGCCGATTCGCCCTTTTTGCGCAAGCCCGAGCTGCTGGCCAGCCTGATCCTCTACTGGCACAACCACCCGTCCCTGAGCTACCTCTTCAGCGGCATGTTCATCGGCCCGACCAGCCAGGCGCCGCGCGTGGACGAAGCCCGTAACGACCAGCTCTACGAGCTCGAGATCGCCCTGCGCGAGATCGAGAAGAACCGAGCCGTCTATGGCCAGGACATGCCGCCCTGGCTGGTGGACCGCACGCTGCGCAACATCCTGATCGACGTGACGGGCAACACCCATCGCAGCGAGTTCTGCATCGACAAGATGTATTCGCCCGACAGCAGCACCGGCCGCCTGGGCCTGCTGGAGCTGCGCGCCTTCGAGATGCCGCCCCATGCGCGCATGAGCGTGGTGCAGCAGCTGCTGCTGCGCGCGCTCATCGCCCGCTTCTGGAAGGCGCCCTACAAGGCGCCCGCGGCCCGCTGGGGCACCGAGCTGCACGATCGCTGGCTGCTGCCCACCTTCGTGCGCCAGGACCTGCACGATGTGCTGGCCGACATGCGCGAGGCAGGCTATGCCTTTGACGACGCCTGGTTCGCGCCGCACTTCGAATTCCGCTTCCCGCTGGTCGGCCAGGTGCAGTCGCGCGGCATCGAGCTCACCCTGCGCAACGCGCTCGAACCCTGGCACGTGATGGGCGAAGAGGGCGTCATCGGCGGCACCATGCGCTACGTCGATTCCTCGCTCGAACGCATCGAGATCTCGGTCACCGGCTTCAACGAGAGCCGCTACGTCGTCACCGTCAACGGCCAGCCGCTGCCGCTGCAGCCCACCGGCACGGCGGGCGAATACGTGGCCGGCGTGCGCTACAAGGCCTGGAACCCGCCCAGCGCGCTGCACCCGACCATCGGCGTGCATGCGCCGCTCACCTTCGACATCGTGGACACCTGGTCGCAGCGCTCGCTGGGCGGCTGCCAGTACCACGTGGCGCATCCGGGTGGCCGCAACTACGTCACCTTCCCGGTGAACGCATACGAGGCTGAAAGCCGCCGCCTGTCGCGCTTCTTCCGCATGGGCCACACGCCCGGCCCCATGGCCGTACCACCCGCCACCATCGAACTGCCCGGCAGCCGCGAGTTTCCGTTCACGCTCGACCTGCGCCGCGCCATGCGACCTTGAGCGAGGACGCAGGGCGGCCCGCGCCACCGGACGAGGCGCGGGCCAATGTCGCTGTGGAGGCGCCGAACGGCGGCGGCGGGGTGCCCACGACCGCAGGATCGGATTTACCCGACAATCCCGGGGCTGTGGAACACCCCAACGAATCCCTTTTCACGCCCGAGTCGCCGGAAACCCCGGCCGATCTTGCGGCGGCGCTTGCGCCGCCCGCGCTGCCCGGCCACTACGACGAGCTGCGCGGCATGGGTGTGCCGGTGGCCGAAGACGCGGCCGATGCCGCCGCGGCTGCATCGGGCACGGCAGCGTCCGCCGGCCCCGCGGCGGCTGCGCGTGCTGCAGCCGCCGCGCCGCTCACGTCGGAATGGGCCGAATTCTTCGGCCATCTGGGCCAGGACGGCTTTGCCGATCTGGACCGCCGCACGCTCAGCCTGCGCCGCCAGGTGCGCGACAACGGCATCACCTACAACGTCTATGCCGACACCCATGGGCCGCAGCGCCCCTGGGCCGTGGACCTCTTCCCGCTGATCCTCACGCCGCATTGCTGGAGCCGCATCGAAGCCGGCGTGCTGCAGCGCACCCAGCTGCTCGAACGCATCATGGCCGACGTCTATGGCCCGCAGCAGCTGCTGGCCGAGGGGCTCCTGCCCAGCGCGCTGGTGCAGGGCCACCCCGGCTATCTGCGGCCCATGCATGGCGTGGCGCCGGTGGGGGGAACGCACCTGCACATCGCGGCTTTCGACATGGCGCGCGATGCGCAAGGCGACTGGTGGGTGGTGTCGCAGCGCACCCAGGCGCCCTCCGGCCTGGGCTATCTGCTCGAAAATCGGCTGCTCGTCTCGCGTCTCTTTCCCGATGCCTTCGGCCAGATGCCGGTGCAGCACCTGGCCGCCACTTACCGCGCGCTGCTCGACAGCCTGCGCCAGCGCACCACGGCCGGTGCCGATGCGCGCATCGTGCTGCTCACGCCCGGGCCCTACAACGAAACCTATTTCGAGCATGCCTACCTGGCGCGCTACCTGGGCCTCACGCTGGTGGAGGGCAGCGACCTCACCGTGCGCGGCGAGCATCTCTATCTGAAGACCCTGCACGGCCTGCAGCCGGTCCACGGCATCCTCAAGCGGCTGGATGACGAATTCCTCGACCCGCTGGAGCTGCGCAGCGACTCGCGCCTGGGCGTGCCCGGGCTGCTGCAGGCCATCCGCGCCGGCAACGTGCTGGTGGCGAACGCCCCGGGCTCGGCTTTTCTTGAATCGACCGCGTTGCTGGGCTTTCTGCCGGCGCTCTCGCGTCACCTGCTGGGCGAGGAGCTGGCCCTGCCGTCGCTGCCGACCTGGTGGTGCGGCGAGGACGCGGCCCGGCAGGCGGTGCTGCCGGAGCTGGCGCAGAGCGTGATCCGCCCCACGTGGCCCGGCGCGGCGGCGGCCGGCGAAGCCGCCATGCCCGTGCTCTGCCACAGCCTCACGCCCGCGGAGCTCGCCGTCTGGCGCGAGCGCATCCAGCGCGAAGGCGATGCCTACACCGTGCAGGCCTACCAGCCGCTCTCGCAGATGCCCACCTGGCGCAATGCCACGGGTGGGCGCAACATCGCGCCGCGCTCCGTCATGCTGCGCGTCTTCGCCGTGTCCGACGGGCCGGGCGCCTGGCGCGTGCTGCCGGGCGGGCTGGCGCGCATCGCCACCGGCACGCACGAGATGACCTCCATGCAGCGCGGCGGCAGCAGTGCCGACGTGTGGGCGCTGACCTCCGGCGCGGTGGATACCACCACGCTGCTGCCCTCCGCACAGGCGGCGCCGGCGGTGACCCACCGCAGCCGCCAGGTCACCAGCCGCTCGGCCGAGAATCTGTTCTGGCTGGGCCGCTACACCGAGCGGGCCGAGAACACCATCCGCCTGGGCCGGCTGGCGCTGCAGAGCCTGAACGGCGAAGACCAGTCCTCCCAGCCCTTGCTGGCCTGGATCAGCTCGCTGGCGCAGCGCCAGGGCCTGATGCTGCCGCAGGTGCCCGGTGCTCCCCGTGGCCGGCGCGTGTTCGAGCGCGCGCTGATCGCCGGCCTGGCCGACACTGCGCGCGCCACGAGCGTGGGCTACAACCTGCGCGGCATCCGGAGTGCGGCGGCGGCCGTCCGCGACCGGCTCTCGCAGGAGCAGTGGAACCTGATCGTGCGCGCCGAGGTCGATTTCTTCCAGCAATGTCCCACGGGTGCGCACGAGGGCGACTACTCCGCGCCTGAATCGCTGCGCGTGCTGGAGGTGCTCAGCGGCCACATGGCCGCCATGACCGGCGCGCAGACCGACCGCATGATGCGCGACGACGGCTGGCGGCTCCTCTCCATCGGACGCAATCTGGAGCGCCTGGGCTTCCTCTCCGATGCGCTTGCGCGCGGCTTAGACACCGCCGCCGTGGCCGACGAGGGCGGCTTCGAGGCCATCGTCGCCCTGTTCGACAGCACCATCACCTTCCGCGCGCAATACCAGTTGCGCCACGATGTGGCCGCCCTGGTGGATCTGCTGGTGCTGGACCAGGACAACCCTCGCTCGCTCGCCTGGGTGGCGCAGACCCTGCGCGGGCGATTGCGCAAATTGCACCGCGGCGCGCAGCACAATGCCGGCCCGGGGCTGGCCGATGGCGAATCGGAGCTGACGCTGTTCGACCCCGCTGAGCTGCCTCTGGAAGAGCTCTGCGCGCAGGACGAGGCGGGCCGCTATCCCGCGCTCGCCGAGACGCTGGCGCGCTGCACGAGCGAATCGTGGCGCCTGTCCGACCAGCTGGGCGCACGCTATTTCACCCACTCGGGCGAGCAGCGCCAGAGCCTGGGCACTTGATCGATCGTCCACCCTGTCACCCGGAAAGACCTGCCCGATGCTGCTGCGCGTCATCCACGAAACGGTGTACGAATATGCCCCGTCGGTCAGCAATGCCCAGCACATGGCGCATCTGCGGCCGCTCGACGTGCCGGGCCAGCGGCTGCTGGAGCACCATTTGCGCATCGAGCCGCCGCCCGCCCAGTGCCTGGAGCGCACCGACGTCTTCGGCAACACGCGCGCCTTCTTCAGCCTGCCTTTCGCGCATGAATCGCTGCGGGTGCGTGCCGAAAGCCTGGTCGAGACGAGCACGCCTTTCGCCGCCGCCGAACGCGAAGATGCCGGCAAGCCGCTGGAGCTGGAGGAGGGCGTGGACGCTGACGATCTCGCTCTCGTCCTGCCGCCCAGCCCGGCCTGGGAAGAGGTGCGTGACCTGCTGCGCTACCGCCGGGGCGCCGCCTATGAGCCGGCGGCCGAGTTCGCCTTCGCCTCGCCGCATATCCCCCGCCACGCCGACTTCGTGGCCTATGCCGAGCCCAGCTTCGCGCCGGGCCGTCCGCTGCTGGAAGCCGCGTGGGATCTGATGTCGCGCATCCATGCCGATTTCACTTACGCCCCGGCCGAGACCGATGTCGGTACACCGGCTCTGGAGGCTCTTTCCATGCGCCGGGGCGTCTGCCAGGACTTCGCCCACATCATGATCGCCTGCCTGCGCGGGCTGGGGCTGGCGGCGCGCTACGTCAGCGGCTACCTGCTGACCCAGCCGCCCCAAGGCCAGCCGCGTCTCGTGGGCAGCGATGCCTCGCATGCGTGGGTGGCGGTGTGGGTGCCCGGCGATGGCGACGGTGCGCAGGCCGGCGGCATCTGGCACGACCTGGACCCGACCAACGACCGCGCTCCGGGGGAGGACTACGTCACCCTGGCTGTGGGGCGCGACTATGCCGACGTGTCGCCGCTGCGCGGCGTGATCCATGGCGGCGCCCGGCACATCCTGCGCGTCGCTGTGACGGTAGCTCCGGCCGACGAGGTGCTGGTGGAGTCACCTCGGCCTCATCAAGACCTGTAGGCAAATCGGGCCGCAGCGCGCATTGCACCTGCGCATGCTGCTATGTTTTTTGATGAGCGATTCGCTGGAGCGGGATGGGGTGCCTCATCCCGCCCGCAGGCTCGACTCAGGCCGGCGCTGTTTCGGCCGTCTGCACTGGCGGGGGCGCCATGCCGGAGCCATCCACCGGGGCTGCGGCGGGCGCTGCAGACGGCGCGTTCGCCATGTCGTTCACCGACTGCTCCACGGCCGCGGGCGTCAACTGGCCATGCACCAGGGCATGCACGAAGCGCAGCTTTTCCCTCACTCCGGTACCCAGCGCGAATGGGTAGGCGTCCAACTGGCCGAGGCTTCGGTTCAGGCTGTTGAGTAGCAGCGTGAGCGGTACCCAGGCGGTCAGCATCGCGTCGAAATCGGGCGCGGGCGGGCCGAAGGGGTTCACCATCGCATAGCGCGGCTCGCTGTGGGGATTGGGGATGGAAACCTCGGTGCGGTAGCTCTGCGCGGTTTCGAGCAGGTCCACCATGTGCAGATAATGCGCCCAGGTCTCCGCCCAGTCTTCCCAGGGGTGCGAGGTGGCGTAGTCGCTCACGAAGTCATCCTGCCAGCCGGTGTGCGGCACGCTGGCGTAGTGGGCCTTGAGCGCCTCTCCGTAGTCCGCGCGTTCGTCCCCGAACACGGCGCGGAAAGCATCTGCGTGGCCGCCGCGCAGCACCAGCACGTCCCAGTAGTAGTGGCCGGATTCGTGGCGCAGATGGCCGAGCAGGGTGCGGTAGGGCTCGCCCAGGTCGAGCCGGCGGCGGGCACGCTCGTCGTCGTCCGCTTCCGCCACGTTCAGCGTGATCACCCCGTCGGCATGGCCCGTGAGCACCTTGGCTTCCGGCGTATCCGCCTTGAATTCATAGACCGGCCCGCTCTCACCCTCCACATGGGCGATGCCCATCTGCGCCAGGGTGTAGTAGAGGCGCCGCTTGGCGTTCTCGATGGCGGTCCATCGGCGCACGTTGTTCGTGTCCGACAGGTCGGGCAGAACGCGTGTCTGCTGGCACGACACGCACAGATGCGGTGTCTCGGCTTCCTCCATGCCGTCGCTGCCCGCCCCCTGGGGGATCGCGAAGTTGCAGGCGTTATGCGCCTCACGGTTGGCGCACAGCACATAGTGCGGCGGGGCCTCGGCGGGGGAGGGGGGCTCGGCTACCGCGTTGCCTGACTCGTTCCCCAGGTCGGTGGCGGAATCCGTCGATGAGGGCGAACTGCCCAACAGTTCCCACGTTCCCGGCACAGCTGCGACAGGCTGCAGGGCCACCATGTCCAGCCGTTGCGGGTCGAATGCGAGAGTGGACCCGCAACCCAGACATTCCGTGCTGTCGAAGAACACCAGGGAGCCGCAATGAGTGCAATGGAAGAGTCGCATGATGGAAGGGCCTGAGGGTTTTGGGGAATGGGCTGTGCGCTCGAGGAGTCAGGAGCGAGGCGGTGGGAGGCCATGAGAGCGGAGGTGGGCTTGTGCCATGGAAAAAGGCCACGGGTTTCCAAGAGGAAACACCGTGGCCTTTGCAAGCCGCTCAGCACATGGCCAGTTCCAGTCAGGCGGTGAGCCTGCCTGTGGCTCCCCCGGCGCAAGCGGGCTGAGCAGCTACGAGCGTCTCCGCTCTAAAGCGCCTTAGGGGCGAACGACGATGCTGTTGCGCACGTCACGCACATGCTTGGTGTTGCGGGCGATGGCTTCTGCCTGGTTCTTTTCGGCTTGCGACTTGGCGAAGCCCGACAGTTGCACCGTGCCGTTCAGCGTCTCGACGCTGATGGCCGTGGCGGAAACGGTCTTGTCTTCGGCCATCTTGGCCTTCACAGCGGTAGTGATGCCCGCGTCGTCCATGTACGAGCCCACCGTTTGCTGGTCGCGGGCCACGGAGCAGCCAGCGGAGATGATGGTGGCGCCAGCCAGTGCTGCGAAAGCGAGTGCACGTGCGTATTTCATGATTGTTTCCTTTTCTGATCTATCGTTGGTCATAACACGGGTGCTGGGAAGCTTCAGCTCATCGACCTATAGCACCCTCCGTGGTCGATGGACTGTGGGTGCGGTTGGCGCAGCCGCTGGTCAGCGGTGCAGCCAGTCCTTCAATTCGTCGGCATGTTCTTCTTCGTCCGCCAGGATGCCTTCCAGCATGCGGCGGGTAGTCGGGTCCTTGTCACCGATGAGCGAGATCATCTGGCGGTAGGCCTCGACGGCAATGCGTTCGGCCACCAGATTGGCACGCACCATGGCCTTGAGGTCGGACGACTCGTCGTACTGGGCATGGCTGCGCTGGAGCAGGCGGTCGGGGGCGAAGTCAGGCTCGCCACCCAGTTGCACGATGCGCTGGGCGATGAGGTCGGCGTGTGCCGATTCCTCGTTTGCATGCACCAGGAACTCGGCTGCGATAGCAGGGGACTCCAGGCCGTCGGCCGTGAAATAGTGGCGCTTGTAGCGCAGCACACACACCAGTTCGGTCGCCAGTGCATCGTTCAGCAGCTTGACGATCGCATCGCGGTGGGGACCGTAGGCCGGCGTCACAGCACCCTCGTCCAAATCCGCCGTGGCGGCTTGGTGCAATGCGGCTTCGTCCAGCACCAGCTGGCTGTCGGCATCCCTATCAGCCGAGCTCTTCATCTTCGTCGTGTTTTTCATGGGGCACTCGTTGGAATCGTGGAGAAAGCGTGGCGGTGGCGTGACTGGATGGCTGCGCTGCTGCCTGCAACCATTCAGTAGTCGCCGCGGCGGCGGCTGTCGCCCCGTGTCAGGAACAGCAGGGTGGCAAAGGCGGCTCCGGCAGCGGCCGCGATCAACACCGACTTGCCGGGCTGGTCGCTCACGTAGCGCGTCGTGGCTTCGGCGGCCTGGTTGAATTGGCGGCGTGCGCGTTCGCTGGCGTCGGCGCAGTAGGTGATGCTGCGGTTGGCCAGTTCCTGGGCGCGGGCGGCCAGATCGTCGATCGTGGGATTCACGGTCGTCTTGAGCCCGTCAACGCCCGCCTCTGCCTTGTCCAGCGATGTGTTCGCTGCGCGGCGAGTGGCTTGCACGGCATCCTTGGCGGAGTCCAGCACGCCATCTGCAACGGAGTGCGCGGTATCGGCGGCTTTTTGGGTGGCAGATTGGAAATTCATGGGAAACCTTTCTTTGGTAGATGTTCGAGAGCAGTGCCAGACACACTGGCCGACTCAGCGGCGATTCATCAGGCCCATCACGAAGGTCACGATGGCCATGATCACGAACACAAAGAAGAGGATCTTCGCGATGCCGACGGCGCCAGCGGCGATGCCGCCAAAGCCAAAGAGCGCGGCCACCAGGGCAATGACCAGAAAAACGACTGCGTAGTGCAACATAACCTTCTCCTGAAGACCGGGGTGCCTTAGGCGCCGGTGATTGAACTAGAGCACCGAAGGGCTTGGGTGCATGTGTTCAATGTATTCAGGAGGCATCGGACGAGATGCCGGTGGCCTGCGCGCTGGGATGTAGGACTGCGCCCCCGCCCTGGGAGTGAGCCGGTTATGTCGCTCCTGCCCTCTACCTGCGCTCGCGGCCCGCCACGGGCCGACAGCGTAATCAGGCGTAGGGCAGAACGGCCGACACCAGAGTGCCTTCTCCAGGCTGCGAGGTGATCGTCAGCCGGCCTCCGGCCGCCTCGACACGGTGGCGCATGCCCATCAGGCCGTGCGAGCTGGCGTTGATGGCCGTTGTGTCGAAACCCGTACCGTCATCCCTGATTTGCACCGAGACATGGGTGGGATAGTTGTGCACCGCGACCAGTGCCTTGGCCGCGCCGGCGTACTTTCCGATGTTGGTCAGGGATTCCTGAACCATGCGATAGACGGTCAGCTGCACTTGCTCGGGCAGGTCCACCGTTTCGAGGTTCACGTCCACCACGATGCCGCTTCGCTCGGCGAATTCCCGGGTCAGGATTTCCAGCGACGTGGTCAAGCCCAGGTTGAAGAGCGAGGAGGGGCGCAGGTCTTCGATGATGCGGCGCTTGAGGGCGATGCCGCTGTTGAGCGTTTCGGTCAGGTGGCGCAGGCGCTCGGCGATTTCGGGTACCTGAACGTCCACCCGCGGCTTCAGCCGCGCGACGTCCAGCTTGGCGGCGGTGAGCAGCGCGCCCAGCTCGTCGTGCAGTTCGCGCGCCAGGTGGCCCCGCTCATCCTCGCGCACCTGCTGCAAGTGATTGGCCAGCTCGGTCAGTGAAGCAGTGCGCTCGCGCACCAGTTGTTCAAGCCGGTCTCGTTCACGCGCCAGGATTTCCTGCTCGCGCTGGCTGACCGCCTGCAGGGTGATCGCCTGGTGCAGATACATATAGAAAGCCAGCAGGCAGATGGCCGCGAAGGTGGCGATGCCGATACGCGAGAGCAGTAGCGAGTGCAGGATGGCTTCGGTGCTGCGCTGCGTCTGTGCCGTGCTGTGCTCGACGAGTCGCGCCCCCAAGGTGCGTATGGCGTCCATGTTCTCCTTGCCGACATCGGTGGACAGGACGAACTTCCAGGCGTCATTGTTGTTTTGCCGCCGCAGCACCAGGCTCAACTCCATCTCCGACATCTTGCGGGCGATCTGCCGCGACATCAGTGCCAGGTTGCCCAACTCTTCGGGCGAGTTGATGAAGATGTTGCGCACCTCGTCCAAATTGCCGTTGATGGTGGTGACCGCCTTCTGGTAGGGCTCGAGGTAGCGGTCGTCTCCGGTGAGCAGGTAGCCGCGCAAGCCTGTTTCCGCATCCAGCATGTTGAGCATCAGGCGATCAATCGCCGCGCGGGTGGCGTAGGTGCGAGAGAGTGCGCTTACGGCGTCGCGCGAGCGTGAGTAGCCGACCTCGTTGATGCCCACCAGCACAGACACCGCCAGCAATGCCAGAGGCAGGCTGATGGCCATCTTGCGGAAATTGGGCCAGCGCATATATAGGTTTCTCCGGACGGCAAGCAGATGTTTTCTGGATAATGTCAAATGCAGGCAGCTCGTCGCATGTCGGATGGCACAACGCAGATAAGCTTTGCGTCCGACGGCTACCAGCGGCCGAACGATACCGCGTAAAGAGCGACCTTCAGAAAGAAAGCTTAATGATCAAGATCGGGATTGTTGATGACCATGCGATTGTCCGCTCCGGGCTGCGGCAATTTCTGTCCGAGCATGTCGACCTTCGGGTAGTCGGCGAAGCGTCCAATGGCCGTGAAGCCATTGACCTCGTGCGCGCCGAAGAAATTGACGTGCTGCTGATGGATCTTTCCATGCCCGGCCAGAGCGGCTTGGACGCCCTCGCCATGTTGCGTGCCAAGGCGCCCGACATGGGCATTCTGATCCTGAGCGGCTACCCCGAGGAGCACTACGCCATCAACCTGATCCGTCAGGGTGCGAGCGGCTACCTCAACAAGGAATGTGACCCCAAGGAGATCGTAGAGGCCATCCGTACGATCTCGCTGGGCCGGCGCTACCTCACGCCCGCCGTGGCCGACTTGCTGGCGCAGCAGCTCAACCGCAAGGATGATGCCCCGCCGCATGAGCAGCTCTCCGAGCGCGAGTTCCAGGTGTTCCTGAAGCTGGCGAAGGGCGAAACCGCAGGCGACATCGCCAAGTCGCTGTCGCTGAGCGTCAAGACGGTCAGCACGTATCGCACACGGCTCATGGAAAAAATGGCCCTGTCTTCCAACAGCGATCTGACCTATTACGCTCTCAAGAACAAGCTGATCGATTGATATCTTTCGCTCCACCATCGGTGCGCCAGAGAGGGCCGGTGGTGTGCGTTTTGGGCGTTGCATTCAGCGGCGCGCAAAAATAAAGCCGGTAGAAATACCGGCTTTATTTTTTATTTGTATCGCTGTCGTTTTTTTCGACAGTGCAAGTAAATGTATCTGAATCAGCCTGCGACCATGCGCGCGTCGCCCGAGCTGGAGCTGTGCTGGATGCAGTAATCCACCAGCGCATCAATTTCATTGGATTTATCGAAAACCGCGTCTACGCCCAGTTGCGCGCAGCGCATACGCACATCGGGTGTCGCGTAATTGCTGAGGACCACCATTTTCTGGCCGGCAGTGCGGTTTCTGCAGGCTGCGAGCACGCCTAGCCCGCTGCCTTGTCGAAGAAACAGATCCACGATGGCCAGATCCCACTGAGCAGGGTGTGCGGTGAGCCAGTCCTTGCCGTCGTCTTCAGTCTCGGCGATGCCGACGGCTTCGACCTGGGCAAGTTCTTCCAGCGTACCAATCAAATTCTCGCGAATAGTGGCGTTGTCTTCAACGATGTAAGTACGCAATTTCACTGGGGGTTCCTGTCCAGGTCGCTAGAGATGATATGACCAAGACTTGAATGTAAGCTCAGGACACAATTCATTTTGCCAGTAGCGGCACGGTCAGGGGGTAGGAACAATCCTACCGTCACTCCCTCAGCTCATGCAGCGAGGTGGTGGGCTGGACCGGCGCCACATACCGGGCACGCCGGATCTTTGGCCGTGCGCATGCGCGTCCATTCCATGGATCTGCCGTCCAGCATCAGCAGGCTGCCGGCCAGCGAGGTGCCGGCGCCAACCAGGAGCTTGATCGCCTCGGCTGCCTGCACGCTGCCCACGATGCCGACCATGGGTGCGAGGACGCCCATCGTGGAGCATTGCACCTCCTCGAATCGGGCGTGCGGTGAGAAAAGGCAGGCGTAGCAGGGCGCATCCGGGCGGCGCGGATCGACCACCGTGACCTGTCCATCCAGGCGGATCGCCGCGCCGGCCACCAGGGGCGTGCGGTGCGCCACGCAGGCAGCGTTGACCGCCTGGCGCGTTGCATAGTTGTCGCTGCAATCCAGTACCACATCAGCCTCCTGCACCAGAATGCCGAGCCGCTGAGCATCGACCCGTTCGCGCAGGGCCCGCACGCGCACATCGGGGTTGATGGCGCGCAGCGCGATGGCGGCGGAATCGACCTTCGCCATGCCGATGCGGTCGGTGGTGTGGGCGATCTGGCGCTGAAGGTTGGTCAGGTCCACGGTGTCGTCATCCACCAGCGTCAGCGTGCCGACGCCGGCTGACGCCAGGAACAGGGCCGCCGGCGAGCCCAGGCCGCCGGCGCCGATGATCAGCGCATGCGAGCCCAGCAGCCGCTCCTGGCCTTCGATGCCGATCTCGTCGAGCATGATGTGGCGGGAATAGCGCAGAAGCTGATCGTCGGTCATGGCGGAGGCGTGTCGATGGGTGAGATGGGGCGGCGCTGAAAAGAAGAAGGCCGGTCGCCTCGAAAGGCCCGGCCTTGGGCAATCAGCGAGCGGGCCTTTGGGGGCCTCCGCTGCCTGCTCAGTTGTCCTTCTTCTCTTCCTTGCGCTCGGTCTGCGTCTTGCTTGCCAGCACCGTTTTGCCCTTGAGCTGGTTCAGCGCCTGCTGCAACTGGAAGTCGGTGGCCGAGCCGAATTCGGGAATCTTGGGCTCGGTGATGTGCTTCTTGGCGTCTTCTTCCAGACGCTTGCGCGCTTCTTCACGGGCTTGCTCGCGTGCCACGTCCTTGACCTCTTCGCCCTGGCCGCTGGCCAAATGCTTTTCGAGGTCGGCTTCCCGCATGCGCAGCGCGGCGAACAGGTCGCCTTCGGCCGTTTCGTCCACCATCACATCGGGCACGATTCCCTTGGCCTGGATCGACTTGCCGCTCGGGGTGTAGTAGCGGGCCGTGGTCAGCTTGATGCCGGTGTCGGGGCCGAGCGGACGCACGGTCTGGACCGAGCCCTTGCCGAAGGTCTGGCTGCCCATGACGACGGCGCGATGGTGATCCTGCAGTGCGCCGGCCACGATTTCGCTGGCCGATGCCGAGCCTTCGTTGACCAGCACCACCAGGGGCACGGTCTTCAGGGCTGCGGGCAGGCGCTTGAGCGGGTCGCCGCTGCCGCGGCGCTGGTAGTACTCGCTTGCAGCCTTGAATACGGCCTTGCTTTCAGGCAACTGGCCATTGGTGGACACCACGGTCACGTTCTCGGGCAGGAAGGCGGCAGACACGGCTACGGCAGCATCCAGCAGGCCGCCCGGGTCGTTGCGCAGGTCCAGCACCAGGCCTTTGAGGTTGGGGTCCTGCTTGTAGATCTCGTCGATCTTGCGCACGAAGTCGTCGACCGTGCGTTCCTGGAACTGCGACAGGCGCACCCAGGCGTAGCCGGGCTCGATGACCTTGCCCTTGACGGACTGGGTCTTGATCTCTTCGCGCGTGATGGTCACCGGGAAGCTGCGGCTTTCGTCCTTGCGCAGGATGGTCAGCGTGACCTGCGTGTTGGGCTCGCCGCGCATCTTCTTGACGGCGTCGCTCAGGGCCATGCCCTTGACGGCGGTGTCGTCGATCTTGGTGATCAGGTCGTTGGTCTTGATGCCGGCACGGAATGCGGGAGAGCCTTCGATGGGCGAGACGACCTTGATGAGGCCGTCTTCCTGCGTGATCTCTATGCCGACGCCGACGAAGCGTCCGGAAGTGCCTTCGCGGAATTCCTTGAAAGACTTCTTGTCGAAATACTGCGAGTGCGGGTCGAGGCTGGACACCATGCCGGAGATGGCGTCGGTGATGAGCTTCTTGTCATCGACCGTATCGACGTAGTCCGTCTTGATGAGGCCGAATACGGCGGACAGCTGCTGGATCTCTTCCAGCGGCAACGGCGTCATGGCGCCGCGCGCCACGGTTTGCAGCGACACCGTGGTGAGCGCGCCTGCAACGACGCCCACCGCAATCCAGCCCGTAATCTTCAGTTTCTGGCCCATACAACACCTTTACCGCTTCAATATACACACCTTGGAAGACCCGCGCTCCGCGCAGTTCCCTGCGGGCTGGTTCGGGCCGGAGCCTGGGCGCAGCTTTACCCAGGCTTTACCGATCTCGGCTCAAGCCTTGCCCTGCGATGCCACGGCCGCCGCAGCCTTGGCGGCCGCTTCGGCGTCGCCCAGGTAGTAGTGGCGCAGCGGTCTCAGATCGTCGTCCAGTTCATACACCAGCGGAATGCCGTTGGGAATGTTCAGGCCGACGATGTCGTCGTCGGAAATGTTGTCCAGGTACTTGACCAGTGCGCGGATCGAGTTGCCGTGCGCGGCCACGACCACGCGGCGGCCCGACCGGATGGCCGGTGCCATGGTCTCGTTCCAGAAAGGTAGTACGCGGGCGACCGTGTCCTTGAGGCATTCGGTGAGCGGGATCTGCTCGGGTGCGAGGCCTGCATAGCGGATGTCGCCACGTTCGCTGCGCGGGTCGGTGGCTTCGAGCGCCGGCGGCGGCGTGTCGTAGCTGCGGCGCCAGACGAGCACCTGCGCATCGCCGTACTGCTTGGCCATGTCGCCCTTGTTCAGCCCCTGCAGCGCGCCGTAGTGGCGCTCGTTCAGGCGCCAGCTGTGCTGGACAGGCAGCCAGGTGCGGTCCATTTCGTCGAGCGCGTGCCACAGCGTGCGCGTGGCGCGCTTGAGCATGCTGGTGTAGGCCTGGTCGAATTCGTAGCCCTCGGCCTTGAGCAGCCGCCCCGCGTTCTTGGCCTGCTCGATGCCGGTGGGGGTCAGGTCCACATCGGTCCAGCCGGTGAAACGGTTTTCCAGGTTCCAGGTGGATTCTCCGTGGCGTATCAGGACGAGCTTGTGCATGTTTCCCTCAAGGAGTCGGGTTCAAAACCTGGCATTCTAGAATTGCCGGCTTTGCATCCCCTGAGGACCGACGTGAATTTCATCATCGACAACTGGTATCTGTTCTTCATCGCGCTGGCTTCGGGCGGCATGCTGCTCGCGCCTCTGGTGCGCGAAGCTGCGGGCGGAACGCTCACCCCGGCCAACGCGGTGCTCCTCATCAACCGCGAAAAGGCGGTCGTGATCGACGTGAGCGAGCCCGAGGAGTTCGCTGCTGGCCACGTGGGCGGCGCCAAGAACGTGCCTCTGGCGCAATTGGAAGAACGCCTGCCGATGGTGGTCAAGAACAAGGCGCTGCCACTGGTGCTCGTATGCGCCAAGGGCGCACGGGCGCAGCGCGCAGTGGGTGTGGCCCAGAAGCTGGGTTACGACAAGGCCCAGGCCCTGGCCGGGGGCATGAAGGCATGGCGCGATGCCTCGATGCCGGTTGAAAAAGCCTGAGCCGTCACCAGTTATTGCTGACACGCCCCCTTTTTTTGCCGTTTTCCCCGCATTCCAGAAAGGTCGCCATGCAAGCCGTGAAGATGTACACCACCGCCGTCTGCCCCTATTGCATTCGCGCCAAGCAGATCCTCAAGTCCAAGGGCGTCGAGCAGATCGAAGAGATCCGCGTGGACATGGACCCTGCCGCGCGTGCGCACATGATGGAGATCACCGGCCGCCGCACGGTGCCGCAGATCTTCATCGGCGACACGCATGTGGGCGGTCATGACGACCTCGTCGCGCTCGACGGGCGCGGCGGCTTGATGCCTTTGCTGAACCCGGCTTGACCGCCCGTGAACAGGCTTGCTGGGCTGCATAATGCGGCCCGATCGCCCGCTGTGGGAGTCCCTTCCGCAGCGGGCTTTGTCGTGTCGGACCGGCCCGGGCCGGTACCCGGCACGGCGCGATGCATTCATTGATTGATTCACTCACCGATTGTTTGAAAGAACCCCGAACATCATGGCCAACGAAGAAGCAACCCCCGTGTTCCAGATCCAGCGCGTCTACCTGAAGGACGCCTCCCTGGAGCAGCCGAACTCCCCGGCCATCCTGCTGGAACAGCAGCAGCCCAGCGTGGATATCCAGCTCGGCGTGGAAGCAACTCCCGTGGCCGAAGGCATCTTCGAAGTGGCCGTCACGGCCACCGTGCAGACGAAGATCCAGGACAAGACCGTGTTCCTGGTCGAAGCCAAGCAGGCTGGCATCTTCGAGATCCGCAATCTGCCGGAAGACCAGATGGGCCCCATCATGGGCATCGCCTGCCCGCAGATCGTCTATCCCTACCTGCGCGGCAACGTGGCCGACCTGATCACCCGCGCTGGCTTCCCGCCTGTGCACCTGGCAGAAATCAACTTCCAGGCCATGTACGAGCAGCAGCAGGCCCAGGCCGCTGGCGAGCCTTCTTCCATCCTCACGCAGTGAGATGCGGCTGGCGCTGCAGCCCGAATGGCCTGCAGCGCTTGCCTAACAAGCGCTGACAGCTATGAAAATAGTAGTGCTTGGCGCAGGCGCCTGGGGTACGGCGATGGCGCTTTGCGCCGCCTCGCACCCGGCAGGGCATGCCGTGACGCTGTGGGCGCGCGACGCAGCCCAGGCCGAGGCCATGGCGGCCTCGCGGCAGAACGCCCGTTATCTGCCGGGCATCGATTTCTCTCCTTGCCTGCGAGTGGTGTCCGGCGACGTGCTGGACGCTGCGCACGCGGCCGACCTGGTGATCGTCGCCACGCCCATGGCGGCGCTGCGCGGCACGCTGGCGCGGCTGCAGTCGCTGGCCGCCCCCGTCGCCTGGCTCTGCAAGGGCTTCGAGGCGCCTGCCGACGGCCTGCCCGGCGCTGCCGGGCTGATGGGCCATGAGGTTTGCGCGCAGACGGCCCCCAGCCTGCGCACGGGCGTGCTCAGCGGCCCTAGCTTCGCGCAGGAAGTCGCCCGCTCCCGGCCTACCGCTCTGGTGGCCGCCAGTGCCCATGCCGACGTGCGCGAGCTGCTGGTGCAGGCTTTTCACTGCCCGAGCCTGCGCGTCTATGCCAACGACGATGTGGTGGGCGTCGAGGTGGGCGGGGCGGTGAAGAACGTGCTCGCCATCGCCACGGGCCTGTGCGACGGGCTGCAGCTGGGGCTGAATGCCCGGGCGGCGCTCGTTACCCGCGGGCTGGCCGAGATGACGCGCCTGGGTGTGGCCTTGGGCGCGCGGGCTGACACCTTCATGGGCCTGTCAGGGTTGGGAGATCTGGTGCTGACGGCCACGGGAGACCTCTCGCGCAACCGCCGCGTGGGGCTGCTGTTGGCCGAAGGCCAGACGCTGGCCGAGGCCATCGCCTCGTTGGGCCACGTCGCCGAAGGCGTCTATACGGCACGCACCGTAGCGATGCGGGCTGCGGCGCTGGGAGTGGACATGCCCATCACCCGTGCGGTTGTCGATCTACTGAACGCAAAAATGCGGCCTGCCGAAGCAGTGGCCGCATTGATGGGACGGGATCCCGCTGCTGAATTGCTGCTGCGTTGAGCGGGGTGGCCTGCTCGGGCCGGGACTCTTGCGCGTGCTCAGAGCACGCCGAAGAGCATCAGCACGAGAACGAGCGAGAGGGGAACGCCGAGAAGCCAGAGGATGATGGGCATGAGTCACTCCTGAACGAAGAGGTTGAAGGGATGACTCAAAGGTATCTGGCCTCCAATCCGCCGATTGTGCGACGCCCGGTGCATGTCCTGTAGGCGGCGGCGCCGGTGGCCGTAGGCTTTCGCTGGGGTCGGCTGCTTCGGCCTTTCAGAATTCCAGGTTGTCGATCAGCCGTGTGCCGCCCAGGCGCGCTGCGGCCAGGGCCACCAGCGGGCCGCTGCGTGCGGCGCCGTCCTGCGGCGGTTGCAGGTCGTGGCGCTGGCGCACGGTGAGGTAGTCGGGCACCCAGCCTGCGACTCCCAGGGCCTGCATGGCCTGGGCCTCCAGTGCAGGGATTGGCGCGTTCGCATCGCCGCGCACCGCGTCGGCCAGGGCGCGCAGCGCCTGCGACAGCTGCACGGCGCGCTGGCGCTCTTCGGCGCTCAGATACCCGTTGCGTGAGCTGAGCGCCAGGCCGTCGGCGGCACGTGCCGTATCGCCTGCCACCAGCTCGATAGGCAGGGCGAACTGCTGCACCATGCGGCGCACCACCATCAGCTGCTGATAGTCCTTCTTGCCGAACACCGCCGTGCCGCCGCCCGCGCCGCTGGCGAAGAACACGGCCGAGAAGAGCTTCATCACCACCGTGCACACGCCGGTGAAGAAGCCGGGCCGGAAGTGCCCTTCCAGCAGATCGGCCAGGGCCGGGTCGGGCTGCACCTTGAAGGTCTGCGGCTCGGGGTAGAGATCGGCCTCGCGCGGGGCGAAGAGCACGTCGCAGCCGGCAGCGGAGAGTTGCGCGCAGTCGCTCTCCCACGTGCGGGGATAGCTGTCGAAGTCCTCGTGCGGCAGGAATTGCAGCCGGTTCACGAAGATGCTGGCGACGGCCACGTCGCCCAGCGGCTTGGCCTGCCGCACGAGCGCGATGTGGCCGTCATGCAGATTGCCCATGGTGGGCACGAAGGCGGGGCGGCCGCGTCCGGCCAGAGCGGCGCGCAGGTCGGCGATGGTGTGGGTGACGATCATGGACATGGGGGAATGAAAAAGCGCATGGGCTCACCAGGCGTGCCGGGCGTCATCGGGAAAACGCCCCTGCTTGACGGCCTGCACATAGGCCTCGATGGCCCCACGCACGCTGCCGGCCTCGGCCATGAAGTCGTGCGCGAACTTGGGGTTCTTGCCCAGGTTCACGCCCAGCATGTCGTGCAGCACCAGGACCTGGCCGGCTGTTCCGCAGCCCGCGCCGATGCCGATCGTGTGGCAGCGCGGCAGGGCGTCGGTCACCTCGCGTGCCAGGGCAGCGGGCACCATCTCCAGCACCAGCATGGCCGCGCCCGCGTCCTGCAGCTCGGCGGCCTGGCTGCGCAGCGTGCGCGCGGCCTCGTCGCTGCGGCCCTGCACACGGTAGCCGCCCAGTGCGTGCACCGTCTGTGGAGTGAGGCCCAGGTGCGCGCAGACGGGAACGCCGCGCTCCACCAGGAAGCGCACGGTGGGCGCCGTCCAGCCGCCGCCTTCGAGCTTGACCATATGCGCGCCGGCCTGCATCAGCGCGCAGGCGCTGCGCATGGCCTGTTCGGGGCCTTCGGCGTAGCTGCCGTAGGGCAGGTCGGCGATCAGCCAGGCGGTGCCCTGCACCCGGTGCAGGCCACGCGCCACGCTGGCCGTGTGGTAAGCCATCGTGTCCAGTGAAACGCCCACCGTACTGGGCAGGCCCTGGCAGACCATCCCCAGCGAATCGCCCACCAGCAGGCATTCCACACCCGCAGCGTCGGCCACGGCGGCGAAGGTGGCGTCGTAGGCCGTGAGCATGGTGATCTTCTCGCCGGCCTCGCGCATCTGCGCCAGGCGCGGAAGGCTCACGGGGCGGCGCTGTGGCAAGGGCGATGCAGGGGGCAGGGTGCCGTAGGGCGTGGCGGCGGGGGCGGGTGTCGGCGATGGCGTGGTCATGCGGGCAATCCTCTTGGCGCGAATGAGCCGCGAGTCTATGCGAGCGCAGCGGCACGATGCTCTGGGATCTCGCGGGGATGCCTCAGGCTTTTGCGACCAGGGGCTCGTCGGGCTCGCCGGCCCGATGCAGGCGGTGCTTGCCGGCCTGCTTGCCGCGGTACATGGCCCTATCGGCCTGGGCGATGAGTTCGCCGGCATGGGTGCCGTCCAGCGGCGCCAGCGCATAGCCGATGGACAGGCCCACGTGCAGCCCGTTCCGGCGCAGCGCAAACGGCGCGCGGAAGGCGTGCAGTATGGAGCAGCCCAGCGCTTGGGCCTGTTCTGGCTGCTGCAGGCCGGGGGCCAGCACGATGAATTCGTCGCCCCCCAGCCGGGCTACCGGGCGTGAAGGTCCTGCCACTTCTCGAAGCCGCTGGGCGACAGCCACCAGCAGCTCGTCGCCCACGTCGTGCCCGTGGCGGTCGTTCACGGGCTTGAAGCCGTCGAGGTCCAGCAAATAGACGGCGACCAGCCTGCCGGGCGCGCAATGCGCGAGCGCAGCCTGCAGCTCCAGCTGCATGCTGCGCCGGTTGAGCAGACCGGTGAGGGCGTCGGTATGGGCCAGCGAACGCATCGTGTCGCGCTCGACCAGCGCGGCGTGAGCGGTCAGGCGCAAGGCCGCGGACCGAAGTCCCAGCACCCGCAGGAAGATCAGCATGTCCAGCGTAGCGCCGATCTGGAACGAATGCAGTGTCCAGAAATTGGCCGGCAGCACGCCCTGGGCCAGACCGGCGAAGATGCCCGCCGCCACGCCGTAGAGCGTCCACCCCACCAGCAGCACGCCGCCGAGCGGATCGCCTTGGCGCATGCGGCGAAACGCCCTCGGCAGGCTGGCCGCCGAGGGCGCCAGGCTGAAGAGGGTCATGATGGCCGTGGCTGTCTGCACGCCGATCACTCCCAGCGCATGCGCCATGCCAGCAGTCGCCATCAGCGAGGCGCCCGCCCGCATGCCGCGCGCATACCGGCTTTGCGGCGCCTCGGAGGCCAGGGCCTGGCTGAGGAAAAGGAACGATCCGGCCAGAGCGATGAAGCCCGAGAGGATGGCCAAATGGCGCTGTGGCCAGATCTCGCCCGGCCAGATGAACTGCGCCCCGACGCCGAAGAACTGCAGGGAAAACCCCGCGCTGCCCAGGACCAGAAGGGCGTAGTAGGCGAACAGCTTTTCGTGCTGCGCGACCCATTGCATCACGCTGTAGAGGATCAGGCACAAAGCCAGCCCGTTGAGCAGGCCCTGCAGGAGCAGTTCCCGCTGGCCCGCCCGCGAGCGGTCCGGCCGTTCGCTGACCGAGAGCGGCAGGATCATCGGACCGGGCGTGTGCACGCGGATCAGCAGGTCGTAGTGCTGGCCGCCAGCCAGGTCGAGCTGCATTTCAGGGGTGCGGCTGGCCAGGGTTTGCCGGGTTACCGGACGCAGATAGCCCCGCGGAGCATGCTGCAGTACCTGGCCGTCACGGACCAGGTAGAAGTCCACCTCCTGCATCGCCCCATAGTCCAATGCTGCCACCCACGGGTCCTGCGGCGTTTGCCCGACGACCAGCGGCAGGCGCAGCCAAATGGTTTCCTTGCGCAGACCCAGTGAGCCGTTCGCGGCGGCCGGTGGCGCGAAATCGTCGCGGTGATTCCAGACGTCTTGTGCCGTCATCGCGTGCGTGGGGTCGGCCAGCAGGGTCACCGCCGGCCATACGTCTCGCGCACCCTCTCCCGGTTCCAGCCGCAGCGCTGCCACGCCGGCATGCGCAGGGCTCCAGAGCGCAGCCAGCCACCAAGCAGCCAGTAGCCACCAAGCGGTGGCCCGGTGCCGGGCGATGACGCGCATGCCGTTCATGCGCGATCTGGGTGCAGGCGCGCGGCCACGGCCAGCGGGTGCGGCGCGGCAGGCTCGGGCGGGGAGGAAGCGAGGGGCATCACGGCGCGCAAGTGTAGAAGATCATGGAGCCCGCAGCTCCCCCTGGGAGCCCCTCAAGCCCCGGGTTGCCGGTATGCTCGCGGCCCATGACGAATCTGTTTCAGCCCGCATCCGGAATGCCCGGCGATGCGGAGGACCTGCCGACCGTGGTGCGCGCCGACGTGGCCCGCGCCCTGCAGGAAGACGTGGGCGCAGGCGACCTCACCGCCGCGCTGATCGATCCGACCCGGCGTGTGCGCGCCCGCGTACTGGCACGCGAAGAGGCCGTGATCTGCGGCGCGCCCTGGGCGGAGGCCGCGCTGCGGGCGCTGGACCCGGGCGTGCGGCTGACCTGGCACGTGGCGGAAGGCCAGCGCTGCGCGGCCGACCAGGTGGTGCTGGAGATCGAAGGCCAGGCCCGGGCGCTGCTGAGCGCCGAGCGCACGGCGCTCAACTTCCTGCAACTGCTCTCGGCCGTGGCCACCAAGACGCGACATTACGTCGATGCCGTGGCCGGCACACGCGCGCACATCGTCGATACGCGCAAGACCTTGCCGGGCCTGCGGCTGGCACAGAAATACGCCGTTCGCGTGGGCGGCGGCACCAACCACCGCATCGGCCTGCACGACGCCGTGCTCATCAAGGAAAACCACATCGCTGCGGCCGGCGGCGTCACCGCCGTGCTGCGGGCCGCCCAGGCCGCTGCGGCGCAGGCGCGATTCATCGAGATCGAATGCGAGACGCTGGAGCAGCTGGACGAAGCTCTCGCCGCCGGCGCCCGCATGGTGCTGCTGGACAACATGCCGCTGGCCATGCTGCACGAGGCCGTGCGCCTCAATGCCGCCCACCCGGCCGGCCCGGCCATTCTCGAAATCTCCGGTGGGGTGACGCTGGAGGGCCTGCGCGCGCTGGCCGAGACGGGCGTGGACCGTATCTCCATCGGCACGCTGACCAAGGACGTGAAGGCCACCGATTTCTCGATGCGAATGCACGATATCGCCTGAACGTGCCGAACTGCGGCGCACTTTCCGTATCCACCACGAGGCCGCCCCACCCCGGCCCGCCACACCTGCCATGACCATCGCCGACCTCGCCCTCAAGCCCGTGGAATACGAACAGCCCGCCGACGCGGGCGGCGGCGTGTGCTCTACCCGCCATGCCTGGGCCCGCGTGCCCGCCGAGCCCGGCCCGGTCGAGCGCGCCGCGCTGAAAGACCGCATCCGCACCCTGCTGCGCGAGAAGAACGCCGTCATGGTGTCGCACTACTACGTCCACCCCGACCTGCAGGACCTGGCCGAGGAGACCGGCGGCCTGGTGAGCGACTCGCTGGAGATGGCGCGCTTCGGGCGCGACCATGCGGCGCAGACGCTGGTCGTCTCCGGCGTGCGCTTCATGGGCGAGACCGCCAAGATCCTCTCGCCCGAGAAGACCGTGCTCATGCCCGACCTGGACGCCACCTGCTCGCTCGACCTGGGGTGCCCCGCCGACGCCTTCGGCGCCTTCTGCGACCAGCACCCGGACCGCACCGTGGTCGTCTATGCCAACACCAGCGCGGCCGTGAAGGCGCGCGCCGACTGGCTGGTCACCTCCAGCTGCGCGCTGGAGATCGTTTCCGCCCTGAAGGCCGCGGGCCACAAGATCCTCTGGGCGCCCGACCGGCACCTGGGCGGCTACATCCAGCAGCAGACCGGCGCCGACATGCTGTTCTGGAACGGTGCCTGCATCGTGCATGACGAATTCAAGGCGCAGGAACTGCTCGACCTCAAGCGCCGGCACCCGGGCGCCAAGGTGCTGGTGCACCCCGAAAGCCCGGCCGACGTGGTGGCCCTGGCCGATGCCGTGGGCTCCACCAGCGCCATCCTGAAGGCCGCGCGCGAGATGGATGCGCACGAATTCATCGTTGCCACCGACAACGGCATGCTGCACAAGCTGCGCACGCTCAACCCAGGCAAGACCTTCCACGAAGCGCCCACCGCCGGCAGCAGCGCCACCTGCAAGAGCTGCGCGCACTGCCCCTGGATGGCCATGAACGGCCTGGCCGACGTCGCCCGCGTCCTGGAAACCGGCGCCAATGCCGTCGAGGTGGACCCGGCCCTGATCCCGCGCGCGCGCCAGCCCATCGACCGCATGCTCGCCTTCACCGCCGCGCTCAAGAGCGGCCAGCCGGCCGGCGCGCTGGTGCCGCATCTGGGCGCTGCCTGATCGTTTGCTATTAAAGATATAGCTTCCTGCCCTGATGAATCCTGCGCTAGAGCCTGATTTTTCCCCTGTCGCCCTGATCGATTTTGCCGACCCGCGCGTGCAGCACCTGCCGCGCCATAGCGCGCTGGCCGCGGCCGGCCGCCTGCGCCACGCCTTTGGCACTCCGCGCCGGGTGCTGGCCGCCCGCACGCTGGCCGAGGTGCCCGACGTGCTGCGCGAGGTGGATGCCGCCGCCCGCGCCGGTGCCTGGTGCGTGGGCGGCCTGCGCTACGAAGCCGCCGCTGCTTTCGACGCTGCGCTGCGCACCCATGCGCCGCAGGCCGGCCAGGCGCTGGCCTGGTTCGCGGTGTTCGACGCCCCCGCGCCCTGGCCTGCCGAGGCGCCACCCGTGGCACACGAGCCCACGGTGGACTGGCATGGCGCCCCGGAGCGGTCGGCCTTCGATGCGGCGCTGGCCACCATCCACGAAGGTATCGCGGCGGGCGAGTACTACCAGGTCAACCACACCGCCCGGCTGCGCGGCCGGGCACACGCCGCACCGGGGGCCGATGCCGCCGCCACGGCGCAGGCCTTCTTCGCCGCGCTGCAGCGCGCCCAGCCCGGCGGTTATGCGCTGTGCCTGGACATGGGCGCGGAGCAGGTGCTGTCGGTCTCGCCCGAACTGTTCTTCGACTGGCAGGACGGGGGCGAGGGCCAGGACGGCGGCACGCTGCTGGCCCGGCCCATGAAGGGCACGGCCCCGCGCGGGGCTACGCCCGAGGAGGACGCCGCCCGGGCCGCCGCCCTGCGCGCGAGCCCCAAGGAGCGGGCCGAGAACGTGATGATCGTGGACCTGCTGCGCAACGACCTCTCGCGCATCGCCACGCCGCACAGCGTGCGTGTGCCGGCGCTCTTCGCCACCCAGGCGCTGCCGGCCGTCTGGCAGATGACGTCCGACGTGCAGGGCCATACGCCGGCCGGCACCACGCTGGAGCGGGTCTTCGCGGCGCTTTTCCCCTGCGGCTCCATCACTGGAGCGCCCAAGGTGCGCGCCATGCAGGCCATCCATGCGTTGGAAGACGGCCCGCGCGGCTGGTATTGCGGGGCCCTGGGTGTGGTGCGCCCGCGCGCCGGCGGCGGGCTGGCTGCCACGTTCAACGTGCCGATCCGCACCGTCGAGCTGCGCGGTGCCGAGGCCCTTTGCGGCATCGGCAGCGGCATCACCCACGATGCGCAGGCCGAGCTCGAATGGCAGGAATGGCAGCACAAGCGCGCCTTCCTCGTGCGCGCGAGCGAGCCCTTCGACATCCTGGAAACCCTGGCGCTGGTGGATGGCGCCTTCCGCCACCGCGCCGAACATCTGGCGCGCATGGCCGCATCGGCCGCGCACTTCAACGTGCCGTGGGACGAGGCCCGCGTCTGCGCCTGCCTGCAGGCCCTGGCCGAGGCCCACCCGCAGGGCGCCTGGCGCGTGCGCCTGCTGCTGCGTGCCGACGGCCTGCCGCGCGCCGAAGCCTTCGCGCTGGCACCCGCCGCCACAGACCCGGTGCGGCTGGCCCTGGCCGGCAGGCCTCTGCTGGAAGCGCATGGCGAATTCGTGCGCCACAAGACCACGCGCCGCGCCCACTACGCGGCCTTCGCGCCCGCGCCGGGCTCGGGCGTGTTCGACACCATGCTCTACAACGCGGCGGGCGAGATCACCGAAGGCACCTTCGGCAACATCGCCGCGCAAATGGATGATGGCCGCTGGATCACGCCGCCCCTCGCCTCGGGCCTGCTGCCTGGCGTGGGCCGGGCCGTGGCCCTGCGCGAAGGGCGGGTGGCCGAGGCGGTGTTGCGACTTCAAGACCTGCCGCGCGTGCGCGCCTGGGCCTTCGTCAACAGCCTGCGGGGCTGGCTGCCGGCGGAACTGGCCTTTCCACCTGCCGCTGCGCCTGCCGGTCCATGAACGCCTCCAGCGCACTCAGCACCGGCGCATAGCGCGCCGCATCGCCTTCGACGAACGCGAGCGCCGCACAGGTGGCTTCGAGCGTGGATAGCTGGTGCGGCGCATGCGCGCGGCGGATGCGGCCGTAGCGTGCTGCGGGCAGATCCGGCGGCAGCGGCAGGCGCGGCAGGGCCTGCAGCAGCGGATTGGCATAGAGCATCTTGCGGCTCTTGCGCCAGGTACCGTCCAGCACCACCAGCCGCAGCATTTCGGCATCACCCGCCAGCCAGTGCGCAGGCAGTGGCGGTGGCGCTGCCAGCGGCAGGGTCGGATCGTGTGGGGAGGGCGGGTACAGCAGCACGGCCCGCGTCCCGGCCCCTGCCGGTGCGGCGGTACCGGGCCAGTCGGCGTGGAGCCAGGCCTGCAGCGCAGCCGGCTCGAAGGCTTCGCCCACCTCCATGCGGCTGCGAGGCAGGCACAGGTGCAGCAGGCGTGCCGTGCCCTTGGCATGGCCGGCCTCCAGCGGGTGCTGCAGGATCAGCACCTCGGCGTGGTGCGCCACCGGCGCTGCCAGAACGCAGAAGCAGGCGCTCGCCGGCCGCAGGCATCCCGGGCAGCGCGCGCGCCGGGCGGCGTCCGGCGTCCCGCGGCTCAGATCTTCCACTGCGGCATCTCGGTGGCGACGATGCCACGGTGGGGGCCTTGCCGGTCTATAGGGGCGGTGGCAAACGCCATGGCGGCCGGGATGGGGTGGGTGCTCTGGTGGGGCTCTGAGCCTGCGCTCATGCCGCTGATGCGATCAGAGCCGTTCCTTGGCGTAGGAGGGGCGATCCATGTCCACGATCTCGGCGCTCAGCTGCACCATCACCCCCTCGGGCCGGGGAGCGAGACGGCGCAGCACATCGGCGATGCGGGTGGTCAGTTCCTTCTTGGCCTCGGGGCTGCGGCCCGACAGCAGGCGCAGCTGGGCGTGGATGAAGGCGCGGTTCGCGGGGGCGGTGCCTATCTCGAAGCGGCTCACGCGCACCAGGCGGGTCTTGAGGTCGGCCTCTTCCGGGATCTGCGGATGCGAGGCGACGGCGGCGTTCACGGCCTGCAGGACCTCGGCTTCCGGGAAGCCGGCGAGGTTGTCGGTGTATTCGATGGTCAGGTGCGGCATGGCGTGGTCGGCTCCAGGAAGGGGTGTCGGTCGGTCAATGGAAAAGGAAAGGGCGGCGCGTCACAGATCGAGCACACAGCCATCGCCCAGCGCATCGCGCCAGACGCGCACGCGGCTGGGTGCGGGCTGCATGTCGGTGAGCCCCTTGGCGATGAAGACGCACAGGTTCTCCAGCGTCGCCGGGCCCAGGCCGGGCACTTCGTCGAGCAGATGGTGGTCGAGCTGCTCGCGCAGGCGGTCGCAGCGCGCGCGCAGATGGCCCAGGTCGATCACCATGCCGCTGTCGGGATGGCGCGGGCCGGTGACCGAGATCTCGGCATGGTAGGTGTGGCCGTGGATGCGGCGGCTGCCTTCGGCCTCGATCTCGCGCTGCAGCGTGTGGGCGGCGTCGAAGAAGAAGCGTTGGTGGACGGTGAACTGCATGGTGCGAAAAAACAGGGAAGAAAAAAATAACAATCAACGCGAAGGCGGCGCAACGACGCCAGAAGGCTTCCTTGCGCCGTTCCGCTAGCGAATACCCGTGAGCTTGTGGGTCTGCAGGCTCAGGCGCCACGCCGGGCGCTGCATGCAGGCCTCGATGCACAGCGCCGTGTTGGCGGCTTGGTTGGGCCCGTCCATGGGCTGCAGGAAGCGGTGGGTGAAGCGCGTCTGCGCCTCCAGCGCGGCCAGGTCGAACCCGGGCTGCGGCCAGACGAGCTTGAGCTCCTGTCCTTCGCGCTGCACCCAGTCAGCGCCGGCCTTGGGGCTGATGCACAGCCAGTCGATGCCGGCGGGCGCCGCCACGGTGCCGTTGCTCTCCACGGCGATGCGAAAGCGCCGTGCGTGCAGCGCATCGACCAGTGCGGCATCAACCTGCAGCAGCGGCTCGCCACCGGTCAGCACCACCAGGCGGTGCTGATCGTCATGGGCAGGCCATTGCGCGGCGATCAGATCTGCCAGCGCATCGGCGGTGGCGAACTTGCCGCCCAGCGTGCCGTCGGTGCCGACGAAGTCGGTGTCGCAGAAGCGGCAGATAGCGCTGGCGCGGTCTTCCTCGCGGCCACTCCAGAGGTTGCAGCCGGCGAAGCGGCAGAACACGGCGGGCGTGCCGGCCTGGCCGCCTTCGCCCTGCAGGGTGTAGAAGATTTCCTTGACGCTGTAGGTCATGCGAAGGCTTTCGGTGCGTGGGTCTGGCGCGTGGGCGAGAGTTCGGCCAGCGCGGCGATGAGGCGGTCCACATCGGCTTCGGTGTGCGCGGCCGAGAGGGCGATGCGCAGCCGCGCCGTGCCTTCGGGCACGGTGGGCGGGCGGATGGCCGGCACCCAGATGCCGCGCGCGCGCAGGCCCTCCATCACGGCCAGGG
>JBHIWE010000008.1:0-38828 GCA_041987645.1 Acidovorax sp. | reverse complement strand
GGAGGTTGTTGAAGTCGTGGGCGACGCCGCCCGCGAGGCGGCCGAGCGCCTCGAGCTTCTGTTTGTGGAGGATCTGATCCTCCACGTCGCCGAAGTTCGTGAACAGGACGACCGTGCTGCGGCCGAACCGGATGCGGTCGCCGACGCGCAGCATGTGGCGAGTGACCGGGACGGCGTCGACCATCGTCCCGTTGCGGCTCCGCAGATCCTCGAGGAGGTAGGCGCCGTCGCGGTTGCGCGTAACGCGTGCGTGTTCGCGCGAGATGTCGGGATCCAGGAGGCGCATTCCGCACGTCTCGCCGCGCCCGATGATGAGCTGCTCGTCGAGCTCGACGCGCTGGCCCGCGTTCGGCCCGGACAGGACGATGAGGCTGGACTCCTGCGAGAGCCGCAGATCGCTCTGCCCGGGCCGGCGCTGCGCGGCCGCATGGGTGGCGGGCGCGGCATCCAGCGCGTCGATGGCGCCGCCGGGAAAGACGTAGGCCCCGGGCGCGAAGCTGGCATGCGGCGAGCGGCGCGTCATCAGCACTTCGAGCACGCGGCCCTCGCCGCCGGGCGCGGGCGCATCGCGCAGCAGCAGCACGGTGGCGGCGGCCCGCGTGGCGACGGGCTCGCGGTGGGGGTGGAGTTGTTGGCTGGAGCGGGGCATTGGGGGATTATGGGCAGCCGGGCGGCAGCGCGGGGGTCGCCTGCGCTTCACCCCTGCCCTGCCCCCGCAAGACTCGCCGGCGCCAGGCGCCGCGCTCAGCCGATGAGCAGCCGCGCGCCCACGGCCAGGATCAGCGCCGGCGGCATCACCAGCACGCCCAGCTTGAGGAAGCGCAGGAAGCCGACATCGGCGCCCTCGCGCCGCAGCGCCGACAGCCACAGGATGGTCGCCAGCGAGCCGGTGATCGACAGGTTGGGCCCCAGGTCCACGCCGATCAGCATGGCGTCCACCACCAGCTGCGGCGGCGTGGCCTGCTGCAGCACGGTGCTGGCGACCAGGCCGGCCGGCAGATTGTTGACCACGTTGGAGCCCACGGCCACCACGGCGCTGGCCGCCGCCGCCGTGCCGGCGGCGTTCGCCTGCACGCCGCTGGTGAGCCAGCCGGCCAGGGTGCCGATCACGCCCGTCTGGTGCAGCGCCTCGACCAGCACGAAGAGGCCGGCAACGAGGGGCAGCACGCTCCAGGAGACTTCCTTGACCACGGGCCAGGGATTGGCCTTGTCGCGCAGCAGCACCACGGCCGTGGTCAGCACGCCCATGATGCAGGTCGGCAGGCCCAGCTCGATGCCCTTGGCCGACACCGTCATCAGCACGATGGCCGTGACCACCAGCGCGCCCAGCGCCGTCATGCCGCCGGCATGCAGGGGCGAGACCTCGACGCGCGGCTCGCACCGGCCCGCGAGCTCGCCGCGCAGGGCCAGGCGCAGGCCGACATAGGTGGCCGCGATGGCCAGCAGCGAGGGCAGGCCGAAGCTCTTGATCCAGGGCAGCAGCGAGGGCACGTGCGCACCGTACATCACCAGGTTGGCCGGGTTGGAGATGGGCAGCACGAAGCTCGCCGCATTGGCGATGAAGGCGCAGATGAAGAGATACGGCAGGGCCGGGGTGCGGGCCTTGCGGGCCGCGGCGAAGACGGCCGGCGTCAGCACCACGGCCGTCGCGTCGTTGGACAGAAAGGTGGTGATGACCGCGCCGATGGCATAGATCAACGTGAAGAGCCGCATCTGGGAGCCGCCGGCCCAGTTGACGGCGTGGCTCGCGACCCAGTCGAAGAGGCCCTCGCGCCGCGCCGTCTCGGACAGCAGCATCATGCCGATGAGGAAAAGATAGACGTCGTTGCCCTTGGCGACGGCGGCCAGGACCTCGTGCATCGGCAGCAGGCCGAACAGGGCGACCAGCGCCGCGCCGGCCACGGCCCAGAGGGCCTCGGGCAGTCTGAAGGGCCGGGCCAATACGCCGGCGGTGGCGGCGGCGGCGATGGCCCAGATGGCGACGTGGGAAGCAGCGAGCATGGCGGGGTGACGAAAGGCGGCAGCCGGGGGCGCCAGTGTAGGTAAGAACGTGTGGGCCATCTGCCAGGCGTCACGCAGCGGAGGATGCAGGCGCCCATCGCAATACCCGGTCGGCCGGGCACCGGCCAGGGGGAGCGAGGATAATTCGGCCATGCACATCCGCTTCACCAAGATGCAGGGCGCGGGCAACGACTTCGTCGTGCTCGACGAGACGCAAGGCCGCCTGGGCCTCACGCCCGCGCAGTACCGCTTCCTCGCCGACCGCCACTTCGGCGTGGGCGCCGACCAGATCCTCACCGTGCGCCCGTCGCCGGCCGAGGGCATCGACTTCGAATACGTGATCCACAACGCCGACGGCGGCGAGGTGGAGCAGTGCGGCAACGGCGCACGCTGCTTCGCCCGCTACGTGCGCGACAAGGGCCTGACCGGCAAGGACCTGCTGCGCGTGCAGACCATGAAGGGCGTGATCGCCCCGCAACTCACCCCCGATGGCCGCGTGACGGTGGATATGGGCCGCCCGCGCTTCGCGCCGGCCGAGGTGCCGTTCGATGCCGCCGGCCTGCAGCCCGTGCCGCGCGGCCAGGGCGAACAATGGCCGCTCGCGCTCGACACGCCTGGGCATGCAGCTCCCGTTTTGATAGCAATCGCCTCCATGGGCAACCCGCACGCGGTGCAGCTGGTGGACGACGTGGACACCGCGCCCGTCGCCGCCACCGGCCCGCTGATCGAATGCCATGCGCGCTTTCCGCAACGCGTGAACGCCGGCTTCCTGCAGATCCTGAACCGCAGCGAAGTGCGCCTGCGCGTCTTCGAGCGCGGCTCCGGCGAGACGCTGGCCTGCGGCTCTGGCGCCTGCGCCGCCGTGGCCACGGGCATCCGCCTGGGGCTGCTCGATGCGCAAGTGGACGTCCACACGCGCGGCGGCCTGCTCACCATCGCCTGGGCCGGCGGCGCCGAGGACGCGGTCTTCATGACCGGCCCGGCCACCACCGTCTTCGAAGGCCAGATCGAGATTCCCGACACACCATGACCCCACACCAGCCCACGTCCCCCGCCTCCTCTTCCGTGCCGCCCATCACCGAGGAAGACATCGCCGAATTCCTGCTCAACACGCCCGGCTTCTTCGAGCGCCATGCCGAGGTGCTGGCCAGCGTCACCTTCACCAGCCCGCACAGCCAACGCACCGTGAGCCTGCAGGAACGCCAGGCCGAGATGCTGCGCGAGAAGATCAAGGGCCTGGAACAGCGCGTGATGGAGATCATCCGCAACGGCAGCGAGAACACCGGCATCGCGCAGAAGATCCATACATGGTCGTGCGAGCTGGCCGCCGTGCCCCAGGCGCAGGACCTGCCCGCTGCCGTCACCGGCGGCCTGCAGCGCCTGTTCGACGTGCCCCAGGCCGCGTTGCGCGTATGGGACGTGGCCGCGCCCTTCCAGGGCGCCGCCTTCACCCAGGGTGCGAGCGACGATGCCCGCGCCTTCGCCTCGTCGCTCACCGCCCCCTTCTGCGGCGCCAACCTGGGCTTCGAGCCCACGGCCTGGCTGCACCAGGCCTACCAGGTGCAGTCGCTGGCCCTGCTGCCGCTGCGTGAGGGCGCGGTGGACGGCTCCGCCCCCGCCTTCGGCCTGCTGGTGCTGGGCTCGCCCGATGCCCAGCGCTTCCAGGCCGACATGGGCACGGACTTCCTCGCGCGCATCGCCGAGCTGGCGAGCGCGGCGCTTTCGCGCCTGCGCTGAAGCCATGGCGAACGCGGCGGCGACGAGCGGCGACGCCGGCACGCCTGCGGCATCGCCACCCCCATCCCCACCGCCGCTGCCGCCCGAGGCGCTGCGCTACCTGGAGCACGTGCGCGTCGAAAAACGCCTCGCGGCCCGCACGCTCACGCTCTACACGCTCGATCTCGAACGCCTGGTGCGGCTGGCCGAACCCACCGGCCTGCCCCTGCTGCAGCTGAGCAGCGGCCACATCCGCCGCTTCGTCGCGCAAATGCATTCGGGCGGCCGCAGCGGGCGCGGCATCGCGCTCATCCTCTCGGGCTGGCGCGGCTTCTACGCCTGGGCCGCGCGCCAGGGCGTGGTGCCGCACAACCCGGTGCTGGACGTGCGCGCGCCCAAGGCCCCCAAGCCGCTCCCGAAGGCGCTGCCGGTGGACGATGCCGTGCGCCTGGCCGAACACGAGCATGCGGGCGCCGACCCGTGGCTGGAAGCGCGCGACGCCGCCATGGTCGAGCTGCTCTACGGCTGTGGCCTGCGCGTGGGCGAACTGGTGGGCCTGGACGCCGTGCCCGGCCCCGACACGCAGCGCCAGGGACGCGGCTGGATCGACCTGCAGGCGGGCGAGGCGCATGTCTTCGGCAAGGGCTCTAAGCGCCGCAGCGTGCCGGTGGGCCGCGCCGCGCTGGCCGCGCTGCAGGCCTGGCTGGAGCAGCGCGCCCAGCCCTTCGGCGGCGCCGCATCGCCCCGGCTGGATGCGGCGCTCTTCGTCGGCCAGCGCGGCGCGCGGCTCACGGCGCAGTCGGTGTGGCTGCGGCTGCGCCAGCGCAGCCAGCAGGCGGGTCTCACCACGCCCGTGCATCCGCACATGCTGCGCCACTCGTTCGCCAGCCACCTGCTGCAGTCCAGCGGCGACCTGCGCGCGGTGCAGGAGCTGCTGGGCCACGCCAACATCACCACGACCCAGGTCTATACGCGGCTTGACTTCCAGCATCTGGCCAAGGTGTACGACGCGGCCCACCCGCGCGCACGGCGCAAGCCGGGCGGCAGCGAAGAAGGCTGACGCACGCGGTTTTTTAGGGGGGACGGGGGATGCGGTGGAACACGGCAGGCCCCTGGAGCCTGCCGTCTTCGGGGAAGAAAGTGTGAAGCGCGCCGATAAGCCGGATTCTGTGCGCTCGGTTGCCCGAACGTGACCGCCATTAATCTGGGCCGGGCGTCGCCGCCACGGCTCGGTGCTACCTACCCGCCAGCTCTGCGGAACCACATCAACGCTGGCCTACTTGGTATTGCTGCGCGTAGAGATTGCCCGTTTCACCCGAAGCGGGCGCCGCCCGCTTCGGGTGGCTATGGTCTTCGCGGCTTGAAAGCCGCGAACCGTCTGGCTTGCGCCAGCCGTGCCCGCTTGCGCGGGCGACCGATAGAACACCGTCGGTGGCCTGGCATGGATGCCCGCTTCGACTCGTCTCTGTTGCTCTGATCCTCACCTCACGGTGGGCAGCCGTTAGCTGCTACGCTGTCCTGTGCAGTCCGGACGTTCCTCCAGTGCCAGGTTTCCCCGATGGCACCAGCGGCGGTCTGGCGTGCTTCACGGCGTGCATTATCCCACCGGGTGACGCGGCATAACCTTATTGCTGCAAGGCAGGAGGACTGCACCACAATGCCCCGGAACCCCGTTCGTTCCTCTCTCTTTTCGTCCCACCCAACTCCCGGAGATGCCATGCCCGTACAGAACATCCTGCAAACCATCGGCAACACGCCCCATGTGCGCATCAACCGCCTGTTCGGCGCTGGCGCCAACGTGTGGGTGAAGTCGGAACGCAGCAACCCCGGCGGCTCGATCAAGGACCGCATCGCGCTGGCGATGGTGGAAGACGCCGAGCGCAGCGGCGCGCTCAAGCCCGGCGGCACCATCATCGAGCCCACCTCGGGCAACACCGGCATCGGCCTGGCGCTGGTCGCCGCCGTCAAGGGCTACAAGCTGGTGCTGGTGATGCCCGAGAGCATGAGCATCGAGCGCCGCCGCCTGATGCTGGCCTACGGCGCCACGTTCGACCTCACGCCCAAGGAAAAGGGCATGAAGGGCGCCATCGCCCGTGCGCAGGAACTGGCTGCCAGCACGCCCGGCGCCTGGGTGCCCCAGCAGTTCGAGAACCCTGCCAACGTCGATATCCACGTGCGCACCACCGCGCAGGAGATCCTGGCCGACTTCCCCGAAGGCCTGGATGCGGTGATCACTGGCGTGGGCACGGGCGGCCACATCACCGGCGTGGGCCGCGTGCTCAAGGCCAAATTCCCGCAGCTCAAGCTGTTCGCGGTGGAGCCGCTCGCCTCGCCCGTCATCTCGGGCGGCCAGCCTGCGCCCCACCCCATCCAGGGCATCGGCGCGGGCTTCATCCCGGCCAACCTGGACACCTCCCTGCTCGACGGCGTGATCCAGGTGGACGCCGAGCCCGCCCGCGAATACGCCCGACGCGCCGCGCGCGAAGAGGGCCTGCTGGTCGGCATCTCCTCGGGCGCCACGCTGGCGGCCATCGCGCAGAAGCTGCCCGAGCTGCCGGCAGGCGCGCGCGTGCTGGGCTTCAACTACGACACGGGCGAGCGCTACCTGTCGGTGGACGGCTTCCTGCCGGCCTGACGCGCCCCCACAAGCCCTCCACGCCACGGGGCCGCCATGCGCGGCCCCGTGGCGTTCCCGGCCGGACACCAGGTTGCCGCCACCCAGCGTCACGGGATCGGCCACCCGTCCTACAGGGTGCCGCAGAGCGCCTCGGAACAATCGGAAGGCATGGCCCACAGCCCGCCATACCGGCGCGCAGGCCGTGCCTTTTCTTTGCGATCCGACCCGATGGAAACAGCCACCCCACAGCCCACGGCGTCGTTCAAGGTGCTGACCGTGAACGTCCACAAGGGCTTCACCACTTTCAACCGCCGCTTCATGCTGCACGAATTGCGCGACGCCGTGCGCGACGTGTCGGCCGACCTGGTGTTCTTGCAGGAGGTGCTGGGTAACCACCAGAAGCACGCGGGACGCGTGGAAAACTTTCCCCAGGAGCCGCACTACGAATTCCTGGCCGACACGATCTGGAACCAGCATGCCTACGGCCGCAACGCGGTGTACGACAACGGCCACCACGGCAACGCGCTGCTGTCCAAGTTCCCCATCGTGCATTACGAGAACCACGATATCTCGGTGACCGGTCCAGAGCGCCGCGGCATGCTGCATTGCGTGCTGCAGCCGCCCGGCAGTGCGCTGCCGGTGCATGCCATCTGCGTTCACCTGGGCCTGCAGGAGGCACACCGCCAGCGGCAACTGCGCCGCATCTGCGACCTGGTGAACACCTTTGATCCGGCCGAGCCAGTGGTGTTGGCCGGCGACTTCAACGACTGGCGGGGCCGCGCGCATGAAGTGCTGCGCGATGGAGCCGGGCTGCAGGAAGTCTTCATGCAGGGCGGCGGCAAGGCGCGGCGCACCTTCCCCGCATCGCTGCCGGTGCTGCAGCTCGACCGCATCTACGTGCGCAACGCGGCCGTGCTCACGCCCGTGCAGCTGCCACGTCTGCCCTGGAGCCGCCTGTCCGACCATGCCCCCCTTGCTGCGGAGATCGCACTATGAGCCTCGGCCGCACCGCCTCCACCACCGCCCGCCGCCAGGCCAGCAGCCGTTGGGTTGAAGGCAACGACTTCGAACTGCTGGAAAACGGCGAGGAGTTCTTTCCCCGGGTGTTCGATTCCATCCGAACCGCGCAGCGCGAGGTCTGGCTGGAAACCTTCATCCTGTTCGAGGACAAGATCGGACTGCAGCTGCATGCCGCCCTGCTGGAGGCCGCACGCCGCGGCGCGCGCGTGCATGTGCTGGTGGACGGCTTCGGCTCGCCCGACCTCTCCCAGCGCTTCATCGGCGAACTGGTCGAGGTAGGCGTGCATTTCCGCATCTTCGACCCGGGCCGCCAGCTCTTCGGACAGCGGCTCAACGTGCTGCGCCGCATGCACCGCAAGATCGTGGTGGTGGACGGCGAACACGCCTTCATCGGCGGGATCAACTATTCGGCCGATCATGTCGCCGATTTCGGCCCCGAGGCCAAGCAGGACTATTCCGTGCAGGTGCGCGGCCCGCTGGTGGCGCAGATACACGCCTTCGTGCAGGAGGCCGTGCTGCCGCTGAAGCAGCGCCGCCGCCGCTGGGAGCGGCGCCCCCGGCCGCATGCCACGGCCCCGCTGCCTCCGGCAGGCCCCGCGCAAGCGCTGTTCGTGACCCGCGACAACCACTTTCACACCAACGACATCGAACGCCACTACCGCATCGCACTGCGCTCGGCGCGCGAGCGCGTGGTGATCGCCAATGCCTATTTCTTCCCCGGCTACCGCTTCATCCGCGAGCTGAGGCGCGCCGCGCGGCGCGGGGTGGACGTGCGGCTCATCCTGCAGGGCCAACCCGACATGCCGATCGTGAAAACCGCCGCGGGCCTGCTGTACGACCACCTCCTGCGCGCGGGCGTGCGCATCTACGAATACTGCGACCGGCCGCTGCATGGCAAGGTGGCGCTGGTGGATGGCGAATGGTCCACGGTGGGTTCCAGCAACCTCGATCCCTTGAGCCTGTCGCTCAACCTGGAGGCCAACGTCATCATCCGCGACGCTGCTTTCAATGCGCAGCTCTACCAGCGTCTGTCGCACCTGATGGAAAACAGCTGCAAGCAGGTGAAGCCCGAACCGAAGGGCCGCTGGGAAGGCCTGCGCCTCGTGCGCAGCTACTGCGTGTTCCACTTGATGCGCTGGTTCCCCACGTGGGCCGGCTGGCTGCCCCGGCACGAGCCGGAGATCTCGCTGGTGAGCGACCGCGACCTCGCCCCCGATACCGCCGCCGGGCAGCGGACGGCGACCGGTGCGGGCTGACCCACGGCACCGCGCCTGCATGTCCCGCAAGGCCGCTGCCACCGCCGATGCCGGCCACCGGCCTGCCCAGCGCAGCCGCTGGGCCAGGCTACGCGCGCAGCCTTGGTGGCCCTGGCTCGTCACTGCGTTGACGGGCGCTTTCGCGGCCTTCGTGCTCTACCTGCTCTGGAGCCAGGGCCGCCGCGTGGACTGGCCGGCCGTGTGGCAGTCTCTGCGTGCCCTGCCCCTGGGGGCGGTGGCGCCGGCTGCGGCGCTGGCCTGGTCCAGCCATTTGCTCTACGCCACGTTCGACCTCTTCGGGCGCCACTACACGCGCCACGGCCTGCCGGTGGCGCGTACCCTGGGCATCACGCTGATCGCCTACCCCTTCACGCTGAACCTGGGCTCGCTCATCGGCGGCGCCACCACACGCTACCGGCTCTATTCCCGCCAGGGCGTGGGCGTTGGGGCCATCGGGCAGATCGTTGTGCTGTCCATCATCACCAACTGGCTGGGCTATTTCGTGCTGGCCGGCGCCGTCTTCTGGGCCTGGACGCCGCAGATGCCCGAAGGCTGGGTCGTGGGCGGCGCGCAGCTGCATTGGATGGGCCTGGCCCTGGCCGCCATCACCGCGGGCTACCTGGCGCTCTGCGCAGGGCGCGGTGGCGGGCCGATCACCGTGCGCGGCCACGACTTCCCTCTGCCGCAGTGGTACGCAGGGCTGCTGCAAATAGCGGTTTCCTGCATCAACTGGATGCTCATGGCCGGCGCGCTCTGGATGCTGACGCAGCGCCAGGCTCCCTATGCGGCGGCGCTGGCTACAGTGCTTCTGGGCGCCATCGCGGGTCTGATCTCGCGCATTCCCGCCGGCCTGGGGGTGCTGGAAGCCGTGGCCACCGCCGTGCTCTCGGCCTACATGCCCCCCGCCCAGGCGCTGGCCGCCGTGCTGGCGTACCGCGTGCTCTACTTCTTCGCGCCGCTGGGCGTGGCGGTGGTGGCCTTCGGGGCGACCGAGTTGCTCTGGAAGCGGCGGCAGCCAGCAGCGGCAACGGCAAGGAGCGGCTAGCGGCGCCCGCCGCCATGCGGTGCATGAAAACCCGGGCTGCCGTATGATTGCCGCCCCGCGAAACGCCCCACGCCCGATAGATACGGGCCTGAACGCCATGATCCGACTCTCGGAAATCAAGCTGCCGCTGGCCGCCCTGCCCGCCAGCCCCCTCGACAACGACACCCATCCGCACGCCGCCCTGCACGAGCAGGCGTGCGCCGTGCTGGGCGTGCCGCCCGCCGCGATCGCCCACCTGCACGTGCACAAGCGCAGCTTCGACGCGCGCAAGGCCGACCTGCTGGCGGTGTACATCCTCGACATCACGCTGGCCGACCCGGCGCAGGAGCCGGGCCTGCTGGCGCGCCATGCGGGCCGCCCGCACGTGCAGCCCACGCCCGACATGGCCTGGAAGCCCGTGGGCCGCGCGCCCGAAGGGCTGGCCCACCGCCCGGTGGTGGTGGGCTTCGGGCCCTGCGGCATCTTCGCCGCGCTGGTGCTGGCGCAGATGGGCTTCAAGCCCATCGTGCTGGAGCGCGGCAAGACCGTGCGCGAGCGCACCAAGGACACCTGGGGCCTGTGGCGCAAGCGCACGCTCACGCCCGAATCGAACGTGCAGTTCGGCGAAGGCGGTGCCGGCACCTTCAGCGACGGCAAGCTCTACAGCCAGATCAAGGACCCGCGCCACCTGGGCCGCAAGGTGATGGAAGAGTTCGTGCAGGCCGGCGCGCCGCCGGAGATCCTCTACGCCGCGCACCCGCACATCGGCACCTTCAAGCTGGTCAAGGTGGTGGAGACGCTGCGCGAGCAGATCATCGCCCTGGGCGGCGAGGTGCGCTTCGAGCAGCGCGTGACCGACGTGGTGGTCGAGGCCGACGCCTCCGGCCAGCGCCACCTGCGCGGCCTGCAGGTGCTGGACCAGGCCACCGGCCAGCAGCACACGCTGCGCGCCGACCATGTGGTGATGGCGCTGGGCCACAGCTCGCGCGACACCTTCGCCATGCTGCACGGGCGCGGCGTGCACATGGAGGCCAAGCCCTTTTCGGTGGGCGTGCGCATCGAACACCCGCAGAGCGTGATCGACCGCGCCCGCTGGGGCCGCCACGCCGGCCACCCGCTGCTGGGCGCTGCCGACTACAAACTGGTCCACCACGCGGCCAACGGCCGGGCGGTCTACAGCTTCTGCATGTGCCCGGGCGGCACGGTGGTGGCCGCCACCAGCGAGCCCGGCCGCGTGGTCACCAACGGCATGAGCCAGTATTCGCGCAACGAGCGCAACGCCAACGCCGGCATGGTGGTGGCCATCAACCCGAGCGACTACCCGCACGACGCCGAGGCCTTCTCCGCCGCGCTGGGCGCCACGCACGGCATCGAATCGCTGCCCGCCGGCCAGGCCCATCCGCTGGCCGGCATCGTGCTGCAGCGGCAGCTCGAATCCCGCGCCTACGTGCTGGGCGGCAGCAGCTACAACGCCCCGGCGCAGCTGGTCGGCGACTTCCTGGCCCGGCGCGCATCGACGCAGTTAGGCGCAGTGGAACCTTCGTACAAGCCGGGCGTGACCATGGTCGATCTGCACGATGCCCTGCCCGCCTACGCCACCGAGGCCATGCGCGAAGCCCTGCCCGCCTTCGGCAAGAAGATCCGCGGCTATGACATGCACGACGCGGTGCTGACCGGGGTGGAAACGCGCACCTCTTCGCCGCTGAAGATCGGCCGGGGCGAGAACTTCCAGAGCCTCAACACCGCAGGCCTCTATCCGGCGGGCGAAGGCGCCAGCTACGCGGGCGGCATCCTCTCGGCCGGGGTGGACGGCATCAAGGTCGGCGAGGCCGTGGCCCGCGCCATCCTGGGGATGGCGGCATGACTTCGCACCCGGCCACCGCACGGCCGCTGGACGCGGCAGCCTTCGCGCCCCCTTCCCTGCTGCGCTTCGCGGGCGCGGCGCTGGCCATGGCGTGCGTGGTGCTGGCCTCCAATATCCTGGTGCAGTACCCCATCAACGACTGGCTGACCTGGGGCGCACTGAGCTACCCGGTCGCCTTCCTGGTCAGCGACCTCATCAACCGCAGCCACGGCCCGGTGCCGGCGCGGCGCGTGGCCTGGGTGGGTTTCGCGGCGGCGGTAGCGGCATCGCTGGCGCTCGCACCGGCGCGCATCGCCATCGCGTCGGGCACAGCCTTCATCGTGTCGCAGTGCCTGGACATCAGCATCTTCCACCGTCTGCGCCAGGGCACCTGGTGGCGCGCGCCGCTGTGGGCCACGGTGGTGGCCGCTGCGCTCGATACCGCCGTGTTTTGGGGCATCGCCTTCGCGGGCTCGGCAGAGCCGTGGGTCACCTGGGCGCTGGGCGACCTGGGCGTGAAGCTGGCCATGGGCGTGCTGCTGTTGCTGCCCTTCCGGCTGCTGACCTGGCGCAGCGCGGCACAGGGCGCGCGCCCGCAGCACTGAGCGGGCGGCGCAACCGCTTCCCGTCCGCTCTCAGCCGGCGGCCACGCCAGCCCGCTCCAGCATGGCGTGCAGCAGCACGTTGCACCCCGCCTCGATGTGCTCGGGTTTCGCATCCTCGATCTCGTTGTGGCTGATGCCGTCCTTGCAGGGAATGAAGATCATCCCGCTGGGCGCGAGCTTGGCCATGTACACCGCATCGTGCCCGGCGCCGGAGACTGCGGGCATGTGGCTGTAGCCCAGCTTGGCGGCAGCGCGGCCCACGGCCTCCACGCAGTCGGGGTGGAAGAGCTGCGCGGGGTAGCTCGACACCAGTTCAAGGTGCACCTGCACGCCGTGTTCTTGGGCCACCTTATCGGCATAGGCCTTGACTTCGGCAGCCATGGCATCGACGAGCTCGTCCGTGCTGTTGCGCAGGTCGATGCTGAACTTGACCCGGCCCGGAATCACGTTGCGGCTGTTGGGGAACACCTGCACCATGCCCACCGTGCCGCGCCCGTGCGGCGGGTGGCGGTGGGCGGCGGCCACCACGTCCTGCATGATGCGCGTGGCGGCCAGCATCGCGTCCTTGCGCAGGGCCATGGGCGTGGGGCCGGCGTGGGCCTCCATGCCGGTGACGGTGCAGTCAAACCAGCGGATGCCCAGCACGCCGCTGACCACGCCGATGGTCTTGTCGTTGTCTTCCAGCACCGGGCCTTGTTCGATGTGGGTCTCGAAGTAGGCGCCGATGGGGTGGTCGCCGGGCTCCTGGTCGCCGATGTAGCCGATGCGTTCCAACTCGCCCTTCACCGTCTTGCCTTCGGTGTCGGTGGCTGCGTAAGCGTGTTCCAGCGTGAAGGCTTTGGCGAACACGCCTGAGCCCATCATGACTGGCACAAAGCGGCTGCCTTCTTCATTGGTCCAGAACGCGACCTCGATGGGTGCCTCGGTTTCGATGCCGTGGTCATTCAGCGTTCGCACGACCTCGATGCCCGCGAGCACGCCGTAGTTGCCGTCGAACTTGCCCCCTGTGGGCTGGGTGTCGATGTGGCTGCCGGTCATGATGGGCGGCAGGCTGTTGTTGCGCCCGGGGCGGCGCATGAAGCCGTTGCCGATCTTGTCGATGGTGACAGTCATGCCTGCCTCACGCGCCCAGCGGGTCACGAGGTCACGGCCCTGCTTGTCCAGGTCGGTGAGGGTGAGGCGACACACGCCGCCCTTGGGGGTGGCGCCGATCTGCGCCAGCTCCATGAGCGAGTCCCACAGGCGCTGGCCGTTGATGCGCAGGTTGTCGATGTTGGGTTTGACTTGGGTGTCCATGGTGTTGTTCTCCATCGGTTCAGCGGGTAACCGCTGTGGGGGCCAGGTCCTGCGCGCGCTTTTGCACCGCCTGGAAGTTCGCGCCAAACGCCGGGCGCTTGATGTAGCCGCCCTTGCCCTGCTCGGCGCGCAGGTCGCCGTTGGCGTACACCACGCGGCCCTGGCTCACGGTGTGGCTGGGAATGCCGCGCACGGTGCGGCCTTCAAAGATGTTGAAGTCGCCCTTGCTGAACTGGGTTTGGGCCGAGAAGGTCTTGGTGCCTTGCGGGTCCCACAGCACCAGGTCGGCATCGGCGCCTTCACCGATGTAGCCCTTGCGCGGGTAGATGTTGAACAGCTTGGCCGCATTGGCCGAAGTGATGGCCACGAACTCGGATGGCGTGAGGCGACCGGTGTTCACGCCGCCGTCCCACAGCGCGGCCATGCGCTCTTCCACGCCGCCGGTGCCGTTGGGGATCTTGGCGAAGTTCTCTTGGCCCATGGCCTTTTGCGCGGCGCAGAAGGTGCAGTGGTCTGTCGCCGTGGTGTGCAGCTGGCCCGACTGCAGGCCGCGCCAAAGCGCCTCCTGATGGCCCTTGGGGCGGAAGGGTGGGCTCATCACATAAGCGGCGGCCTTGGCAAAGTCGGGGTCGCGGTACACGCTGTCGTCCACCAGCAGATGCCCCGCCAGCACCTCGCCGTACACGCGCTGGCCACGCGCACGGGCGCGGGCAATCGCGTCGGCGGACTCCATGCAGCTCACGTGCACCACATAGATGGGCACGCCCAGCACATCGGCAATGGCGATGGCGCGGTTGGCAGCCTCGGCCTCGACCATGGGCGGGCGCGAGAGCGGATGGCCTTCCGGCCCTGTGATGCCCATCTTGGCGACCTCTTGCTGCAGCAGATACACCAGCTCGCCGTTCTCGGCGTGCACCGTGGGCATGGCGCCCAGTTCCAGCGCGCGCTTGAAGCTGTTCACCAGGGTTTCGTCGTCGCACATGATGGCGTTCTTGTAGGCCATGAAGTGCTTGAAGCTGTTCACGCCTTCTTGCTGCACCAGCGTGCCCATGTCGGCGCGCACCTGCTCGCTCCACCAGGTGATGGCGACGTGAAACGAATAGTCGGCTGCCGACTTTTCAGCCCAGCCGCGCCATTTGCGGTAGGCGTCCATCAGCGGCTCCTGCGGGTCGGGGATCACGAAGTCGATGATGCTGGTGGTGCCACCGGCCAGCGCTGCCGCTGTGCCAGTGAAGAAGTCGTCCATGGTCACGGTGCCCATGAACGGCAACTGCATGTGCGTGTGCGGGTCGATGCCACCGGGCAGCACGTACTGGCCGCTCGCGTCCAGCGTAGCGGTGCCAGCGGGTGCCTGCGCTGCGGCGGCTTCGCCGACGGCGGCGATGCGACCGTCCACGCACAGCACGTCGGCGCGCTCTTCGCGGTCGGCATTCACCACGGTGCCGCCGCGGATCAGAAGGCTCGAGGTCATGGGATCTCCTTGGTTCTGGACTTGAATGCCCCGGCGCACACAGGGCGGGTGCGCCGCGACGGGCCGTTGATAGGGCTAGTTCAGCTTCCGGGCGGTGACGTAGTAGTAAAGGCCCGCCACGCCGAGGCTGAAGAACCAGCCCGAGTCAAACAGGGTGAGCCAGATGGCGGGCATGCCGGCCTTGTCCACCACGCCCGATACGGCCAGATAGCCCGGCAGGCAGGGCAGCACGCCGAGCAGGAAGGCCACCAGCGCGTGCAGGTTCCAGCCGTTGGTGTATTCGTAGTCGCCCCCGCGTCGGTACAGGTCCTCGACCTTCAGCCGGGTCTTGCGAACTAGGTAGTAGTCGACCAGCAGAATGCCGGCGATGGCGCCCAGCAGCGTGCCGTAGCCGCCCAGCCAGACGAACAGATAGCTGCCGGAGGTGGCCAGCAATTTCCAGGGCATGAACAGCAGGCCGAGCAGCGCGGCGATCACGCCTCCCATGCGGAAGCTGATCTTCGACGGTGCGATCTGGCTGAAGTCGTACGACGGTGAGACCAGATTGGCGGCCACGTTGGTCGTCAGGTTGGCCAACAGGATCACCAGAAGGCCCAGACCGGCGGCCACGCTGCCCATCTGCGTGAGCAGGCCGTCCGGGAACAGCTGTGCCTTACCGTACAGGATGGCGGACGCCGAGAAGCCGATGACACCCACCATCGAGAACAGCGCCATGGGAATGGGCAGGCCAATGGCCTGGCCCAGCACCTGATCCTTTTGCGACCGGGCAAAGCGCGTGAAGTCGGGAATGTTCAGCGCCAGCGTGGCCCAGAACCCTACCAGGCCGGTCAATGCCGCCCATGTCTTCGGCCCTCCCTCCACCACCTTGGCAGGCAGGTTGAACAGCTGGCTCGGAGGCACCCGCACCAGCAGCACCACGACCAGCAGGACGGACGCTGCGATCATCAGCGGAGCCGCAATCACTTCCAGCCGGCGGATCGACTCCGGCCCCTTCCAGATGAACCAGATGTGGACGGCCCAAAAGGCCAGGAAGCACATGAGCTGCGAGGTACTGATGGTCTGCCCGTCGGCCGGCCCGGCGAGTCCTAACCCCAGGATGTTCAGGAATCCGTGCAGTGCAAGCGCGCCGAAATAGCAGTTGATGGAGAACCAGCCGCAGGCCACCAGTCCACGCAGCACTGCGGGCAGGTTGGCGCCCTTGACGCCGAAGGAGGCCCTGGCCAGCACCGGGAACGGGACGCCGTATTTGGGACCCACTCGGCCGATCAGCACCATGGGCACCAGCACGATGCAATTGGCCAGAAAAACGAGCCATACGGCCATCTGCCAGGAAAAGCCCTGGTCCAGCATGGAGCTGGCCATGGTGTACGTGGGCACGCAGACCACCATGCCGACCCACAGGGCGGCATAGTCCTTCCAGGCCCAGTGCCGTTGGGCCGCCGTGGTGGGCAGCAGGTCTTCGTTTGCGAGCGTGGCCTCGCGCCCCACCGGGGAGGTGGTCGTTGCGGCCGCCGCCGGTGCCGCGCCGCCTGAACTGTTCATCATGTCGTCACTCCTGGATGAAGAAGGTGATGGATCGCCGACTGCCATCAAGCAGCGACCGTGCCTGCGGCCGGCGCCACCGCCGCACGCTGCGGGTTGTTGGGGTGCGTGGTCCAGTTGGCGTATTCGCCGGTCACCGTGCGGCCGGTGCGCGCATCGACCTCGCCCGGCGCCAGGCTGCGCATGCTGATGCACTCGGGCACCGGGCAGATCGAGGCGCACAGGTTGCAGCCCACGCACTCGGCCTCGTTCACCTCGAAGCGGCGCACGCCGCCCTGCTTGTCGAACGTGATGGCCTGGTGCGACGTGTCTTCGCACACCACGTGGCAACGGCCGCAGCCGATGCAGGCGTCCTGGTCGATCACGGCCTTCTCGATGTGGTTGAGGTCCAGCTGTTTCCAGTCCTTGACGGTGGGCACCGCCTGGCCGCGGAAGTCGTCTATGCATCCATAACCGTGCGCGTCCATGAAGTTGGACAGGCCGTCGCACAGGTCCTGCACGATCTTGAAGCCATAGACCATGGCCGCCGTGCAGACCTGCACCGTGCCGCAGCCCAGCGCGATGTATTCGGCCGCGTCGCGCCAGGTGGTCACGCCGCCGATGCCGCTGATAGGCAGGCCGGCGGTCTGCGCGTCGCGCGCGATCTCGGCCACCATGTTCAGTGCGATGGGCTTGACGGCCGGGCCGCAGTAGCCGCCGTGCGATCCCCAGCCGCCGGTGTGCGGGCTCATCGCCATGCGCTCCAGGTCCACGCCCATGATGGAGTTGATGGTGTTGATGAGCGAGACCGCGTCGGCCCCGCCGGCCTTGGCCGCGCGCGCCGGCTGGCGCACGTCGGTGATGTTGGGCGTGAGCTTCACGATCACCGGCAGGCGGCTGTACTGCTTGCACCAGGCCGTCACCATCTGGATGTACTCGGGCACCTGGCCCACGGCTGCGCCCATGCCGCGCTCGCTCATGCCGTGCGGGCAGCCGAAGTTCAGCTCGATGCCGTCGGCGCCCGTGTCCTCCACCATGGGCAGGATGCGCTTCCAGCTCTCTTCCACGCAGGGCACCATGAGCGAGACGATCATGGCGCGGTCGGGCCAGGCGCGCTTGACGCGGCGGATCTCCTCCAGGTTCACGGCCAGCGGCCGGTCGGTGATGAGCTCGATGTTGTTCAGGCCGATCACGCGCCGGTCCTGCGACATGAGCGTGGAATAGCGCGGGCCGTTCACGTTGACCACGTGCGGGTCCTCGCCCAGGGTCTTCCAGACCACGCCGCCCCAGCCGGCCTCGAAGGCGCGGGTGACGTTGATCTCCTTGTCGGTGGGCGGCGCCGAGGCCAGCCAGAAGGGGTTGGGGCTGCGGATGCCCAGGAATTCGCTGCGGATGTCTGCCATGTGCTTCTCCCGTGTCGTGTCGCGGTGGGTTCGTGGGGTGGGTGGCGCGGGCCTCAGCCCGCCGTCAGCGCCTCGTGAATGGAAGCGGCGGCCACCTTGCCGTGCTCCACGGCCTCCACGGTCAGGTCGCGCCCGCCGGCACGGCAGTCGCCGCCGGCCCAGACGCGCGGCGCGCTGGTGCGGCCCTGGGCATCGGTGGCGATGCGGCCGGCCTGCAGCGCGATGGCCGGGCCCGCGTGTTCGGGCCGGTAGCTCTGGCCAATGGCCTTGAGCACCATGTCGGCTTCGAGCGTGAAGACCTCGCCGGTTTCCACCAGGCGCCCGCCGTCGAGCGCCGTGGCGGCGAAGCGCATGCCGCGCACGGCGCCGGCTTCGCACAGCAGCTCCTGCGGGGCGGCCCAGTGGCGCAGGGTCACGCCGTTGATCTGAGCCCAGCGCTGCTCCACCTGCGAGGCCGACATGCTTTCGCCCCCCCGGCGATAGACGATGGTCACTTCCTCGGCGCCCAGCTTGCGCGCCTGCACGGCGGCGTCCACCGCCGTCATGCCGCCGCCGATCACCACCACGCGCCGGCCCACGGGCACGGCCGAGAGATCGGCGGCCTGGCGGATGTCGGCGATGAAGTCCACCGCATTGCGCAGGCCGGTGGCCTGCGGCTCCGCGATGCCCAGGGCGTTCACGCCGGCCAGGCCCAGGCCCAGGAACACGGCGTCGTAGGCCTCTAGCAAACCATCGACGGTGATATCGCGCCCCAGCTGCTGCTGGCCGCGCACCTCGATGCCGCCCACCGACAAGAGCCACGCCACTTCCTTCTGCGCGAAGCCGCCCGTGGTCTTGTAGCTGGCCAGGCCGTATTCGTTCAGGCCGCCCAGCTTGGGGCGGGCCTCGAACAGCACCACATCGTGCCCCCGCAGCGCGAGGCCGTGGGCGCAGGCCAGCCCCGCAGGCCCGGCGCCGACCACGGCCACGCGCCGGCCGGTGGACGCAGCGCGGGTGAAGAGCGGCGCGCCGGGAGCGGCGAAATACGCATCGGTGGCATGGCGCTGCAGCGCGCCGATCTCCACCGGCTTGTCCTCGTTGGCGTTGCGCACGCAGGCCTCTTCGCACAGCACTTCGGTGGGGCAGACCCGGGCGCACATACCGCCCAGCGGGTTGGCTTCGAGGATGGCGCGCGCCGCGCCGCGCTCGTTGCCCTGGGCGATGCGATGGATGAACGAGGGAATGTCGATGCCCGTGGGGCAGGCCGTGGCACAGGGCGCGTCGTGGCAGTAGTAGCAGCGTTCGGCTTCGATCAGCGCCTGAGCCCGCGTGAGCGGCGGATGCGCATCGCCGAAATTCACGGCGTAATCGGCCAGGTTCAGGCGTGCGGCATGCACGCCGCAGGCACGGCTTGCGGTCGGTTCCATGGTGTGTGCTCCGGCGAAGGGGTCAGTCGAGGGGATGGGGAGCGCTGCGGCGAGCGCCGCAGCACGCGGATCGGGAGACCGGCCGGCCAGGTCGCGCCTGGGCAAGGACGCATGCGCGGGCAACGAACCCGGCGCACAGCGGTGCGGACTGCGGAGATTTCATCGGGGGCCTCACGGGGTGCTGGCAGGTGTCATCGGCGATGCCGTCGCCCTGCCTGTCGGTTAATTTACCGACCGGTAAAAATTTACCAATCGGTAAAAACCCATCTGCAAGCCGCGTGCCAACTTCGAGACTCCACATTCATCCCACAATGGTGCAATGCGACGAAACCCTCCGCCCGCCCGCCCCGCGCCTGTGCGAATGCGCACCGCTACCGATGACAGTGCTCCTCCCACACCCCCCACCGCGCGCCCGCCCACCGCCTCGCGGCTGAACAAGGAACGCACCATCCTGACAGAGGCCGAGAGTCAATTCGCACAGTTCGGCTTCGAGGGCGCGTCACTGGAGAGCATCGCGGCGGCCGTGAATATCAGCCGCCACAACCTGCTGTATTACTTCCCGAGCAAGGAGGCGCTCTATCTGCGCGTGCTCGACGACGTGCTCAACCAGTGGCTCTCGGGCATGGAGGAGATGTCGCACGGCGACGATCCGCAGCAGGCGCTGCGCCACTACATCCGCGCCAAGCTGCGCTCGTCGCTGGAGCGGCCCAACGCGGCCAAGGTCTTCGCCAAGGAAGTGATCGCCGGCGCGCCCCGCTATGCCGGCGTCATCGCCGAGCGCGTGGGCCCGGTGCTGAAGAAGGACGTGAGCACCTTCCAGCGCTGGGCCGACGAGGGCCGCATCGCGCACGTGGACTTCACGCACCTGATGTTCATCATCTGGTCGGTCACCCAGGCCTATGCCGACCAGCAGACCCAGTTCGCCCTGCTGCTGGGCCAGCCCGCCCTGACCGAGCGCGACTACGCCCGGGCCGAGGAGCTGATCTGCCACCTGGTGCTCAAGGGGCTGGAGCCTGGCGCTGCGCCGCAGCCTGCGGCGCTGAGTGGCAGGGGCACCGGGGCCCGGTCAGCCCATACCGCCAAAGACTAGCGATAGCCCCAGTGGCCCGGCCGCGTATGCCAACCGCCGGGGCCCGGCTGCCAGCGCTGGGGCACCCATATCCAGCCGGGGCGCGGCGGCGCGGCCCAGTGCCCGGGGCGCCACGCATAGCGCCCGCCGCCCCACTCCCAGAAACCACCCACCCAGACGTGGACCGGCGACGGAGCCACGGTGATCGGCTCCACATAGGGTGCGGGCGGCGCGATCGGGGCGACGATGGGCGGCCCCTGCTCCACCACCACCTGCCGCACGGGCGGGGCCACCACGCAGCCCGCGAGCGCAGCCGCAGCGGCTGCGGCTGCGGCTGCGGCGAGCAGAGTCAGCGCGCCCGCGCGGCGGAGGCGGGCCCCAGGACGGTGCAAGAACATGGTGAACACTCCATTCATCGTCAGGTGAGAACGGGTATTCAACGAACGCGACGCACGGGCCGCGCACCCCGGCCGAGTAAAGCCGAGGCAAAGATGCCAGCCCGCCAGAGGGACGGCGGTCCGGATACCTTCAGTGCAGCGCCGGCGTGATGGTGGACGCCGGCAAGCGGAAGGCCGCCACCAGATCGGCCAACTGCTGCGCCTGCATGCGCAGGCTCTGCGCGGCGGCGGACGACTCCTCGACCAGCGCGGCGTTCTGCTGCGTCATCTGATCCAGCTGGTTCACCGCTTCGCCCACCTGGCCCAGGCCGGTGCTCTGCTCGCGTGCGGCGGTGCTCAGCTCAGCGATGATGGCCGTCACCTGCTGCACGGACTGCACGATCTCGCCCATGGTGCCGCCGGCCGCATCGACCAGCTGGGTGCCCTCCTGCACCTGCCGGGCGCTCTCTGCGATCAGCGTGCCGATCTCCTTGGCCGCCGTAGCGCTGCGCTGCGCCAGGCTGCGCACCTCGCCGGCCACGACGGCGAAGCCCCGCCCCTGCTCGCCGGCACGGGCCGCTTCGACGGCGGCGTTCAGCGCCAGGATGTTGGTCTGGAAGGCAATGCCGTCGATCACACTCGTGATGTCGGCGATCTTGCGCGAAGACTGGGCGATGCCGTTCATCGTGCCCACCACGCGCTCGACCGCCTCACGCCCGCGTCGGGCCACGTCGCTCGCCGATGCGGCCAGCCCGCTCGCCTGATGGGCGGCGTCGGCGCTGTGGCGCACGGTGGCGATGAGCTCTTCCATGCTGGCGGCGATTTCCTCGAGGTTCGAGGCCGTCTGTTCGGTACGTGCCGAGAGATCGGTGTTGCCCGCGGCGATCTCGGAGCTGGCGCCCGCCACCGACGCACTGGCCTGCCGCATGCCCACGACCAGGCCGACCAGCCGCGCCTGCATGTCGGCCAGGCGGCCCAGCAGCGCTCGCACCTCGTCGCGATTGTCCGGCGCCACGGGAGGCACGCTGGAGGTGAGGTCGCCCTCGGCGATGCGGTCGGACACGAGCGACGCCTGCGCCAGCGGGCGCAGCAGGGAGCGCGACAGCAGCACGGCGCAGAGCAGGCTCAGCGCCAGGCCCAGCACCACGCCGCTGCCCAGCAGCACGATGCCCTGGCGCTCGCTGGCGCTGGCGGCCTCGCGGTCCTGCGCCACGCGCTTGCGCTGGTAGGCGGCCATGTCGTTCACGGCGCCGGCATAGCGGTCGGCCGCCGGGCGCAGCAGCTGGCCCACGGCTTCGGGCGGCAGGGTCTCGCCGGCCTGGCGGCGCTTGACGAGCGCATCTCGCGCGGCGCGGAAGCCGTTGCCGGCCGCGTCGATGGACGCGAAGATGCGGCGCGATTCGTCGTCCTCGGCCAGCGCTTCCAGGCGCTTGCGCACCTCGGCGGACCGGGCGGAGGTGCGCTTGCGGTCGGCATCCACCCGCGCTGCATAGACCGGGTTATCGACCTCCAGCAACGACTCTGCCCGCGCCGCGCTCAGCACCACGATGGCTTCGAGTTCCTGCGCCAGCAGCGCCCGTTCCGCCGACGGCCCGCCCAGGTCGTCGGCGAGGTTCTGCAGGTCCATCAGCCGCCAGGCGCCGACGGCAGAGGCCAGCGACATGACGAGACAGACCGCACCGAAGGCGAGAGCCAGGCGCAGGGAAAGACGAGCGTTGTTGAAGAACATGGGAAAAGGGGCGCCGGAGGGAGGATGGAAGACCGAAGCTTCCAGCCGCTTCAGACGGCCAGCAAAGGAAGTGGCCGCCAGTTTATCGGCTCATCCTTACGCATCTGGCGCCCCGCAGGGGCCATGAAGACCTGCGCCCCCCCGGAAGCCCCCCCGGGCGGCCGCAGGGGCTCACGGCGTCAGTCCAGCACTACGCCGGCCGAGCGGATCACCTGCGCCCACTTGGCAGTCTCCGCTGCGATGAAGGCATTGCACTCCTGGGGGGTCGAGCCTTCGGCAAACGTGCCCATGGCTTGCTCCAGGCGGCGCGAGACTTCAGGGCTGCGGATGATGTGCGCAACCTCTGCCGACATGCGCTGCACGATGGCCGCCGGGGTGGCGGCAGGCGCCAGCATGGCGGCCCAGGTGCTGCCCAGCAAGCCAGGGTACCCCTGCTCGGCGAAGGTCGGGACATCAGGCAACGCTGGCAGGCGCTTGTCGCTGGCCACGCCGATCAGGCGGATCTTGCCGGCGCGGGCCGGCTGGATCAGGTTGGGCGGCGGATCGAGGAAGAGCGGCACCTGGCCGCCCAGCAGGTCGGCCAGAGCGGGCGCGGCACCCTTGTAAGGCACATGCACCATGTCCACGCCGGTGACGCTGCGCATCAGCTCCGACGTGAGGTGCGCGGCCGAACCCGTGCCCGAAGAGGCATAGCTGATCTTGCCCGGATGGGCTCGGCCATAGGCCACCAGCTCGGCCAGGGTCTTGAAGGGCGCGTTCATGGCCACGGCCGCCACCAGCGGCGACACACCCATGAGCGAGACACCCGTCAGATCCTTCTTCGGGTCGTAGGGCAGCTTGGGGTAGAGCGTAGTGTTGGCCGCATAGGCGGCAATGAACACGCCGAAGGTATAGCCGTCGGGCACGGCCTTGGCCACCGCATCGACACCGATGATGCTGTTGGCGCCGGGCTTGTTGTCCACGATGACCGGCTGGCCCAGGCGCTGCTGCAGGCCCACCTGCAGCAGCCGCGCCATCTGGTCGGTGAAGCCGCCGGCTGTGTAGGGCACGACGATGCGGAGGGGACGGACGGGCCAGTCGCCCTGTGCACGAGCCGTGCCGGCCAGCGCGGCGCCGGCGGCCAGGGCCGAGCCGGCCTGCAGAAGGTGACGGCGGGTGGGGTGCAAGGCCATAGCGCGTGTTGTCTCCGGTGTGAGGTGGTGGTGGTCCACGGTGCGGCGCGGCAGCCCGGGCATTTCAGTTCTTGTAGCCGGGGTCGATGCGGTCGAGCCGGCGCAGCAGCCCGGGCCATGCCAGGCCGGCACCCTTGCCCTTGGTGACCTGGCGCGACTGCTCCACCGACGTGGCGATGATCTCGCCCGGAATGCGCGTGAGCGCGCCGCCGCCGGCCTGCGCCAGGATCTGGATGCGGCAGGCCGACTCCAGCGTGTACATGGCGAGGAGCGCCTCGGGCACGCTGCGCCCGCAAGTCAGCAGGCCGTGGTTGCGCAGGATCATGATGTTGCTCTGGCCCAGATCGGCCACCAGGCGCGGGCGCTCTTCGTCGTTCAGCGCCACGCCTTCATAGCCGTGGTAGGCCAGCCGCGCCAGCGGGAAGATGGACTGCTGCGAGATCGGCAGCAGCCCTCCTTCCTGCGCCGACACGGCCACGCCGTAGGCCGTGTGGGTGTGCAGCACGCACTGCAACTCGGGGCGCGCCTCGTGGATGGCACTGTGGATCAGGAAGCCCGCCGGATTCACGTCGTAGTCGGTGGGCATCACCGGCTCGCCATGGTGGTCCACCTTCACCAGGCTGGAAGCCGTGATCTCGTCGAACAGCATGCCGTAGGGGTTGATGAGGAAGCGGTCCGGCTCGCCGGGCACGCGCGCCGAGATGTGCGTGAAGATCAGATCGTCCCAGCCGAAGTGGGCCACCAGCCGGTAGGCGGCGGCCAGATCGACGCGGGCCTGCCATTCTTCGGGCGAGACCTGCTGGCGCACGCTGCCGGCCTCTGCGGCGGCAGGCGCGTTGGTTTCGGCGGCGGGGGCTGGGGGGCGAATTTCTGCAGTCATGGTGAAGGTCCTCCAGGGGGCGGTAGGTTCATCGAACGATCAATCGGGCAGGGTCAGCACGCCGCGCTGCTGCAGGTCGTGCAGCTGCGCATCGCTCAGCTGCAGCAGGCGCTGCAGCACCTCGCGCGTGCCTTCGCCCAGCGTGGGCGGCGCGCAGCGGATGGGAAGGCGCTGGCCGTCGATGCGGTAGGGCGGAGCGAACACCGGGGTGGTGCCCACCACGGGGTGCGGCATGTCCTGCAGCAGGCCGCCACGGCGGGTGCGCTCGCTGGTCAGTGCCTCGTGCAGGCCGGCCACCTTGCCGCAAGGAATGCCGCAGGCCGCCATGCGTTCCAGCAGCAGGTCGCGCGGGAAGCTGCGGATCAGCTCCGTCAGCATCGGCGCCAGCTCCAGACGGTTCTTCGCGCGCTCGACGTTGGTGGCGAAGCGCGGGTCCTGCACGATGTCGGGCCGCTCGATCACCTGGCGGCAGAACTTGTCGAACTGCGCGTTGTTGCCCACGGCGATGATGAGTGGGCCGTCGGCCGCATCGAACATGCCGTAGGGCACGATGGACGGGTGCGCGTTGCCGTAGCGCTGCGGGTCGCGGCCCAGCTGCATGGCGTCCAGGCCGTAGTAGCCCGAGATCATCAGGCCGCAGTCGTAGAGCGCCATCTCGATCAGCCGGCCGCGGCCCGTGCGTTCGCGCTGGAAGAGCGCCGCCAGCACGGCCTGCGCGGCGTACATGCCGGTCATCAGGTCCACCACCGCCACGCCGAACTTCAGCGGCGGCTGTCCGGCCTCGCCGTTGATGGCCATCAGCCCCGCCTCGCCCTGGATCACCAGGTCGTAGCCGGGCCGCCTCGCCTCGGGGCCGCTGCTGTCGTAGCCAGCCACCGCGCAGTAAATGAGATCGGGCTTCAGGGCCTTGAGCTGTTCGTAGCCCAGGCCCAGCTTCTCGGCGCCGCCGGTCTTGAAGTTGTGGATCACCACGTCGAACTGCGGCAGCAGGTCGTGCACGATCTTCGCGCCGTCGGGGCTCTGCAGGTCCAGCGTGACCGAGCGCTTGTTGCGGTTCATGCTGTTGTAGTAGGTGGTCTCGGTCTGTCCGATGCGCAGGCCCCAGTCGCGCGTGTCGTCACCACGGCCGGGGTGCTCCACCTTGACCACCTCGGCGCCGAAGTCGGCCAGCACCTGGCCGCACAGCGGCCCGGCGAAGACGCGCGAGAGGTCGAGCACGCGCACGCCCTGCAGCGGAAAGTCGATGTCGCCCGACAGTGCGGCGGCGGGTTGGGTGGCTTGCATGGGACGAGTCTCCTGTGACCTGATGATTCGTTGCGATCTGCGGGCGCCGCGCTGCGGCTTGCCTTGCGGCCGGCTTCGGGCGACAGTGGCGGGGCCTCACGTCCTGCCGCTCGCAACGGCGCATACGATGTACCTCCCTGAACACTTCGCCGAACCACGGGCCGATGAACTGGCCCGCATCATCCACGCACACCCCCTGGGCATGCTGGTCACCCACGGGACAGACGGGCTCGACGCGGACCACATCCCCTTCGCTTTCGACCCCGCCGGCGGCCCCCACGGCACGCTCACGGCACACGTGGCGCGGGCCAATCCGGTATGGCGGCGCAGCGCGGGCACCGCGGTGATGGTCGTGTTCCGGGGCGCCGAGGGTTATATCTCGCCCAACTGGTATCCCAGCAAGCACGAGGCCCACCGCCAGGTGCCCACCTGGAACTACGAGGTGGTCCATGCCCACGGCTCGCTCACGGTGCGCGACGACGAGCGCTTTCTGCGCGGCCTGGTGGGCCGCCTCACGCGCGAGCACGAGGCTGCGGAGCCACGACCCTGGAAGATGTCGGACTCCGAGCCCGGCTTCATCGACGGACTGCTGCAGCACATCGTGGGCATCGAGATCACCGTGACCTCGCTGGTAGGCAAGCGCAAGCTCAGCCAGAACAAGGACGCCCGCGACCGTGCCGGCGCCGCTCACGGGGCGGCGGGCCGGGACAACACGGCGCTGGCCGAACGCATGGGCCGCGCCGGGCCCGCTGGCAAGGCTTCATGAAAAAACCCCGCCCATCTTGCGATGGCGGGGTTCCTGGAGGCCAAGCGCCGGTTCAGCGGGCCTGCAGCGCGGCAATACGCTCTTCGATCGGCGGGTGGGTGCTGAACAACTTGCCGATGCTGCCCGTGATGCCCATGGCAGCCATGCTCTTGGGCAGTTCGTTCGGGGTGGCGCCGCCCAGGCGGGCCAGGGCGTTGATCATGGGCTGCTTGTGGCCCATGAGTTGGGCGGAACCCGCATCGGCGCGGAATTCGCGCTGGCGGCTGAACCAGGCCACGATCATCGAGGCGAGGAAGCCCAGCAGGATGTCCAGCACGATGGTGGTCACGTAGTAGCCGATGCCGGGGCCGGAGTTGTTCTCGTCGTTCTTGCGCAGGAAGCTGTCCACCGCGTAGCCGATCACGCGCGAGAGGAACACCACGAAGGTGTTCATCACACCCTGGATCAGCGCCATGGTCACCATGTCGCCGTTCGCGACGTGGGCCACTTCGTGGCCGATGACGGCTTCGACCTCGTCGCGGGTCATGCCTTGCAGCAGGCCAGTGGACACCGCCACCAGGGCGCTGTTCTTGAAGGCGCCGGTGGCGAAGGCGTTGGGCTCGCCCTCGAAGATGCCGACTTCGGGCATGCCGATGCCGGCGCGATCGGCGAACTTGCGCACGGTCTCGACGATCCAGCGCTCATCGGGCGACCCGGTGCCGTCGATGAGGGTGACGCCCGCGCTCCACTTGGCGATGGGCTTGCTCATGAGCAGCGAGATGATCGCGCCGCCGAAGCCCATGATGAAGGCGAAGCCGAGCAGCGCCCCGAGGTTCAGGCCGTTGGCCGTGAGGAAGCGATTGACGCCCAGCAGACTGGCGACGATGCCCAGCACCACCACGACGGCGATGTTGGTGAGCAGAAAAAGTGCGATACGTTTCATCGAAGGTTCTCCGCGAAGGGATGCGTGGGTCAGGCGGCGGAATGGCCCGCTGCCTTTCAGTCCGGGAAATGGGGGTGGCGCACCGGCGTTCAAGCCACTCCCCGTGCAGCAGGCTCAAGCCGATGGCTCTGGCGGCCGTACGGGCCGCCTGCTGCGGAAAACAAGAGGGTCATCATAGAAGCAAACGTCCTCGTTTTCGGCCCACCAGCCGGGCACTCCCAGGACTTGCAGGGGATTGAACGGCTTGGCTGCGAAGGCCTGTTCATCAAGCGTGCGCGCCAGCCAGGCATCGGCATCCGCTACGGAATCAATAGCAACATCCGCGCAGTAGACATGGGCTGTGATCGATTTCCGGGGCTGAAGCAACTGCTCCATCAGCGCATGGCCAAAGAGCAGCAGCGTGGTCTGCGCCCAGAGCGGGCGCAGCTCCACGAAGAGGCGCAGCCAGGCGCGCTCGCGCAGCGCGTCGCAGAGCGCGGCCGGGGCGAACAGCACGGCGCCGTTCTCGTCGAAGAGCGTGGCGGCATCGCGCAGCGGCCCGCGCACCGCGCCCACGCCCTGCTGCGCGATGGCGCGCGCCTGCCACTGGTTGAGCAGGCGCTTGGTGCGCGGGTAGTGCAGCCAGACCAGGCCGTTGAAGAAGTCGTGCCGGTTATCGCGCGTGGGCACGGTGCCGGTGGCGTGGATGAAGCGCTCGTAGGCCTCGCCCTTGGGCAGCGCCTGCTGGCCGACGAAGCGGGGCACGGCGCAGGGTCCCTGGGCCGGGGCGCCCTGGGCATTCAGGGCCTCGGCCACGACGGAGCCCGCATCGGCACGGGCCGCCACGGTGCGGCCCACGGCTGCCAGCGGCTGCAGCCAGGGGCGGGACCAGTCGATGGGCGCCGCGGCAGCCCAGGCGGGAGCCGCCACCTCCGTCAGGCGGAGACCACGCGCCAGGGCAGCTCCTCGCCCGCGCGCAGGGGTTTGAGCTCGGCCTCGCCGAAGGCGAAGCTGTCCGGCGGCGTCCACGATTCGCGGCGCAGGGTGATAGTGCCTTCGTTGCGCGGCAGGCCGTAGAAGGCCGGGCCATGGAAGCTGGCGAAGCCTTCGAGCTGGCCGAGCGCGCCAGCGTTGTCGAAGGCCTCGGCATACATCTCGATGGCAGCGTGGGCGGTGTAGCAGCCGGCGCAGCCGCTGGCGTGCTCCTTCAGGTGGGCCGGGTGCGGCGCGCTGTCGGTGCCCAGGAAGAAGCGGTCGCTGCCGCTGGTGGCGGCCTCGACCAGCGCCACACGGTGCGTCTCGCGCTTGAGCACCGGCAGGCAGTAGTAGTGCGGGCGCACGCCGCCCGTGAAGATGGCGTTGCGGTTGTAGAGCAGGTGATGGGCGGTGATGGTGGCGGCGGTGAACGGGCCTGCCTCGCGCACGTACTGCGCCGCATCCTTCGTGGTGATGTGCTCGAAGACGATCTTCAGCTCGGGAAAGTCCCGGCGCAGCGGAATGAGCTGCTGCTCGATGAACACAGCCTCGCGGTCGAAGAGGTCGATGTCGCTGGAGGTCACTTCTCCATGCACCAGCAGCAGCAAGCCGGCCTTCTGCATGGCTTCGAGGGTCTTGTAGGTCTTGCGGATGTCGGTCACGCCGGCATCGCTGTTGGTGGTGGCGCCGGCCGGGTAGAGCTTGGCGGCCACGACGCCGGCGGCCTTCGCGCGGGCGATTTCCTCGGGCGGCAGGTTGTCGGTGAGGTAGAGCGTCATCAGCGGCTCGAATTGCACGCCGGCGGGCACTACGGCCAGGATACGGTCGCGGTAGGCGACGGCCTGGGCGGCAGTGGTCACCGGCGGACGCAGATTGGGCATGATGATCGCGCGCCCGAACTGGGCGGCGGTGTGCGGCACCACGGTGTGCAGAGGCTCGCCGTCGCGCACGTGCAGGTGCCAGTCGTCGGGCCGGGTAATGGTGAGGGTGTCGGGGGTGGAAAGAGGGGCGGCTGCGGTCATGGGACGCCATTGTCCCATCGCGCCGGCCGCCGGGCACCGATCTCAGGCCGCCTTGGTCAGCGGCAGGTCCACCACGAAGCTGGTGCCGCCTTCGGGCCGTCCCTCGACCCGAACGGTGCCCTGCTGGCGTTCGGCCAGCGCACGCACGATGGAAAGGCCCAGCCCGGAGCCGTCGCCCCCCCGGCCAGCAGGGTGCGGGAAGCGTTCGAACGGGCGTTCGAGCATGTGCGCGGGCAGGCCCGGGCCGGCATCGTTCACGCGCAGCGTGGCCTTGCCCTCGCCGACGGAGACCTCCACTCCCAGCCAGCCGCCCGAAGCCGCATGGCTCAGGACGTTCTCCACCAGGTTGAAGAGGATCTGGCGGAACCGGTCGGGGTCCACCACCACCCAGGCTGGACTGCCCGCCGCAGGCAGGCGCAGTTCCAGCGCGAGGCCGTGGTCGGCGATGCGCTGGGCATGGACAGCCAGGGCATCGCGCACCAGCTCGGCCAGATCGACGGGGCCGGTCTCCAGCGTCAGCTGGCCGGCCTCGGCCATCGACAACGTGTGCAGGTCGCCCACCAGCCGGCCCAGGTATTCCACCTGATCGAGCAGCGAGCGCGACTCGGCCGCATCGGCTTCGATCACACCGTCGCAGATGGCATGCAGCCGTGCACGCAGCACGGCCAGTGGGGTGCGCAGCTCGTGCGAGATGGAGGCAGCGGTGGCGCGGCGCTCCTTGGCCATGCGCTCGAGCGAGTCGATCATCTGGTTGAAGCGGCGCACGGTCGAAGCCATCTCGTCGTGCATGCGACCGGGCTGGGCCCGCACGCTGAAGTCGCCACCAGCCACGTGCGACGCCACCTCGGCCATCGACGCCAGCGGCTGGGTGACGATGCGCGAGACCCAGAAACCCACGACCAGCCCCACCGGCAGGCAGATCACCAGCCCGATGGCGAGCGACCATTTCTCGCCCCAGAAAAAATCGCCGCGCCAATACTGGCCGTAGATCTCCATGGCCCTCGGCCCGTCGTCCTCGTCGCGGTCGCGCAGGTCGTCCAGCTCGTGCTGTATCTCGGTGGGCAGGCTGTTGTAGAAATCGCGGTACTGGAGTTCAGAGAACAGCATCACGCTGCCCGTCAGCAGAGCCATGGTGGCCACCACGGTGGCGGCGATGCTCAGGCCGAAGCGGACCCAGATCCGCTGCAGAAGCGGGCCGTGCTGCATCACGCCCCGCCGCCCGTCAGCCCCGGGCCACCGCCGGGCCAGAAGCGGTAGCCGATGCCGCGCACGGTTTCGATCAGCTCGCCCTGCCCGGCCTGCTGCAGCTTGCGGCGCAACTTGGAGAGGTGCGAGTCGATCACCCGGTCGAGCGCATCGCTTTCGGGTAGGCAGTGCTCGATCAGGTGGCTGCGCGAGAAGCACCTTCGCGGCTGGGCTGCCAGGCAGGCCAGCAGCCGGAATTCGGTGAGCGTGAGGGGCAGCGCCACGGTCTGGCCCCCCTCGCCGTGCACGAACGCGGCATGCGCTTCCTGGTCGATCTCGATGCGGCCCACGCGGATGGACCCGCCGGTGCGGCTGGGCGCCGCCGGCTGAGACTGCGCCCGCCGCAGCACGGCGCGCACGCGGGCCACCACCTCAGGCGGGCTGAAAGGCTTGACCACGTAGTCGTCCGCGCCCATGCGCAGGCCCAGCAGCTTGTCCACGTCGTCGGCCACAGCCGTCACCATGATGACAGGCGTCTGGCCATCCGTGCGGATCTCGCGCAGCAGGTCCAGCCCGTCCATGCCGGGCAGGTGGATGTCCAGCAGCACCATGTCGGGCCGGATCTGGCGGAACAGCCGCAGGGCCTCCAGGCCGTCGGCCGCATGCTGGGCACGCAGGCCGTCGCGCTGCAGGTAGGCGGTGAGAATGCTGGCGATGCCCGGCTCGTCCTCCACCACGAGGATGAGAGGGGCCGTGGCCGGCGTTGGAGAGGGCTGTTGCATAGGCGGAAGGGGGGGTGCGGGCCGGATTATCCACAGGCCCGGCCGGCCCGGCAGCCGCCGGGACACTTTCCCGCCGCATCTCCACGAACCCTCCATACTCCATGCATCGCCGCGCAAGCTTGGGGCGGTCCAATGCAGGCTCTCATCAAAGCAGCCTGCCCATTCGTGCGTTCCATTCCCTCGTTTTCCGCCGCCTGCGGCCGCTTCGGCGCAGGAGCGATGACGCTCGCCCTGCTGTCAGGCTGCGCCGCGCCCGGCCCCGACGTTCCGCAGGCTGACAAGCAGGTGGTGGCGCCCACCTGGACGGCCCCCGTGCCCCAGGGGCCGGCAGCGCCCGATCTGCGGGCCTGGTGGAAGCACTTCCACGACCCGGCGCTCGATGCACTGGTGGACGAGGCGCTCATGCGCAACGTGGACCTCGCGATCGCCGGCCACCGCCTGCGCGAAGCCCGCCTGCAGGCAGGCCGCGCTGCGGTGCAGTTCCGCCCCTCGTTCAGCGCGGGCGCGCGCACCCTGCAGGACATCACCGCCACCGACACCTACTTCCACGCCAGCATCGACATGATCTGGGAACTGGGCCTGTTCGGCGCCGGCGAAAGCGTCCGCTCCGCCGCGCGCGCCGAGGCCGATGCCTCCCAGGCGGACGCGCAGGGCGTGCGCGTGGCCGTGGTGGCCGACGTGGTGCGCAACTACCTTGACCTGCAGGCCGCCCGCCGCCAGCTGCGGCTGCTGGACGCGACGGCCCGCATCGACGACCGGGCGATCGCCCTGGCCGAAGTGCGCCAGCGCACCCAGACGGGCACGGCCGACGAGATCGCTCAGGCCCGCGCCCAGTCGGCCCACAGCCTGGCTGCCCGCGCCACGGCCGAAGAAGCCCGCGCCCGTGCCGCCCAGGCCCTGGCCGTGCTGCTGGGCCGGCCGGCGCCCGATCCGGCATGGTTCGCCCCCTCGGCGCCCGACGCCGTGGCCCTGGCGCCCTTCGCTTTCCAGGCCCTGCCCGCCGACCTGGTACGCACCCGCCCCGACGTGCAGGCCGCCGAGGCCGCCGTGCGCAAGGCTGGAGCTGCCCTGGGCCTGGCCCGCTCCGAGCTGTACCCGCGCATCTCCATCGCGGGCTCGCTGCTCTACTCCTACAACATCACCCAGAACCGCCGCACCACCAGCGACGACATGCCCGCCATCGGCCCGGTGATCGACGTGCCGATCTTCGACTGGGGCCGCCGGCGGATGCAGGTCGATGCGCAGCAGGAGGCGCTGCAGGCCGCGATGCTCGGCCAGGAGCGCGCCCTGCGCGCCGCCGTGGCCGAGGCCGAGGGCGCGCTGGCCGCGCTGGCCGCGCAGCAGGCCCGCGCAGACGCGCTGGCCACGGTCACCCGCACCTGGCAGCAGCGCAACGACGCGGCCGGCACGCGCACCCGGCTGGGCCTGTCCAGCGAATACGACGGCCTGGCCGCGCGGCGCGCCCTGCTGCAGGCCGAAGCCGAGCAGGCCACTGCCAACGACGCGCGCGCGCTCGCCTTCGTGGCGCTCTACAAGGCCCTGGGCGGCGCGCCGCTGCCGGCCGAGGGCGATGCCGCCGCGGCGCAGACAACGCAGACGCCCGCGCAGCAGCCCGGCACCCGGCCGGAGCCCTCATGATCGCGCTGGCCCGCAAGACCCTGATCCACGAATGGCGCCGCTTCGTGCCCGCCGTCTTCGCCGTGGGCTTCTCCTGCGTGCTGCTGTCCGTGCAGGCCGCGCTGGTGCTGGGTATTTTCGGCAGCGCCGCCGTCTATGTGCGCGCCTCGGGCGCCGACCTCTGGGCGGGCTACCCCGGCACGCAGAGCGTGAATTTCGGCCGTGCTATCGGTCAGGACGTGAACCTGCGCCTGGCCATGGACCCGGCCGTGACGGCCACCGAGCCCTACCTCTGGGTGGACGGCGACTGGCGCAGCAGCCAAGGCAGCGGCGGCGGCGTGTCGGTCTATGTGTCCGGCATCCGCACGGCGGCCGACGGCATGCTGTTCTCGCGCCTGCTGGCGCCCTGGCAGCGTGCCGCACTGCGCGACCCGGGCGCGGTGATCGTGGACCGCGAAGACCTCTCCACGCTGGACACCAGCGTCGGCGGCGCGGCATGGATCAACGCCCACCCCGTACATGTGGTGGCCGCCGTCGATGGCCTGCGCGGCCTGGGCGGCGTGAACGTGATCACCTCCGTCGACTCGGCCCGCGAGATTGCAGGCAGCGAAGCCTCCGCCGGCCCCACCTACGTCGTCGCCCGCACACAGACCGCCGAGCAGGCGAGCCAGGTGCAGGCGCGCCTCGCAGCGGGCGCGCCCGGCTTCGGTCCATTCGAGGTCTGGACGGCAAAGGACTTCGCCCGCCGCTCGCAGCTCTACTGGCTGTTCGACACCGGTGCCGGCGTGGCCGTGCTCTTCATGGTCGGCATCGTCTGCCTGGTGGGCACAGTGGTCACCAGCCAGTCGCTGATGGGCGTGGTGGCCGGCTCCGCTCGCGAATACGCCGTGCTCAACGCCCTGGGCGTGAGCCGCCGCGCGCTGGGGCGCCTGGTGGTCGAACAGGCCTGCTGGATCGGCGGGCTGGGCCTGCTGCTGGGGGGCGCGGCCAGCGCCGCGCTGCTGGTGCTGGCCAACACCTACGGAGTGCCCGTCGCCATGACGCCACTCACCGCCGCCGCCTGCGCCCTGCTGGTCGGCGCCGTGACCCTGCTCTCGGGCCTGTTCGCCATGCGCGGCCTCATGGCCGCCGACCCTGCCCTGCTGCTGCGATGACGCCCTTCACCCCCCGCCCCTCCCTCGGCGCCGCCGGCCGCGTGCAGCGCGGCACGCCCAGTCTGCAGGCCATCGACCTGCACAAGTCCTTCGTGTCCGGCGTGGTGCAGGTCCAGGTGCTGCGCCAGATGAACCTGTCGATCCACGCGGGCGAGCTCACCCTCATCTCGGGCCCCTCGGGCTGCGGCAAGAGCACGCTGCTGTCGCTGCTGTCGGCGCTGCAAAAGCCTGACTCCGGCATGATCCGCGCGCTCGGCAACGACCTCGCCTCGCTGGACGCGCGGGCGCTGGAGCGCTTCCGCCTGCACCACACGGGCTTCGTCTTCCAGGGCTTCAACCTGTTTCCCGCGCTCACGTCGCTCGAACAGGTGCAGCTGCCGCTGGGCTACCTGGGCCTGAGCGCCCGCGAAAGCCTGCAGCGCGCTCAGGATGCGCTGGACGAGGTCGGTCTCACGCCGCGAGCCCACATGCGCCCGGCGCAGCTGTCGGGCGGTGAGAAGCAGCGCGTGGCCATCGCCCGCGCCATCGCCAAATCGCCGCAGCTGCTCTTTGCAGACGAACCCACCAGCGCGCTGGACGCCGACAGCGGCCAGCGCGTGATCGACATCCTCCATCGCATCGCCCACGCGCATGGCACCACCGTGCTGTGCGTGAGCCATGACCCGCGCCTCGTCCGGCATGCCGACCGCGTGCTCGGCATGGAAGACGGTGCCATCCGCAGCGACTGGCGCCAGCCGGACGCCAAGCCCGAAGCCCCTGCCGCATGAACCGCCTCACCCGCTCCCTACGGACCGCGCCGCTGCGCACCGCCACCACCACGGCCGCCCTGGCCGCCGTGCTGCTAGCGCTCGCCGCCTGCAACGACCGCACGCCGTCACCAGGCGCCGCCGCGGCCTCCCTCAACGGCAGCAACGGCTCTGCCGGCACGGCGAGCGCCGCATCCGCGAACGTGGCCGTGGCGCGGGGCCGTATCGAAGTGAAGGGCGGCCTGGTCGAGCTGGCACCGCTGCAGGAAGGGCTGGTGGAATCGGTCACCGTGCAGGAAGGCCAGCACGTCAAGCGCGGCCAGGTGCTGCTGCGCCTCTCGCCCACCGCCTCGCAAGGCGAGGTCAACGTCGCGCAGGCCGAACTGCAACTCGCCGAAGCGCGCACCAATGCCCGCGCCCAGCAGCTGCCCGCGCTGCGCCGCACCGCCGCGCGCCTGGCCGAAGCCAGCGCTGCGGGCGCTGCCGAACCCCAGCGCGCCGAAGAGGCCGCCCAGGCGGTGCGCACGGCCGAATCCGATGTCGCCATCGCCCGCGCCGAGATCGACGTGGCCCGCCAGCGGCTGGCGTTGCTGCGCAGCCAGCAGGGCCGGCTGGAGCTGCGCGCGCCCGATGACGGCATCGTCGTGCGCGTGAACACGCAGGCCGGCCAGCGCCTGCTGGGCTCCAGCGGGCATCCGGCCATCACGCTGCTGCCCCACCGGCCGCTGCAGGTGCGCGCCGAAGTCAACGAAAGCTATATCGCCGCGGTCAAGACCGGCATGCCGGCCACCGTGACGACCGACGGCGACGCGGCGCCAGTCACCCTGCCGCCCGCCCGCGTGGTCCGCATGAGCCCGGTGCTCGGCGCCGCGCGGCTGCAGGACGAATCCCAGCGCGGCCCCGTACGGGTCGTCGAATGCATTCTGGAATTCGATACCCCACCCGTCGATGCACGCCCCGGCCAGACCGTGCGCGTCGCCTTTCACCGCTGAACCCACAGCCCCCATCGCAGGATTGCCCCATGCAAACCGTTTCCTCCTTCGCCCCCCATGACTCCCTGCGCCGCGTGATCCCCGTGGCGTCCGCCGCTGCCGAGCTGCACGGCGACACCCCTGCCGGCTGGATGGTCCAGTGCGACTTCGACGGCACCATCAGCACGGCCGACGTGACCGACTCCCTGCTGCAGCGCTTCGGCCAGCCCGGCTGGCAGGCGCTCGAAGACGCCTGGGAGCGCGGCGAGATCGGTTCGCGCGAGTGCATGAAGGGCCAGGTCGCGCTGCTGGACATGGACCGCGCCGAACTCGACGCGCACCTGGAGACCATCGCGGTCGACCCGCATTTCGCCGCCTTCGTGCGCGAGGCCGAGGCCCTGGGCATGCCCGTGCAGGTGGTGAGCGACGGCATCGACTACGCCATCCAGGCCGTGCTGGCGCGCAATGGCCTGGGCCGGCTGCCCGTGATCGCCAACCGCCTGGTGCAGGCCGGCCCGCGCCAGTGGCGGCTGGAATCGCCCTGGGCCAGCGGCCGCTGCGCGCGTGCCAGCGGCAACTGCAAGTGCGAGCGCCTGGCCGAGCAGCGGGCGCTGCACGGTCGCGTGCTCTTCGTGGGCGACAGCACCTCGGACTTCTGCGTCTCCGGCCGGGCCGACTTCGTCTTCGCCAAGTACAAGCTCATTGCCCACTGCGAAAGCAACGGCATCGCCCATGCACCGTTCCGCGACTTCTCCGACACGCTGGAGATGCTGCACCAGCTCGACGCGCTGGCCCCGCGCCAGCTGGAGATGGCATGAACGCAGCCGCCGCGACCCTGCGCGACATGGATGACACGTCCCCGGCCGGCCACGCATCGGCCGCAGCCCGTACCGGTACGGGCACCGAACACGAATACCTGCTCGAAGGCCACGGCCCGCTGGCCTCGACCGGCGTGCTGCTGATCCACGGCCTCACCGGCACGCCCAACGAGATGCGGCTGCTGGCCAAGGGCCTGAACCGCGCGGGCTTCACCGTGCTGGCCGTGCAACTGGCCGGCCATTGCGGCACGCAGGACGATCTGGTCGCCACGCGCTGGCAGGACTGGGTGGCGAGCACCCGACGCGGCGCTGACCGGCTCATGCAGCACACCGGCCAGCCGGTCGTCACCTGCGGGCTGTCGATGGGCGCTCTGCTGGCGCTGGCCCTGGCCATCGAGCGGCCCCGGCAGGTGGCCGGCGTGGTGGCGCTTTCCACCACCTTCCGCTATGACGGATGGAGCATTCCGGGCTACACGCGCCTGGCCTTCCTGCTGCCGCTCTTCCGGGCCCTCGGCATCGGCCGCCGCAGCGTCTTCATGGAAGCGCCGCCCTACGGCATCAAGGACGAAGCCCTGCGCGAGCGCGTGGTGTCGCAGATGCACTCGGGCGACAGCGCCGCGGCGGGCCTGCCGGGCAACCCCTGGTGGTCGGTGATCGAGCTGCGCGCCCTCTCGGCCTACGTGCGGCGCAATCTGGGCAAGGTGCGCGCGCCCTGCCTGGTGATGCACGCCCGCCACGACGACATCGCCGCCGCCGGCAACGCCCAGGACATCGTGCGCGGCGTGCGCCACGCCCCGGTGGAACTGGTGCTGCTGGACGACAGCTATCACATGATCACCATCGACCGCGACCGCCGCACGGTGCTGGCCCGCACGCTGGCCTTCGCCGAATCGATCGCACAAGCGCAGCCAAAGCACCCGCATCCCAGCCAGGAAGGCTCCGCGCCATGACGCCATCGGAAGGCAGCGGCATCACGCCGCTGGTGGCCCTGCTCTGGCTGCTCAACATGCTGGTGGACACGGGCGGTCAGCTGGCCTTCAAGGCCGCCGCCACGGCCGACCCGCGCGCGGGCACGGGCCTGGCCCGCTGGATCTGGATGGCGCGCCGGCCCTGGCTCTGGATCGGCATCGGCTGCTACGTGGCCGAGTTCCTCGTCTGGCTGGCCTTTCTCTCGCTGGTGCCGCTCTCGGACGGCGTGCTGCTGGGCTCGATCAACATCGTGGCCGTGATGGTCGCCGGGCGTTTCCTCTTCCGCGAAAAGCTCTCGCCCCTGCGGGTGGCGGGCATCCTGCTGGTGTCGGCGGGCGTGGCCATCGTCGGGCTCAAGGGGTGATGCCATGAAACGCTTCTATGCCATCGGCTTCCTCATCCTGGTCGCGTTCGACACGCTCGCGCAGATCAGCTTCAAGGTCGCGGGCGAGCATGCACTGCCGCTGGAATTCTCCAGTGCCTGGCTGCTGCGTGTCTTCGGCCAGCCGTGGATCTACGGCGCCTTCGTGGGCTACGTGGGCGCCTTCTTCACCTGGATGACGCTGCTCGAGCACGCGCCCATCGGCCCGGCCTTCGCGGCCTCGCACCTCGAAGTCGTCTCCGTGCTGGCGCTCTCGGCGCTCCTGTTCAACGAACCCATCGGCTGGCCGCAGCTGTTGGGCGCCGCGCTGATCGCCGCGGGCATCGCCTGCCTGGCCCGCAGCGAGGCCGATGAGCAGGCGCCCCCGGCCACAGCCCCCGCGCCCCATGGTGCCTGAGGCGCCGCCCACCGCCGGCCTGCCGATGGGCTGGCGCGACCTGCTGCCTGGCGGCGATGCCGATCTAGGCGGTGCGCTGGCGCGCTTCCTGAAGGTGCCGGCCGTGCAGGTGGAATGCTCAGGCACCGCCGCGCTGGTGGTGGCCCTCACCGCCCTGCGCACGCGCGATGCCGCTCGCGACGAACTCATCGCCCCGGCCTACACCTGCCCGCTGGTCGCCCTGGCCGCCGCGCATTGCGGCCTGCGGCTGCACCTGTGCGACCTTCAACCCTCCAGCCTGGACCTGTGCCCCGACGCACTCACCGCGCTCTGCGGCCCGCGCACGCTGGCCGTGCTGCCCACGCACCTGGCGGGCCGCGTGAGCGATGTGGCGCCGGTGCGCGCCATCGCCCATGCGGCAGGCGCCCGCGTGATCGAGGACGCCGCCCAGGCCCTGGGCGCGCGCGAGGCGGG
>JBHIWE010000007.1:0-41797 GCA_041987645.1 Acidovorax sp. | reverse complement strand
TGCGCCGCGTCGCGCGCGGGCGGCCCACCGTGCCGCGCTGGGGCGGCTCGCGCATGCCGCTGTCCACCGTGCTGGCCGACTTCGTGGTGCGCCAGCTGGCCCGCGCCGCGGCCGGCGACTTCGGCGAGCCCGAGCTGCGCTGCGTGCGCCCGCTGCTCGACGTGCAGCAGCGCTGGTCGGCCCTGCCCACGCCCGGCACCCTGCTGGCCGAAACCCTGCGCACGCGCGAAGGCTGGCACCTCTTCCTCTACCCCTTCGCCGGCCGGCACGCCCACGCCGGGCTGGCGAGCCTGTTCGCCTGGCGCGCCGCGCAGGGCCAGGCCGGCACCTTCTCCATCGCCGTGAACGACTACGGCCTGGAACTGCTCAGCGCCACCGAGCGCGACTGGGCCGCGCTGCTGCCCGGCCTGCTGCGCACCGAGGCGGCCGGGCCCCCGGCCGCAGCCGAAGCCCCCGGCCTGGGGGCCGACGAGGCCCTGGCCATCCGCAACACGGCCAACGCCCTGGCCGACGCGGATGCGGGCGAAGAGCAAGAGGGCGCCGCCGCCCGCCGCGCCCTGCTGCACGAGGTGCTGGCCAGCCTCAACGCCACCGAAATGGCGCGCCGGCGCTTCCGCGAGATCGCCCGCGTGGCCGGCCTCATCTTCCAGAGCCACCCGGGCGAGCGCCGCAGCGCCCGCCAGCTGCAGGCCTCGTCGCAGCTCTTCTTCGAGGTCTTCCGGCAGTACGACGCGGCCAACCTGCTGCTGCGCCAGGCCGACGAAGAGGTGCTGAGCCAGGAGCTGGATGTGGCCCAGCTGCTGGCCGCGCTGCGCCGCATGCAGGCGCAGCGGCTCGAAGTGCGGGCGCTGGTGCGGCCCAGCCCCTTCGCCTTTCCGCTGATGGTGGAGCGCTTCCGCGAAAAGCTCAGCAACGAAGAGCTGGCCGACCGCATCGCCCGCATGCTGGCCCAGCTCGACGGCGCGGCCGACGTGCCGGCCGGCGAGGGCGAACCCGCCGCCCCGCGCGTGCAGGACGTGGTGCCCGCCGATCCGCCCGAGCGGCCACGCCGGCGACGGACGGCGGGCAAGGCGGGGACGGCAGGCCAGGCCGCGCCCGAGGCCGCAGAGGCCGTGGCGCCGGTGGAGCCCGGCCCGCTGCAGGCTGCAGCCGCCTCGGTGCGGCGCATGCTCGACTTCTCGCTCACCAGCGCCGAGGTGCCCGAGGGCGCCGCCAGCCTGCGCCGACCCCGCCGCGAGCGCAAGCCCTCGCGCCCCTTGCCGCCCTTGTGAGGCGGCTGGCTACCATCGGCGGCATGCCTTCCGTTTCTGCAACCGCGCCCTTCGTTCCCGATCCGCTGACGGGCTCACACGCCCTGCAGATCGCAGGCGAAGCTGTGCGGCTGCTGCCCGAGCGCGCCCTGTGGTGGCCCGCCGCCGGCACGGTGTTCGTGGCCGACGTGCATCTGGGCAAGGCCGCCACTTTCCGTGCGCGCGGCATTCCGGTGCCGGGCGGCACCACGCAGGGCAATCTGCAGCGGCTGACGGGTTTGCTGGACGGTCTGGGCGCGCAGCGACTGGTGGTGCTCGGCGACTTCCTACATGCGGCCGAGGCGCGGAACCCCGCGCTGCTGGAGGCGCTGGGCGGCTGGCGTGCGCGGCATGCCGGCGTTGCCATGGTGCTGGTGCGCGGCAATCACGACGGGCATGCGGGTGATCCGCCCCCTCACCTGGACATCGCCGTGGTGGACGAGCCCTGGCACACCGGCCCGTTCGCCGGCTGCCACCATCCGCAGGCCCATCCCACCCAGCATGTGCTGGCAGGCCACGTGCATCCGTCCACCGTGCTGCGCGGGCCGGGGCGCGACGCGGTGCGGCTGCCGTGCTTCGCGGTGACCGGGCAGCTCACGCTGCTGCCGGCCTTCGGGCTCTTCACTGGCAGCGCCGGGTTGGCCTCGGCGCCGGAGCGGTGCCTGTTCGCCGTGGGCGGCGGGCGGGTCTGGCCGGTGCCGGCAGGCCGCTAACCCGCGCGCGGGTGCATGGCGCGGTGGCATCGCTGGGCACGCCCGCCAGGTGGTCACGCACCCGGCGCGGAAGCCATGTGAACGCGATTGCCACCGCTTTTCTTCGACTGGTACATCGCCTCGTCGGCATGCACCAGCAGGCGGTGCTCTTCATCGCCGTGGTCGGGGTAGCTGGCAATGCCGATGCTGGGCCGGATGTGCAGGCGGTTGCCCCGCAGGTCGAACGCGTTCCCGAAGGCGCCCCGTATCTTCTCGGCCGTGCGGGTGGCGTGCTCTGCCAGATGGCAGTCCTCGATCAGCACCACGAACTCGTCGCCGCCTAGCCGGGCCACGGTGTCCGACGCCCGCACGCATTCCAGCAGGCGCTGAGCCACGCGCTGCAGCAGCAGGTCGCCCATGGAGTGCCCCAGCGTGTCGTTCACCTCCTTGAAGCGGTCCAGGTCGATGAACAGCAGCGACAGCGAATGCTGTTCACGCCGAGCCCGCGCCAGTGCGGTCCTGAGGCGGTCCAGGAACAGCTGGCGGTTGGGCAGCTGCGTGAGCGGGTCGTATTGCGCCATGTGCCGAAGGCGCTCGAGCATCTGCTTGCGCTCGATGGCGGCCGTCACCTGGCTGGAGATGAACTGCAGCAGTTCCTTGTCCTCTTCGGTGTAGCGCATCGTGTCCGAGTACCCCTGCAACACCAGCACGCCCACGATGCCGCTGGAGGCTTGCAGCGGCAGGCCCAGCCATGAATGCGGCTGAGGCTCGGGCAGGTGGGCCTTTCGTGCCGCGAAGGCTTCGGGGGTGAGCAGCAGCGTGGCCCCGGTACGGATCACCTCGGCGCACAGCGGAGCTTCGGCCAGCGGCAACGGAGGTGGGGCAGCGTGGTATTCGTTGGCGTAGTAAGGAAAGCTCAGCGTCTGCGCCGTGGCGTCATAGAGCGCGACGGAGAGATTGGTGGCGGGCAGCAGCCTGCCGATGATCCGGTGGATGCGCTCGAGCAGCGACTCCAGCGTGGGTTCGGTCTGCGCTGCCTCCGAAATATCGTAGATCGCCGCCTGCAGCGCTTCGGTGGCCTTGCGCTCGGTGATGTCGTGCGCAACGGCCAGGCGAACCTGGTGCTCCTCGATCCAGCGCGCCGTCCAGCGGATGTGGGCGATGCGCCCATCCTTGCGGATGTAGCGATTCTCGAAGTTGAGCTGGAGCTCGCCAGCGCTGACGCTCCGCGCCTGCTTCTGGGTGACGGGCAGGTCTTCGGGATGCACCATGTCCAGCATGCGCTTGCCGATCACCTCCGCTGGCGCGTAGCCGAAAATGCGCTCGAAAGCGGCGCTGACGAAGACGATGGTGCTGTCCTGCTCGACGACGCACACGGCGTCGAGCAGCATGTCCATGATGTTGATGGGCGAAATGCGTTGCATGAGGCAGGGATACGTCTCGTGGCCGGATCCATTGTGCCGCGATGGCCATGGTCGCAGCCGCCAGCGAGCTTGAGGGTGCGGCGTGGGCTCCGCAGGATTCCGTGCAAGATACACCACGGCACTGGCGCTGGCGCCCAGGCGCCCGGGCGAGCGGCGTCAGCCGCGACAGACCGTCGCTGGTGCGGCTTGCGATGCCGCCCCGCCATCCCCCCTCCACGCAGGCGTTGCAGCGCGGCCCCGGCTACGACCCGTGACACTAGAATCGCGCCCTTTGCCCGCCCGGGAGCGCCGGAACCGCCCATCATGAACATCGTCGTCAACGAAGAACTCAAGGCCTACATCGACCCGCTTACCCCGCAGGAACACGAGGCGCTGGAGCGCAGCATCCTCGCCGAGGGCTGCCGCGATGCATTGGTGCTCTGGGGCGATCTGCTGATCGACGGGCACAACCGCTACGGCATCTGCACCCAGCACGGCCTGCCGTTCAACACGGTGCAGGCCACGCGCTTCCAGACCATGGAAGACGTCCACCTCTGGATGATCGACCAGCACCTGGGCCGGCGCAGCGTGTCGGACTTCCAGCGCGGCGTGCTGGCGCTGCGCAAGAAGGAGATCGTGCAGGCGCGCCAGGCGCGTGCGGCAGCCGCCCCGCCCGAGGGCGATGCGCCTGGGCCCGACGCCGCGACGGCACCCGCCGCGGCTCCCGCGGCCGCGGCCGGCGAGGAGTCGCTGGCCAGCCGCGAAGCCATCGCCCGCGCGGCGCGCATCAGCAGCAGCCAGGTGTTGATGATCGAAAAGATCCGCAGCCAGGCGGCGCCCGAGGTGGTGGAGGCCGTGAAGTCGGGCGTGATCTCCATCAACGCCGCGGCGGCCGTGGCCACGCTGCCGCAGCAAGAGCAGGTGGCGGCGGCCACGGCCGGCAAGGATGAACTGCGCCAGGCCGCCAAGCGCGTGCGCGAAGCCAGGCGCAAGCCGGCCGTCACGGCTGTGGCCGACGAGGGCGCGGCCGCGTCCGAAGGCGGCGCCAGCGCAGCCGCCCCGGCCGACGAACTGAGGACCCTGCGCGAACGGGTGGCTGCCCTCACGGCCGAGAACGCGGCGCTGCGCGCGAGGCTGCACGCCCTGGGTGTTCAGGACGCCGAAGCGCCGTTCTGAGCGCGCCTGTTGACATCCATCAGGGAGGGGGCGCCGCCCGAGCTTGCGCGCGCCCGTTGGCGAGGCCGTTTGCAGGTCTTTGCCTACAGGAGGGCAGACCGTACGCCTCTATCATCCGCCACCGTTCCCATTACCCCCCCCCCATTTCCGTGAACTCCTCCGTGGATGAAGACAAGCGGCGCCTAGAGCGCTTCGCCATGCCCCTGCGCCTGTTCGTGGGCTTCATGTTGGCCGCCCTGGCCACCGTGGTGATCGCACTGTTCACCTACCAGAGCAGCCAGGATCGTGCGGCTGCCGTGAACCGAATGAACCGGTCGGTGGAGGTGATATCGCAAGTGCAGGCGGTGCTGGCGACGCTCAAGAACGCCGAGACGGGCCAGCGCGGCTACCTGCTGACCGGCAAGGAGCGCTATCTGGCGCCGTATGAGTCTTCCGTGAAGTCGCTCGGTGCTGAGTTCGCTGCCCTCAAGCAGGCGCTTGCCGACAGTCCGGAACAGCTGGAGCGTCTGGATAACGTCCAGAGCATGTCGGCGCAGAAGATGGGCGAAATGCTCCGCACCATCGAATTGCATCGGCAGGGCAAGGTCTCTGACGCGTTGGAACTGGTGCAGAGCGACCAAGGCCTAGAGCTGATGAACAAGCTGCGCGCCGCGCTGCGCGAGATGCTGGTGGCGGAGAACGATTCGCTGAACCGGTACCGCGATTCGTGGGAGCGCGCGGCCTCCTATGGCGCTTATTTCACCTGGGTCAGCGCGCTGGTTCTGCTGCTGCTGATCTGCGCCTCTGCCGCCATGACGGCGCTGGACTATCGCAACAAGGCGCGCGAGAACTGGATCAAGAGCGGCTTGGTCGCGCTGGGGGCCCGGTTGCAGGGCGACCACCGCCTGGAAGAGTTGGGCCAGCGGGTCGTGGAGTATTTGGCGCAGCGCATGGGTGCCAAGGTCGGGGCGGCCTATTTGACCGAAGGCCATGGCCTCTTTCAGCGCATGGGAGGCTATGGGCTGGAGGACGGACAGCACAAGAACCGGGTGGTCAAGGGAGAAGGCTTGCTGGGACAGGCCGCGCAGTCCCGCGAATTGCTGCATGTGCGGGATGTTCCAGCGGGCTATCTCCCCATCACCTCCGGCCTGGGCCGAGGCCAGCCGGTCGAAATCGTCATCGTGCCCGCGCTGCTGTTCGGGGCCGTACACGGTCTGATCGAACTCGGCTTCTTGCGCAAACTCACGCCCACCGATATCGATTTTCTCCAGCGTGCGGCCGAGCAGGTAGCCCTTTCGCTGCGCTCTGCCAGCGACCGCACGCAGCTGGAGGCGCTGTTGTCCGAAACCCAGCGCCAGGCCGAAGAGTTGCAGGCCCAGCAGGAGGAGCTTCGCGTCAGCAATGAAGAGCTGGAGCAACAAAGCCGCGTGCTGCAGGAATCGCAGGCCCAACTGGAGGCGCAGCAGGCCGAGCTGGAGCAGACCAATGCCCAGCTGGAAGAGCAGACCCAGCAGCTCGAATACCAGAAGCAGCAGCTGCTGCGCGCGCAGGACGCGCTGGGCGACAAGGCTCGCGACCTGGAACTGGCCAGCCAGTACAAGAGCGAGTTCCTCGCCAACATGAGCCACGAGCTGCGCACCCCGCTCAATTCCAGCCTGATCCTGGCCAAGCTGCTCTCCGATAACAAACAGGGCAACCTGACGCCGGATCAGGTTCGATACGCGCAGACTATTCTGGGCGCGGGCAACGACCTGCTCGCCCTCATCAACGACATTCTCGATCTGTCCAAGATCGAGGCCGGGCAGGCCTCCATCTCGGTGGAGACAGTCCATGTCGCGCGCTCGGTGCAGGGTTGGGTCGAGCCGCTGCGAGCACTGGCCGAGGACAAGGGCCTGCGCCTGCATTCCAGCGTGGACCCGTCCGTGCCCGCGACCATCCAGTCCGACCCGCAGCGTCTTGGCCAGGTGCTCAAGAACCTGCTGTCGAACGCGCTCAAGTTCACAGAGCATGGCGAAGTCACGCTGCGCGTGCTGCAGCAGGCCGACGGCATGGTGGCTTTCGAAGTGCAGGACACCGGCATCGGCATAGCCGAGCATCAGCAGGCACTGATCTTCGAGGCTTTCCGCCAGGCCGATGGCAGCACCCACCGCAAATATGGCGGCACGGGACTGGGCCTCTCGATCTCGCGTGATCTCGCCCAGTTGCTGGGCGGCAGCATCCGCGTGCAGAGCGCGCCCGGAAAGGGCAGCACCTTTACGCTGCTGTTGCCCGTTCAGGCGCCCGAGTCAGCCAGCGTTCCCGAGAAGAAACCCGCTGCTGCAGCCACCCCCGCCGCGCCGCAGGCCATGCCGGTTGCCAGAGGCACGGATACGCAGGCGCTTCCCCCGGAGGCGACACTGCCCCAGCCCCCCGTGCCCCGGCGCTCCAGCGGGGTGAAGGATGACCGCGATCAGCTCGAGGCTGGCCGGCGCACGATGCTGGTCATCGAGGATGACCACCGCTTCGCCCGCATCCTGTACGAGCTTGCACGCGAGATGGGCTTCCAGTGCGTGGTGGCCCACGCCGGCGGCGAAGGCCTTGCTGCGGCGCTGGAGTACCAGCCTCAAGCCATCGTGCTCGACATGAACCTGCCGGACCTGTCCGGCCTGGGCGTGCTCGATCAGCTCAAGCGCAACCCGGCCACCCGGCACATCCCGGTGCATGTGGTGTCGGTGGCCGACTATGCGCAAGAGGCTCTGGGGCGCGGCGCCGTGGGCTACGCGTTCAAGCCGGTCAAGCGCGAAGAACTGGTGCAGGCGCTCGAGCGCATGGAAGCCAAGTTCACGCAGAGCCTGCGCCGCGTGCTGGTGGTGGAAGACGACGAGCGCCAACGCGAGAGCGTGGGCCACCTGCTTGCCAACGGCGACGTGGAGATCGTAGGCGCGGGGACCGCTCGCCGTGCGTTGGAACTGTTGCGCTCCAGCACCTTCGACTGCATGGTGATGGACCTGAACCTGCCCGATCTGAGCGGCTACGAGCTGCTGGAGCAGATGGCCGGCCAGGAAGACGTGGCCTTTCCGCCGGTCATCGTCTATACGGGCCGCTCGCTCACGGCGGCCGAGGAGCAGCAGCTGCGGCGCTTTTCCAAGTCCATCATCATCAAGGACGCACGTTCCCCCGAGCGCTTGCTGGACGAGGTCACGCTGTTCCTGCACCAGGTGGAGTCGGCCCTGCCAGTGGAGCGGCGCAAGATGCTGCAGGTGGCCCGAGACCGCGACTCCAGCTTCGAGGGCCGCACCATCCTGATCGTGGAAGACGACGTCCGCAACGTGTTCGCGCTCTCCAGCGTGTTGGAGCCGACCGGCGCGCGGGTCGAGATCGCCCGCAACGGGCGCGAGGCCCTGGAGGCGCTGGAGCGTGCCCAGGGCGCGGGCGGCACCCCGGTGGACATGGTGTTGATGGACATCATGATGCCGGAGATGGATGGTTTCACCGCCATGTCCGAGATCCGCAAGCGGGCCGAATGGCGCCGCCTGCCCATCATCGCCCTCACCGCCAAGGCCATGAAGGACGACCAGGAGAAGTGCCTGGCCGCAGGTGCCAACGACTACATCGCCAAGCCGCTCGACGTCGAGAAGCTGCTCTCCCTGGTCCGCGTGTGGATGCCCAAATGATGGTGATGGAGAGAGATGCCACCGTGCCGCAGCGCAAGAAGACCTTCGACATCGAGCAGCAGCTGCTGATCGAGGCGATCTACCACCGCTACCACTACGACTTCCGCAGCTATGCGCAGGCCTCGCTCAAGCGGCGCCTGCAGACGGCACTCACCCGTTTCGACTGCCGCACGCTGTCGCAGCTGCAGCACCTGGTGCTGCACGAGCCCGAGGTGTTCCCGGCCATGCTCGAATACCTCACGGTGCAGGTGAGCGAGATGTTCCGCGACCCCGCCTACTTCAAGGCCTTGCGCGAGAAGGTGGTGCCTTTCCTGCGCACCTACCCCTCGCTCAAGATCTGGGTGGCGGGCTGCAGCACGGGCGAGGAGGTGTATTCGCTCGCCATCCTGCTGCGCGAGGAAGGCCTGCTCGAGCGCACGCTGATCTACGCCACCGACATCAACGCCAGCGCGCTGCAGAAGGCCGAGGCCGGCATCTACGACATCGAGCGTGCGCGCGGCTTCACCGAGAACCATGCCGCCTCGGGCGGGCGCAGTTCCCTCTCGGAGCACTACACCGCCGCCTATGGCCGCATGCTGATCGACAAGACGCTGCGCCGGCACATCGTGTTTTCCGATCACAGCCTCGCCACCGACAGCGTGTTCGCCGAGATGCAGCTCGTGTCGTGCCGCAACGTGCTGATCTATTTCGACCGCGACCTGCAGAACCGGGCCCTCTCGCTCTTCGAGGAGGCGCTCTGCCATAAGGGCTTTTTGGGACTCGGCTCCAAGGAGTCGCTGCGCTTTTCCACCCAGGCGGCGAATTTCGATGGCTTTGTGCCCGAAGAGCGCATCTACCGCAAAAAGGCAGGGCTGTGAACGCACTGGGCGATGAGGTGGGCCAGGGCCGCGGCCTGGCCGCCCTGCCGGATGAGCCCCTGCAGGTGGTGGTGATCGGCGGCTCGGCGGGCAGCATCGACGCGCTCGCGGTGCTGCTGCCGGCGCTGCCTGCCACGCTGCGCGCGGCCGTGGTGGTGGTGGTGCATCTGCCGCGCGAGCGGCCCAGTCTGCTCAGCCAGATATTCCAGCCGCGCTGCGCCCTTCCTGTACGCGAGGCCCAGGACAAGGAGCCGCTGGAGCCGGGCACCATCTATTTCGCCCCGCCCGACTACCATCTGCTGCTCGACGCCGGCCCGACGCTGGCGCTGTCGGTCGACGACCCGGTGCATTTCTCGCGCCCTTCGATCGACGTGCTGTTCGAGACCGCAGCCGATGCCTGCGGCAGCGGCTTGCTTGCCATCCTGCTCTCGGGCGCGAATGCCGATGGCGCGCAGGGGCTGGCAGCCGTGCAGGCCGCCGGTGGCACCACGCTGGTGCAGCTGCCTGCCAGCTGTGCCGTGCCTTTCATGCCCGAGGCTGCTCTTGCCGTGATGCAGCCGGGCCACATCATGACGCCGGAGGGCATGGCTGCGCTGCTGCTCGAATGGCATTCAGGGAGACGTCTGTGATTCTTTCCTCTGCTCCTGCCTCCCACGCAGGCGCTGTGGCCCAGCCACCGCGCGTGAAGTGCCTCATCGTCGATGACGTCCAGGAGAATCTGATCGCGCTGGAGGCGCTGCTGGGCCAATGCGATGTGGACATCCTCAAGGCTGCCTCCGGCCCGCAGGCGCTGGAACTGCTGCTGCGGTACTCGGATGTGGCGCTGGCGCTGCTGGATGTGCAGATGCCCGAAATGAACGGCTTCGAGCTGGCGGAGCTTTTGCGCTGCAGCGAGCGCACGCGGCACATCCCGCTGATCTTCATGACCGCCGGATCGCGCGATCAGAACTGGCAGTTCAAGGGCTATGAATCGGGCGCGGTGGACTTTCTCTACAAGCCCATCGACCCGCATATGCTGGTCAACAAGGCCAATGTCTTCTTCCAGCTGCAGCAGCAGAAGCTGGCGCTGGCCCGCGAACTGCAGGAGCGCACGGAGGCATTGCGCGTCAACGACATGTTCATGGCCGTGCTCAGCCACGACCTGCGCGGCCCGTTGAGCGCCATCCTCGCGTCTGCCGTGGTGCTGCAGCGTCCTCACGACGCCGAGAAGGTGCCTCTGTTGGCCGGCAAGATCCAGGCGAGCGGCCGGCGCATGAGCCGAATGATCGAAGACCTGCTGGATGTGACGCGGGTGCGGCAGGCCGGCGGCCTGGTCATGAGCCGCAGCGAACTGGCCGACCTGGGCGACGCGGCCGAGCGCACCGTGCAGGAGCTGCGCGACACCCACCCCGAGCGCTCCATCGAGCTGCAGTCGCATGGCGATCTGCACGGCTGGTGGGACGGAGAGCGGCTCTGCCAGGTGATCGCCAACTTGCTGGGCAACGCCGTCCACCACGGCACGCCGGACCGGCCCGTCAGCCTCCTGCTCGACGGTAGCGCACCGAACGAGGTGGTGCTGCGCACCAGCAACGGCGGCACCATTGCGCCGGAGCTGCTCCCCCATCTCTTCGACCCGTTCCGGGGCAGCGCTCAGCAACTCGCGCCCGGCAAGCACCGGGGGCTCGGGCTGGGTCTCTACATCGTCCACCAGATCGTGCTGGCGCACGAGGGCCGCATCACGGTGCAGTCGGAAGGCGGTGTTACGGAGTTCGAGGTGCGACTGCCGCGCAGCCACAGCGGGAGTGCTGCGGCGCGCTGATGCGGCGCGGTGCAGCCTGAGTTGCTGGGTGGCTCAGGCCGGCGTGGGCGCTTGGTGGGCGGTCTGCGCTTCGTCCAGCAGGCGGTCGAGTGCATCCATCTCGAAGGGCTTGGCCAGTGAGCGGACGTTCGGCCCCAGGGCCCGCAGATCGTCGCCCAGCTGATAGCCCGAGCACAGCACCACCCAGCGTGCACGGTCCTGCGCCAGCAGCTTGCGGGCCAGCTCAGCACCGGACATCCCTGGCAGGCTGACGTCGGATATGACCAGATCGAAAGGCGCCTGGGCATCGAGCCTGAGCGCCTCCTCGGCGGTGGCGCAGCTGACGATCTCGCGCCCATCGCTTTCCAGCAGCAGGCTCATGGCATCCCGCAGTTCGCAGTTATCTTCGACGTACAGCAGGCGCAGGGTTGTCATGCAGGCAGCGCAGAGCGCTGTTAATGGGTGGGTTGGGAGTGCGGGGAGGGTGCCATCACTGCCGCCACGAGCCGTGTGCTGAAGGGAAGCGCCCCAGCCCGGCCCTATGCGGTGATATCGATCGATTTTCTGCGACTTCACCCCATCGACCTGTAGGACAAAAGCGCGGTGCAGTGCGCCGCAGTGCGGTACTGCGCTCCCTGGAGGCGTCTGCCGACAGACCGTCGCCCCCGCAGGGCACATACTGTGCTTCTGCCCCGATGGCGTGCGTCTTGCATGGCCTGGTATCCACAGAGACTGCGAAGCGCCCCAATGATCCGAATCAAACTGCAAGTGGACCTGGCCTACACCGTGAGCGGTCCGGGGGGCGATTTCCTGTTCAACATCCACGCTGCGCACACCCGCCACCAGACGGTGCAGGACGAGACGCTGGTCATCACCCAGCAGCAGGGTTCGGCCACCGTCAACGTGCATGGCCAGCTTTCGACCGACCCGGCTACCCATACGCGCTGCCTGCGCTTGCACACGGGCCCCGGGCCGCTGCAGCTGGCTTATGCCGCCACGGTGGATATGCGCCACGACGTGGCCGACCCCGCCCGCATCCCCGAGGTGCCGGTGCGCGAACTGCCGGATGACGTGCTGCAGTACATCTACCCCAGCCGCTACTGCCAGTCCGACCAGCTGACCACGCTGGCCTTCCGCGAGTTCGGCCACCTCTGGCAGGGCTACAGCCGCGTGCAGGCCATCCGCGACTGGGTCCACGGGCATGTGGAGTTCCGCTCCAACACCTCGACGTCGGCCACTTCGGCGCTCGACACCTTCGTGCAGCGCATGGGCGTGTGCCGCGACTTCGCCCACCTGATGATCGCCATCTGCCGCGCGCTGAGCATTCCGGCGCGCTTCGTCACCGGCACTGACTATGGCGCCGACCCCGCACTGGGTCCGCCGGACTTCCATGCCTACGTCGAAGCCTATCTGGGCGGCCGCTGGTACCTGTTCGACCCCTCGGGCACGGCCATCCCCATGGGCATGATCCGTCTGGCGACCGGCCGCGATGCCGCCGACGTGGCTTTCGCCACCATCTTCGGCAGTGTCGCCACCGAGGCGCCCAAGATCCGTGCGTGGGCCGTGCAGGACCCGTCGCGTGGCTTCGAGCTGCCGCATCATTCCTCGCTGGCTCTCTCTACCGACGGCCCTGCGCCTGAGCGCGGGCAGCGGCTGGCGCGCTGAGATCCTGAGCGGATCGGGGCTCTGGCCCTTAATCCTCATGGGTATGATGCTATTGAAAATATAGCATCAGGGTGTGTGTGCCGCATGGCATACCGCTTCAGCAGCCCCGCGCCTGCAGGGTGGCCGGCTTGGGTCTAGCATCCGGGCTTTGGCTTTCAACGACCCGCTGCCGGGCAACCCCTCGCATGACCACCTCCGCCACCGCGTCCTCGTCCTCCCCCGTCCGCCTGCAGATCGACTTCGTCTCCGACGTCTCCTGCCCCTGGTGCGCCATCGGCCTGAATGCGCTGGAGCAGGCGGCAAGGCGGCTGGAGGGCGAGGTCGCGCTGGACCTGCATTTCCAGCCCTTTGAGCTCAACCCGCAGATGGCCCCTGAAGGCCAGGACATCGGCGAGCACCTGATGGAAAAGTACGGTGCCACGCCCGAGCAGTCGCAGCAGACCCGTGCCGCCATCACCCAGCGCGGCGCGGAGCTGGGCTTCACCTTCAACATGGGCCAGCGCAGCCGCATCTACAACACCTTCGACGCGCACCGGCTGCTGCACTGGGCCGAGGAAGAGGGCGCACCCGGCAGCCAGGCGGCGCTTAAGCACGCGCTCTTTCGCGCCTACTTCACCGAAGGCCTGAATCCCGGCGACCACGCCGTGCTGCTGCGCCTGGCCGGCGAAGTGGGCCTGGACGTGGAGCGCGCCCGGGCGGTGCTGGCTTCGGACGAATTCGCCGAAGCGGTGCGCGAGCGCGAGGCGTTCTTCCAGCAGCACGGCATCCATTCGGTGCCGGCCGTCATCGTGAACCAGCGCCACCTCATCCAGGGCGGCCAGCCGGTGGAGGTGTTCGAGCAGGCGCTGCGCCAGATCGCCGCAGGGGGCTGAGCACCGCCCAAGGCACAACGCCCACCGCTATCGAAAAAATAGCGGTGGGCGCTTGCTGGATGCGCGCTGCGGGCGCCTGGGGCTTGAAGCCCGCTGCGGTCAGTCCTTGAGGGGGATGGGCGTGCTCCGGTCCACCGGCACGGCGGTGACGCTGTTCTGCGGCGAGCCGTCGATCAGCCGGTCGGAATAGCTCAGATAGACCAGCGTGTTGCGCTTGGGATCGACCATGCGCACCACGCGCAGCCGCTTGAACAGGATGGAGGTGCGTTCGCTGAACACCTCCTCCTGCTTCTTGAGCGGCGCCTTGGCGAAGCTCAGCGGCCCGGTCTGGCGGCAGGCGATGGAGGCTTCGGACTTGTCCTCCGCCAGGCCCAGCGAGCCCTTGATGCCGCCGGTGCGGGCGCGCGAGACGTAGCAGGTCACGCCCTGCACGGCCGGGTCGTCGTAGGCCTCCACGATGATGTCGTGGTCGCGGCCCAGCAGCTTAAAGGCCGTGTCCACGGTGCCGATGGTGTCCGCGCCGGCCTGGGCCGAGAGGGCGGCGCCGGCCAGGGCCAGTGCTACGGCGACGGCGCGCGGGGTGGTGGGGCGGGGCATGGTCTCGATCTCCTCGTCAGGCGGCGGATGCGGCTTCGGCGCAGCGGCGCGCCAGATGGGCCAGGGCTTCTTCTACCTGGTCCACCAGCACCAGGCACAGGTCGCCCGGCTGCAGGCGGTCCAGCGCGGTGTCGATGGCGATGAATTCGCCGCGGATCTCTTCGACATGCTGAGTGCGCGGCGCTTCGCCCAGGCCTTCGCGTAGCAGCGCCATGACTTCGCCGTCGGCGCGGCCGCGCTGGGCCGCGTCCTGGTAGAGGATCACGTCGTCGAACGCGGCGCCCAGGATGGCGGTCTGCTCGCGGATGTCTTCGTCGCGCCGGTCGCCCGCACCGCTGATGACCACGCTGCGGCGCTTCGCGGGCATGGCGTCCACGGCCTGCACCAGGGCGCGCATGGCGTCGGGGTTGTGGCCATAGTCGGCGATCACGGTGGCACCGCCGAAGTCCATCACGTTGAAGCGGCCGGGCGCGTTGTCGCTGTCGTTCACGAAGCCCGACAGCCCTCGGCGGATGGTCTGCCACGGCAGGCCCACGCCCCAGGCGGCGGCCACGGCGGCCATCACGTTCTCGACCTGGAAGCCGATCTTGCCGCCCTGGGTGATCGGCACGTCGCGCAGGTGGATGGTCTCGCGCCAGGAGCCTTCGGCCGCGACGATGGATTCGCCGTCGCCATCGATATAGACCGAGCGGTGGCCCTGGGCGCGGTGCGTGGCCATGACGGGGTGGTGCCGGTCGCTGGCGAAGTAGATCACCTTGGCGGTGGTGGCCGAGGCCATGGCCGCGACGATGGGGTCGGCGGCGTTGAGCACCGCATAGCCGTCGGGCGAGACGTTCTGCACGATCACGCGCTTGAGCACGGCCAGGTCTTCGACCGTGTTGATGTAGTTCATCCCCAGATGGTCGCCCGCGCCGATGTTCGTCACCACGGCGACCGAGCAGCGGTCGAAGCCCAGGCCCTCGCGCAGGATGCCGCCGCGCGCCGTCTCGAACACGGCCGCGTCCACCTCGGGGTGCAGCAGCACGTTGCGCGCGCTCTTGGGGCCGGAGCAGTCGCCGCTGTCGATCTGGTGGCCGTTCACATAGACGCCGTCGGTGTTGGTCATGCCCACGCGCAGCCCCTGGGCCGAGAACAGGTGGGCGATCAAGCGCGCCGTGGTGGTCTTGCCGTTGGTGCCGGTGACGGCCACGGTGGGGATGCGCCCGTCCTGGCCGTGGGCGAAGAGCTTGTCCACCATGGCCTGGCCGACGTTGCGCGGCTTGCCGTAGCTGGGCGTGAGGTGCATGCGCAGGCCCGGGGCTGCGTTGACTTCGACGAAGCCGCCGCCTTGCTCTTCGAGCGGGCGCAGCACGGTTTCGGCCACCATGTCCACGCCGCAGATGTGCAGGCCCACCATCTGCGCCGCAGCCACGGCGCGCGCGGCCACGTCGGGGTGGACGTCGTCGGTCACGTCGGTGGCGGTGCCGCCGGTGGAGAGGTTGGCGTTGTTGCGCAGGATGACGCGCTGGCCTTTGGCGGGCACGGAATCGGGCGTGAGGCCCTGCAGCGCCAGGCGGGCGACGGCGATGTCGTCCAGCCGGATCTTGGTGAGCGACGTGGCATGGCCTTCGCCGCGGCGCGGGTCGAGGTTGACCAGATGCACCAGGTCGCGCACCGTGCGCTCGCCGTCGCCCAGCACCTGGGGCGGGTCGCGCCGGGCGGCGGCGACCAGCTGGTCGCCCACCACCAGCAGGCGGAAGTCGTGGCCGGGCAGGAAGCGCTCGACCATCACGGTGCCGTATTCGGCGGCGGTGCGGAAGGCTTCGTCCAGTTGCGCGCGGTCGGTGATGTTGACCGTCACGCCCTTGCCCTGGTTGCCGTCCTGCGGCTTGACGACGACCGGCAGGCCCACCTTCTGGGCCACGGCCCAGGCTTCGTCCACGGTGGCGACGGGCGCTCCCAGCGGCACCGGCACGCCGGCGGCGTGCAGCAGGCGCTTGGTCAGGTCCTTGTCCTGCGCGATCGATTCGGCCACGGCGCTGGTGGAGTCGAGCTCGGCCGCCTGGATGCGGCGCTGCTTGGAGCCCCAGCCCAGCTGCACCAGGCTGCCGCGCGTGAGGCGCCGGTACGGAATGCCGCGCGCCACGGCCGCATCGACGATGGAGCCGGTGCTCGGGCCCAGACGCTCGTCTTCGTCCAGCTCGCGCAGTCGGGCGATGGAGGCCTCTGCGTCGAAGTGGCTGCCCTCGAAGGCGGCCTGGACCAGTGCCTGTGCATCTTCGAAGGCCTGCCGGCCCACGGCCTCTTCGCTGTATTCGACGATCACCTGGTAGATGCCCGCGTCCGGCGTGGCCGCGGTGCGGCTGAAGCTCACCGGGCAGCCGGCCTGGGCCTGCAGCGCCAGGGCTGCGGCCTGCAGCACGTGGGCCAGCGAGATGTCGGTGTCGGTGTTCTCGGCGTGCAGCACGCCGATGGCGGGGAACAGCGCGCGCAGGCGGCTCTCGAAGCCGGCGATCTGGTGCATCGCACGCTCATGTTCGGCGCATTTGACGATGGCCTCGATGGCGGTGTGCCGGCTCCAGAGATTGGGGCCGCGCAGGGCCCGGGTGCGGGATACGTCCATGACGAATCGTTCTTTCTTGTCGTGATCGTGCGGTCGGGGGGGTGGTGGGGACGGGCAGGGCGCTGCGGTGTTCAGCGCACGCCGCCGGCGTTGGCGGCCAGGCCCGTGGCGGGGACCACGGGGGGCGTGACCGGCAGCGCTTCGGGCTCGAAGGTCTTGATGCCGGCACCGATCAGGTCGGGCGCGATATCCAGCGCCCAGGCGGTGGCGACGATGGCCAGCAGGGTGTCGGTGTCGGTAGGCACGGCGTTGCGGCCGAAGGTCAGCTCGGAGACCGGCCCCAGCACGTGTTCGGCCGAGCCGGTGGCCAGCACCACACGGCCGTTCTTGACCAGCACGGCACGGCCGTTGTCCTGGGCGCGGTGCTCCGCGATGGCCGGCAGGCTGCCGTCCTGTGCATAGAGCACCACGCTGCCGTCGCACAGCGGCGCCAGTTCCAGCACCTGCGGGTCGGCCGCGTTGAGCACGGCGGCGCCTTCGGGCAGCACCACGTCCACCTGGGTGCGCATGACCTTGTACATCTGGTCCTGCTCCAGCACGTCGAACTCGGCCAGCGAGGCGAGGCCGTCCATGTCGGTGACCACGCCCACCTGGCAGCGGTCGTAGGCGAGGCCGTCGCGCAGGATGGTGCGCGCATCGTTCTCAATCACGGCGGCCTGCACCATGCGGTTCATCAGCAGGCGGTGGGCGGCCTCCCAGTGGGCGCTGTCGGTGGTGTCCACGCAGCGGCGGTCGAGGTAGAGGCCCTCGCGGCAGGCCAGGCCGGTGTGATGGCCGCCCAGATGCATGAGCCAGCCCACCACGCGGGCGATGGTACTGGTGCCACGCGTGCCGGCCACGCCCACCAGGGGGATGCGGCCTGCGCCGCCCTCGTCGGAGGGAAAGAGGTGGTCAGCGATGGCCTGGCCTACCGGGCGCGGCGCGCCCACGGCGGGCTTCAGGTGCATCAGCAGGCCGGGGCCGGCGTTCACCTCGACGATGGCGCCGCCTTGCTCCTGCAGCGGGCGGGAGATGTCCTGCGCGACCAGGTCGATGCCGGCGATGTCCAGGCCCACCACGCGGGCGGCCAGCTGGGCGATGTAGGCGACTTCGGGGTGGACCTCGTCGGTGCAGTCCACGGCCACGTTGCCGTTGCGCTGCACGACGATCTGGCGGCCCGCGGCGGGCACGGAGTCGGCAGCGAGGTCCTGGCGCTTGAGTTCGAGCTGCACCTTGGCGTCGGTCGCCACGTTGATGATCTCGAGGGGATACTCTTCCTCGTAGCCGCGGCGCGGGTCGGAGTTGAGCTGGCTGTCGATCAATTCGCTCACGGTCGAGCGGCCGTTGCCGGTGATGCTCACCACCTCGCCGCGCGCGGCGGCCACCACCTTGCCGCCCACGACCAGCACGCGGTGCTCGTTGCCGGGGATGAAGCGCTCGACCATCACGTCGCTGCCCTCGGGGTAGGCCACGTGGTAGGCGCCTTCGATGTCTTCCTGGCGGCGCAGGTCCAGCGTCACGCCCCGGCCATGGTTGCCGTCGGAGGGCTTGACCACCACCGGCAGGCCGATGTCTTGCGCAGCCTCCCAGGCCTCGGCGGGGCTGTTGACGACCTGGCCTTCGGGAACGGGCACGCCGCAGGACTTGAGCAGGCTCTTGGTCAAGTCCTTGTCGCTGGCGATTCCTTCGGCGATGGCGCCGGTCAGCTCGCTCTCGGCCGTCCAGATGCGGCGCTGCGAGGCGCCGTAGCCCAGCTGCACCAGATTGCCGTCGTTCAGTCGGATGTGCGGGATGCCGCGGTCGGTGGCCGCGGCCACGATGCACGCGGTGCTGGGGCCGAGGTATTGGTCGTCCACTTCGGTGCGCACCCGTGACACTGCGGCCTGCACGTCGAAAGGCTGGTCGTTGATGGCGGCCATGATCAGGGCGTGGCCCTGCTCCAGCGCCACGCGGGCCACGCGTTCGTCGCGCGCCCGGAACACCATGCGATAGACGCCGCGCTGGCTGGTCGAGCGCGTCTGGCCGAAGCCCGTGGGCATGCCCGAGAGGTTCAGCAGCTCGATGACGATGTGCTCCAGCACGTGGCCGCACCAGGTGCCGCTCTCCAGCCGCTCCAGGAAGCCGCCGCGCTCGCCCACCCCGCAGTGGTGCTCGATCAGCGCGGGCAGCCAGGCCGTCAGGCGCTGGTTGAAACCGGGCAGGACGTTGGAGGGGTGGTCTTCCAGCGCTCCCAGGTCCAGCCAGACCTCCAGCACGGGGCGGTAGGTCCAGATATTGGGGCCACGCAGGTAATTGATGCGCAGCAGTTGGATGTCGTTGAAGGTCGCCATGGGGTGCAGCGGGTAGGAGTGCAGGGAGCCCTGCGGCAGGGCGGGCGGCGGGACGTGCCGACGGATGTGCGAATTGTGCGCCGACTTCGGAGGGCTGTTGCCCACTGTCAGCCAGGGGCGGCGAGCAAGCGTTATTGCACCATGCCGTTGCCGCGGGGAGGGTGTCGGAGACAATGCGGCTTCGCCGGGGCGTTCGCCCCGCCGCGCCCTGCAGGGGGCAAGAACCAAACACAATGCAGCAAACTCATCATTCTGTGGACGCCTCGAGTGTCTTGACGGGCCCTCTGGGGGCCGAATTGCGAGCCAGGCTCGCACCTGCAGAAAACGTGCTGGCGACGCTGGAGGTTGACCTGAGCCCGGCCCTGCGCTTTGTGCCGGGCCTGCTGATGCTGACCGATTCCCGCCTGCTGTCCCTCGATGCCGACGGCGGGGGCGGCAGCTTCCAGGCCTGGGCACTCGCGCCCGGCATGTCCCTGCGCCTGATCGACCATGCGGGCGTCGGCACACTCGAACTGCACACCGCCGCCGGCCGCCTGGCGCTCTGGCGCTTCACGCTCGGCTCCCATAGCGAGGCGCTGCGCTTCGTGCAGCGCGTCGATCGCCAGCTCGCCCGCCTGGACATTCCGGCCCATGCCACCGTGGCGGCCGAAGCCGTCGAGGAGACGCTGTGCCAGGACTGCGGCACCCCCCTGCCGCCCGATACCGAGGAATGCCCCGCCTGCGCCCGCGTGCAGGCCCCGCAGACCTCCACCTGGGTGCTGCTGCGCCTCTGGCGCTTCGCCCGGCCCTACCGCAAGCAGCTGGCCGCGGGATTCGCGCTGACCGTGGCCTCCACGGCCGCCACGCTGGTGCCGCCCTACATGACCATTCCGCTGATGGATGACATCCTGATTCCCTACCAGAACGGGCAGGCCATTCCGGTGACCCTGGTGGCCATGTACCTGGGCGGGCTGCTGCTGGCCGCACTGCTGGCCTGGGGGCTGGGTTGGGCTCGCACCTACACGCTGGCGCTGGTGTCCGAGCGCATCGGCGCCGACCTGCGCACTTCCACCTACGAGCACCTGCTCAAGCTGTCGCTCGACTACTTCGGGGGCAAGCGCACAGGGGACCTGATGGCACGCATCGGCTCCGAAACCGACCGCATCAACGTCTTTCTGTCGCTACATGCGCTGGATTTCATCAACGACGTGCTGATGATCCTGATGACGGCGGGCATCCTCTTTTCGATCAACCCCTGGCTGGCGCTGGTCACGCTGGTGCCGCTGCCCTTCATCGCCTGGCTGATCCACAACGTGCGCGACCGGCTGCGCACCGGCTTCGAGAAGATCGACCGTGTCTGGTCCGAGGTGACCAACGTGCTGGCCGACACCATTCCTGGCATCCGCGTGGTCAAGGCCTTCGCCCAGGAAAAGCGCGAGGCCCAGCGCTTCCGCGACGCCAACCAGCACAACCTCGAAGTCAACGACCGGCTCAACCGCACCTGGTCGCTGTTCACCCCCACCGTGTCGCTGATGACCGAGATCGGCCTGCTGGTGGTCTGGGGCTTCGGTATCTGGCTGGTGGCGCACAACCAGATCACCGTGGGTGTGCTGGCCGCGTTCATCGCCTACATCGGGCGCTTCTACACCCGTCTCGACTCCATGAGCCGCATCGTGTCCGTCACGCAGAAGGCGGCGGCGGGCGCCAAACGCATCTTCGACATCCTCGACCACGTGAGCAACGTGCCCGACCCGGTGCAGCCCGCGCAGCTCGATCGCGTGGAAGGTGCGCTCACCCTGCGCAACGTGGGCTTCCGCTACGGTAGCCGGGCGGTCATCAAGGGCTTGAACCTGGACATCCGCCCCGGCGAAATGATCGGCCTGGTGGGCCACAGCGGCTCGGGCAAGAGCACGCTGGTCAACCTCATCAGCCGCTTCTACGACGTGAGCGAGGGTTCCATCCAGGTCGATGGCGTGGACGTGCGCCGCCTGCGGGTGGCCGACTACCGCAGCCACATCGGCCTGGTGCTGCAGGAGCCCTTCCTCTTCTTCGGCACCATCGCCGAGAACATCGCCTACGGCAAGCCCGATGCCTCGCGCGCCGACATCGTGGCCGCCGCCCGGGCCGCCCATGCGCACGAATTCATCCTGCGCCTGCCGCACGGCTACGACTCGCTGGTGGGCGAGCGCGGCCAGGGCCTTTCGGGCGGGGAGCGCCAGCGCATCAGCATCGCCCGGGCGCTGCTGATCGACCCGCGCATCCTGATCCTGGACGAAGCCACCTCGGCCGTGGACACCGAGACCGAAAAGGAGATCCAGAAAGCGCTGGACAACCTGGTCCAGGGCCGGACCACCATCGCCATCGCCCACCGGCTTTCCACATTGCGCAAGGCCGACCGCCTCGTGGTGATGGATCGGGGCGAGGTGGTGGAAGTGGGCCCCCACGACGAGCTGATGGCTCAGAAGGGTGCCTACTGGCGCCTGTACGAAGCCCAGGCGCGCCGCGCCGAAGAAGACGCGCAGGCCGCCGGTGTGGTCATCGTGGAAAGCGGGCTGCTGCACTCCGCTCACCCGGCGGGTCAGTCCTGATGCAAGCCCAGAGCACCAGCCCGAGGAAACGCTCCCTATGACGACCCCCCCAAACTTCACCCTGGCTGCGCCGTCCTTCACGCTGCAGCGCAATGCCCATGGCCGGCTGGTGCTGCGGTTGCCGGACGGCGCGGAACACGTCGGCATCGTTCCCGTGCGCGCCTTTCCCATCGGCGCGCCCGACGAGGGTGTTTCGCTGATTGGCCAGGACGGGCACGAGCGTGTCTGGATCGAGCGCCTGAGTGCACTGCCCGCCGAGCAGCGGCATCTGATCGACGAGGAACTGGCCGCACGCGAGTTCGTTCCCGTGATCGAGCGGATCACTGCCGTGTCCAGCTTTTCCACGCCCAGCACCTGGTCGGTGCAGACCGACCGGGGGCCGGCGCAGCTCGTCCTCAAGGGCGAGGAAGACATCCGCCGCCTGGGCGCGCGTACCTCGCTGTTGATCGCGGCGGGGGACGGCGTGCAGTTCCGGGTGCCCGACGTGGGCGCGCTCGACCGGCATTCGCGCAAATTGCTCGAACGGTTTTTGTAGCAGCACCCCCAGGCCCGGTGCGGCCTGCGGGACAGGGCGGGATCCTGAGTGCGGGTGTTAGGTAGGTAGAAACCCGTATTTTTGGATATAAAGCCGAAAAAGGCCTCAATTTGCCCTTCTTTTTGTCGTTATAGAGTACGACAAGGGGGTCGTTCCGCCTTGCCGAAGCTGCTCTTGCGAGGAACCTGCCATGTCCATCCCATCCATCGACCGTTCGCCGAGCTGGCGCCCCCAGGGCGCCGATCTGTACCCCACGGGCGCTGCTCCCGCCATTCCGGCGACGCGCGCGGGGGGCGGCAGTGCGCCTGCGCCTGTCGAGTCCATGGACCGGCTGGGGGAGGGCGCCAAGCTGGGCCAGCCTGACAAGCCCTCGTCGCCGGCCGATACCATCAACAAGGACTGGACCGAGCGCAAGAAGCAGGAAGCCGCCAAGGAAGCCGAGGAGCCGCCCAAGGAGCCCATCTACAAGATGCTGCTCGAATTCATCCAGTCGATGTGGCGGGCGAGCGGTAGCGCCGTGGAGATGGCGCAGCAGGTGAACGAAGCGGCGATGAAGGACCGGCTGGCGCAGGGGCAGCAGCTGCAGGACCCCGAGCAGCAGCCGCGGCTCACCTATTCCGAACTGAAGGTCAAGCGCACCCCCAGCACGCTGCCCTGAGCGGGCTTACAGCTTCCGCCCCGCTACTGGCGTAAAGTTTTTGCTATATTTTTTGTAGCTGATTGCCCGCGCGCTGCAAGCGCTGGCGGCTGATTTCACTCTTTTTCTTGGGGCGCGCCGGCGTCATCTGCCGGTGAAGGCTGCGCCGGTGCTTGCGGCTGCGCCTGGTCTTGCGATGGCTGGCTGGCTGCCGCTGCAGCAGCTGCTGACTTGGCGCGATCGCGCTCGGCGCGGTACTTGATGGTGAAGGCGCGCACCTCGTCCAGCGTCACGAAGCCGTCGTGGTCGGTGTCTGCGTCGTCGAAGGCGGCCGCCAGTCGCGGCACGATCGCCACCTCGTTGCGGCTGAGCTTGCCGTCGCCGTTGAAGTCCAGCATGTTGAATTCGCGGATCGCCTTGATCTCGCCCTTGCTCAGGGGCGCGCTGGCGGCGGGCGTGGCCGGCTGTGCCGCTTCGTCAGCGGCCAGCGCAGCAGCTGCGGGCAGGGCGAGGCACATCGCCAGGGCCTGGGCGGCGCGGGCCGCTGCAAGCGGCAGGTTCTGCAGGTAGGAATCGAAACGCATCAGCGTGGGATCGCTTCGGGCGCCAGGGGTTCCGCTCCGGCCTGTGCCATGGCCTCGTTGGAGATGCCCGAGCGCACATGGCCTGCCGGCACATGGCGGGCGGCCGAGTCCACATGGCCGGTCTGGTCATCGAAGAAGAAGTCGGGCTCGAACTCGCGCAGGAAAGGCCCTTTCTCCAGCCCGCCGAGGAACATCGCCTCGTCCACCGCCAGGTTCCACTCCATCAGCGTGTTGATGGCGCGTTCGTGCGCCGGCGCGCTGCGCGCCGTGACCAGCGCAGTGCGCAGCCGCATGCCCGAGACATCGGCCTGCTGCTGCAGCTGGTGCAGTGCGGCCAGCAGCGGCTTGAAGGGGCCACCCGAGAGCGGCAGCGCGGCCTTGCTCGTCTCGTGCGACTGGAACGCGGCCAGTCCCCCGGCCTGATAGACACGCTCGGCCTCGTCGGAGAACAGCACGGCGTCGCCGTCGAAGGCGATGCGCAGTTCGCCCGGGTAGTTGTCGCCCGCTGCCGCCGAGTGCGTGAGCACCCGCGCGGCCGGAAAGCCCAGCGCCAGCGCCTCGCTCACGTCATGCTCGTTGGCCGACAGGAACAGGTGCGCGCCCAGCGGCCGCAGGTACTTGAACGGGTCGCGTCCTTGAGTGAACACGCCGCGCTCCAGCGGCAGGCCGGCGTCCTGCGCCGAATGGAAGATGCGCAGCGCGCTGACCGGGTCGTTGCGCGAGAGGATCACCACCTCCACCCGCCGCGTCTGTGCGGTGTTGAACGCCAGCAGCTTGCGCACCAGCGCGAAGGCCACGCCCGGCTTGGCCGGCACGTGCAGACGTCCCTGCTGTAGCTTCATGTAGGGCAGCGGGTTCTTCGCGTCGAAGATGCGGTTCTCTTCCTCGAAGTCGAACAGCGCGCGGGACGAGATGGCGACGACGAGCTTGTCGTCCAGGGTGAGGGCCATGGCGGTGTGCAGTAGCTGCAGGGTTGAGGGTGTGAGCGGCGCTTATTTCACGAACTGGTTGAGCTGGATGATGGGCATCAGCACGGCCAGCACGATCAGCATCACCACCAGCCCCATCACCACGATCAGCAGCGGCTCCAGGATGGTCGCCAGCTGCATGGAGCGGCGCTGCACTTCGGCCGACAGCTGGATGGCGGCGCGCTGCAGCATCACCGGCAGCTGGCCGGTCTGCTCGCCCAGCCGCGCGAACATCGACACCAGGCCGGGAAAGCGCTTCTTCTGCGCCAGCGCCGAAGCCAGCGGCGCGCCCTCGCGCACCAGCACCAGCGCCTCCATGGCGTCGGCCCGCATCGCGCGGTTGTTCAGCGTCTCGGCCGCCGCCTGCAGCGCCTTGAGGATGGGGACGCCCGCTCCCGCCAGCATGGCCAGCGTGCCGGCGAAACGCGCCGCGTTATAGCCGCGTGCCAGCCGGCCCACCACCGGCAGGGTCAGCCACCAGCCGTCGAACTTTTGCCTGAAAAGCGGCCGGGCCAAGGCATAGCGACCGCCTATAGCTATCAAAACAAGAGCGATCAGCATCGCCCAGCCGTAGTTGCGCACGGCATCGCTGATGGCCAGCATGGCCACCGTCAGGAAGGGCAGCGCGCGCTTGGTGCCCGCGAACACGCTGGCCACCTGCGGCACCACGTAGCCCACCAGGAACAGCACGATGACGATGGCCACCAGCGTCACGATGGCCGGGTAGAGCGCCGCGCCGATCAGCTTGCCGCGCAGCGTCTGACGCTCTTCCAGGTCGTCGGCCAGCCGCTCCAGCACCAGCCCCAGGCTGCCGCTGGATTCGCCCGCGCCCACCACGGCGCAGTAGATGTCGGAGAACTCGCGCGGATGGCCCGTCAGCGCCCGCGCGAAGGTGGAGCCAGCATTCACCTCGGCCCGCAGCGCCGCCACCAGATGCCGCTGGCGATCGCCTTCGGCCTCGTCGGCCAGCGCCGTCAGCGCCCGCTCCAGCGGCAGGCCCGAGCCCACCAGGCCCGCCAGCTGCCGTGTCCAGATCGCCAGGCCGGCCGAATTGAACACCGGCCGCGTCATCAGCCGCTCCCCCAGCCCCGGCGCCCCGCCGCCCTGCGACGGCCCCGAAGCCAGCGGCTCCACCGCCAGCGGCACCAGCGACTGCGCCCGCAGCAGGCTGCGCGCCGCCTTGGGCGAATCGGCCTCGATGGTGCCCTTGCGGGACTGGCCCTGGGAGTCGATCGCTTCGAAGGAAAAGGCGGGCATGCGGGTGGCTGGGTGGCGAAAACGTTCGGTTCGGTGGGGCGCTCTGGCGCGCCCCGGGAGTCGGTGATGGTAGCGGCTGCGCATGTCAGGCGCGGATTGCGGGGCGGCGTGACGCAGCCGCCCCACGCCCCCCGCGATTGTGTGTCCGATCGCAACCCTAAGCCTTGTCTAAGTCTCCTTTCGCACACTCCCTGCCATGCAACAACCCACCGAAAGGTCTGCCATGAATTCCATCCTCTCCACTCCTCGCCGCCTGACGCTGGCGCTGGTCGCGGCCGGTGCCATTGGCGCCACCGGTGCCGGGCTGGTCACCAACATGCGGCCGGGGCATGCCGAGCAGCCGCCCGCGCAGATCTCGGCTGCCGTGCCCACCGCGCCGATCAGCGGCGGGGGCGTGGCCATGCCCGATTTCGCCCAGATCACCGCGCGCAACGGCGCTGCGGTGGTGAACATCAGCGTGGTGGGCACCACCAAGACGTCCGACGAGGGGGATGACGGCGACGATGCCAGCGCCGCCTCTGCGCAGCAGCGCGGCATGCAGGGCATGGACCCGGACGACCCTTTCTTCCAGTTCTTCAAGCGTTTCGGCTTCCCCGGCGCGGGCGCCGGCGGCGGCATGCCGCAGCAGCGCAACGTACCCATGCGCGGCGAGGGCTCGGGCTTCATCGTCAGCCCCGACGGCGTGATCCTGACCAACGCCCACGTGGTCAAGGGCGCCAGCAGCGTGACGGTGAAGCTGACCGACCGCCGCGAGTTCCGCGCCAAGGTACTGGGCTCCGACCCGAAGACCGACATCGCCGTGCTGAAGATCAACGCCAAGGATCTGCCGGTGGTCCAGCTGGGCAGCACCAAGAACCTGGCCGTGGGCGAGTGGGTGCTGGCCATCGGCTCGCCCTTCGGCTTCGAGAACAGCGTGACCGCCGGTGTGGTCAGCGCCAAGGGCCGCGCGCTGCCCGACGACAGCTTCGTGCCCTTCATCCAGACCGACGTCGCGGTGAACCCGGGCAATTCCGGCGGCCCGCTTTTCAACACGCGCGGCCAGGTGGTGGGCATCAACTCGCAGATCTACAGCCGCTCGGGTGGCTACCAGGGCGTGTCGTTCGCCATCCCGATCGAGGTGGCCGAGCGGGTGAAGGAGCAAATCATGGCGACCGGCAAGGCCAGCCATGCGCGCCTGGGCGTGTCGGTGCAGGAGGTGAACCAGGCCTTCGCCGATTCCTTCCAGCTGCCCAAGCCCGAAGGCGCGCTGGTGGCGGGCGTGGAGCCCGGCGGGCCGGCCGACAAGGCGGGGCTGAAGTCGGGCGACGTGATCCTCAGCATCAACGGCCAGCCCATCGTGGCGTCGGGCGACCTGCCCGCCTTCGTGGGCCAGGCCGCGCCGGGCACCAAGGCGACGATGGAGGTCTGGCGCCGTGGCAAGCAGGAGGAGCTGGTCGCCACGCTGGGTGACGTGAACGACAAGAAGGCATCGCAGGTGGCCGACGCCAGCCAGGCCGTGGGCAAAGGCCAGCTGGGCCTGGCGCTGCGCCCGCTGCAGCCGCAGGAGCGGCGCGATTCCGGCATCGAAACCGGCCTGGTGATCGAGCAGGTGCGCGGCCCGGCGGCGCTGGCCGGCGTGGAGCCGGGCGACGTGCTGCTGGCCATCAACGGCACCCCGGCCAAGAGCCTGGACCAGGTGCGCGAAGCCGTGGCCAAGTCGGGCAAGTCGGTGGCGCTGCTGATCGAGCGCGACGGCAACCGCATCTTCGTGCCCGTGCAGCTGGGTTGAGCCGGGCGCCTCTGGCAGGGCCGCGGGCTGCCGCTATGCTTGGCGGTATGCCGCCGCCCACTCTGCGCCCTGCCGATTCGCGCTGCCCCGCACGTCGCCGCCGCGGGGCCCTGGCCGCTGCGGCGGCGGCTTTCGTGTCTTGCATTCCCTCGGAGTTGCCGCATGCGTCTGCTGCTGGTTGAAGACGACACCATGATCGGCGAGGCCGTGCATGACCTGCTGCGTGCCGAGCACTACGCGGTGGACTGGGCCCGCGACGGTGCCATGGCCGATTCCGCCCTGCGCACCCAGGCCTACGACCTGGTGCTGCTGGACCTGGGCCTGCCGCGCCGCGACGGCCTGGCGGTGCTGCGCGAGCTGCGCTCCCGCAAGGACCGTACGCCCGTGCTGATCGCCACGGCCCGCGATGCCGTGTCCGAGCGCGTGCAGGGTCTGGATGCCGGCGCCGATGACTACCTGCTCAAGCCCTACGACATGGACGAGCTCTTGGCCCGCATCCGCGCGCTCACCCGCCGCGCCGCGGGGCGTGCCGAGCCGGCCTACGAACACCAGGGCGTGGTCATCCACCCCGCGACCCGCGAAGTCACCGTCGGGGGCCAGCCCGTGGTGCTTTCGGCCCGCGAGTGGGCCGTGCTGGAAGCGCTGCTGGCCCGCCCGGGCGCCGTGCTCTCGCGCCAGCAGCTCGAAGAAAAGCTCTACGGCTGGAACGACGAAATCAGCAGCAACGCGGTGGAGGTCTATATCCACGGCCTGCGCAAGAAGCTGGGTGCGGAGCTGGTGCTGAACGTGCGCGGCGTGGGCTACATGGTGCCCAAGGCATGACGGGTGATCCACCCGACCGCCGCAGGCCGTCGGCCGCTGACGGCACCGCTGCGCGTGCGCCGTCGCTGCGCGCCCGGCTGCTGTGGTTCCTGCTGGCGGCCATCGCCCTCGCGGCGCTGGCGCAGATCGGCCTGGCCTACCGCGCTGCGCTGGACGAGGCCGACGTGCTGTTCGACTACCACATGCAGCAGACCGCCCAGGCGCTGCGGCCGGGCCTGCCTTCCCTGCCTTCGGGCAGCGCTGCGTTGCTGCCGGGGGAGCGGGAGAACCATGAATTCGTGGTGCAGGTCTGGTCATCGAGCGGCCTGCGCGTCTATGAATCCGCCATCGGCGCCGCGCTGCCGCAGCGGGCCGTGCTGGGCTTTTCCAACGTGGCGGCGAACGGCACCACCTACCGAGTGCTGTCGGTGCAGACGCAGACGCAGGTCATCCAGGTGGCGCAGGACATGGCCGCGCGGCGCTCCATGGCGCGCACGCTGGCGCTGCGCACTGCCGCGCCCATTGCGCTGCTGGCGCCCTTGCTGGCGCTGGCCGTCTGGTGGGCCGTCAGCGGCTCGCTGGCGCCGGTCGAACGCGTGCGCCGCCAGGTGGCGCGCCGGCAGGTGGACGATCTTTCTCCGGTCGATGGCGACGCGCTGCCCGCCGAGGTGCGTCCGCTGGTCGATGAACTGAATCTGCTGCTGGGCCGCGTGCAGCGCGCCTTCGAGGCGCAGCAGCACTTCGTGGCCGACGCGGCGCACGAGCTGCGCTCGCCGCTGGCGGCGCTCAAGCTGCAGGTGCAGGGCCTGCAGCGCGCGCCCGACGAGGCCACGCGCGAGCGCGCCGTGGGCCGGCTGGCCGCCGGCATCGACCGCGCGACCGCGCTGGTCGAGCAGCTGCTGGCCCTGGCCCGGCAGGAGGCCAAGCTGACCGCCGGCGCGCCGCCCATCCCGGTGCCGCTCGCCGATCTGGCCCGCCAGGCCGTGGTGGATGCGGCCCCGCACGCGCAGTCCAGCGGCATCGACCTGGGGCTGGGCCGCGCCGACGCCGGCACCGTCCCCGGCCATGTGGACGCGCTACGCATCCTGCTGCGCAACCTGATCGACAACGCCCTCAAATACACGCCCGCCGGTGGCACGGTGGACGTGAGCGTGTCGCGGGCCGAGGGCGACGACGCCCTGGTGCTGGCCGTGGAGGACAGCGGCCCCGGCATTGCTCCCGAAGACCGCGCCCAGGTGCTGGGGCGCTTCCATCGCGCCACGCAGGCCGATGCGCAGGGGCGGCCCATCGCCGGCAGCGGGCTGGGCCTGTCCATCGTGCAGACCATTGCGCGCATGCACGGCGCGGTGTTGGATCTGGGCAGCTCCGCCCGCCTGGGCGGCCTGAGCGTGAGCGTGCGCCTGCCCCTGCGGCGGGCCGGGGCAGAGCGAGCGAGTGGCGGCGCATGATTCGCGTGGCGGTGCTTTCGGGCCTGAGCCACGCGGTCTTCGTGGCCGTGGGGCTGCTGATCTACGTGATGGCCACGCGCATCGGGCACCAGCGGCGCCACCCCTCCGCGGCCATGGGCTGGGTGCTGGCCATCATCGCGTTTCCGTATTTCGCCGTCCCGCTCTTCCTGCTGTTCGGCACGCGCAAGTTCGCCCGGCCCATGCGCCATGCGCACACTCCTGCCGGCGGCGGCACGGACGACGCTCCGCTGCCCGCAGGCGGCCCCGCCTGGGCCCTCGAGCTGCTGGCCTGCATGGAGCTGGCGCCCGCGGCGCGCAACGACGGCGTCGAACTGCACCCCGACGGCGCCGCTGCGCTGCGCGGGCTGATGCACACCATCGAAAGCGCGGAGCGCAGCCTGGACGTCTGCACTTTCGTCTTCGGCAACGACGAGGTCGGCGAACGGGTGGCGCGGGGCCTGCTGCGGGCCGTGCAGCGCGGCGTGGCCGTGCGCCTGCTGGTCGATGCCGTGGGCAGCCTGCACCTGCCGCACCGCCTGCTGCGCGCCCTGCGGCGCGGCGGCGTGCAGGTGCAGCGCTTCATGCCCGTGCTGCACAACCCGCTGCGCGGCCGTACCAACCTGCGCAACCACCGCAAGCTGGCGGTGGCCGACGGCTCCAGGCTCTGGAGCGGCGGGCGCAACCTGGCCGCCGAGTACTTTCTGGACCGCCCCGGTGAGCCGGCCTGGGTCGATCTGAGCTACGAAGCGCAGGGGCCGCTCGCCGCGCAGGCCGCGCTGCAATTCGCCGCCGACTGGCAGGCCGCCAGCGGCCGCGCACCGCGCACCGTGCTGCCCCGCACGCCGGTGGCCGAGCGGCCGGCCGGTCCGCTGGCCCAGTGGTTGCCCAGCGGCCCTGACCATGCCGACGACACTGTGCATGCGTTGCTGCTGGCTGGCGCCTACCACGCGCGCCAGCGCATCGTGGCGTTCACGCCGTACTTCGTGCCCGACGATGCGCTGCTCGACGCCTGGTGCCTGGCGTGCCGGCGCGGGGTGCAGGTGACCTTGCTGGTGCCCGCGCGCTCCAACCACCGCCTGGCCGACTGGGCCCGGGAGCGCGCCCTGCGCGAACTGGTAGCCGCGGGCGCGCAGGTCTGGCTGGCGCCGCACATGGTGCATGCCAAGGCGGTGCTGATCGACGATGACCTGGCGATGTGCGGGTCGCTCAACCTGGATGCGCGCAGCCTGTTCCTCAACTACGAGGCGATGACGGCGTTCTATTCGCCGGCCGAGGTGCGCTGGCTGTCGGACTGGTGCGCGGCGGAGATCGGCCGGGCGCAGCGCTATCGCGCGCGCAGGCCGTCCTGGGCGAGGGACGTGGCGGAGGGCGTGGTGCGTGCCGTGGGCTTCCAGCTCTAGCCCCCGCCTGCGCCCGGCGGCGCTTCTTTCTCCCGCCACGTCTTTTTCGATAGCGTCAGGCCGAGCAGGCATGGGGGCTGCGGGCATTTCGGACGCTATCGTCTCGGATGGTTCTTGTTTATATACGCAATGCGTAGAATAATCGGCGCATTGAAAACGCATTGCGTATATATACATGTCCCTGCAGCAGCAAGAAATCCTGCGCGACGCCATGCGCCGCCTCAATCTCACTCGCAATGCCTTGGCGGAACGGCTGGGAGTGCGGCGCCGGGCGCTCGATACCTGGCTGCTGCCGGCGGAGTCTTCGGAGTCGCGCGCCATGCCGGAGATGGTGGAGAAATTCCTCGCCGAGATCCTCCGCAATGAAGCGCGGCCTTCGCCGGATTTCGCGGGGGCGCCGGACACGCGGCCGCTGGCCGACCGCATCGCCGTGGACGGGCAGCGCCATCTGCTTTCGGTTTCGCAGTTCGATCGGGGCAGCCTGGAAGAGTTGTTCCATGTCGCGGACGTGATGCAACCCATCGCCCGCCGGCAGAAGGTGTGCCGCGTGCTCGAAGGCGCCGTGCTCGGCAGCCTGTTCTTCGAGGCCAGCACCCGTACCCGGGTGAGCTTCGGTGCGGCCTTCTGCCGCCTGGGCGGCAGCGTCTGCGACACCACGGGCTTCACCTTCTCGTCGATGGCCAAGGGCGAATCGATCTACGACACCAGCCGCGTGATGAGCGGCTATGTCGATGCGCTGGTGGTGCGCCACCCGGACCAGGGCTCGGTGGCCGAATTCGCCCGCGCCACGAACATTCCCGTCATCAACGCCGGCGATGGTCCGGGCGAGCATCCCAGCCAGGCGATCCTGGACCTCTACACCATCCAGCGCGAATTCTCGCGCCAGGGCAAGTTGCTCGACGGATCGCACATCGCCATCGTGGGTGACCTGAAGTACGGCCGCACCGTGCATTCGCTGATCCGGCTGCTCTCGCTGTACCGGGGTCTGCGGTTCACGCTGGTGGCGCCCCCGTCGCTGGAGATGCCGGCCCATCTCATCGAACTCGCGGCCCGCAACGGCCATGCCGTGGAGACGGTGGCCTCGCTGGAGGCGGGCCTGGCCGGCGCCGATGTGGTGTATGCCACGCGGGTGCAGAAAGAGCGCTTCGAGGGCGAGGCCATCGAGGGCTACACGCCTGAATTCCAGGTGCGCAAGTCGCTGGTGGATGCGGTGTGCAAGCCCGATACCATCCTCATGCACCCGCTGCCGCGCGATGGCCGGCCCGGGGCCAACGATCTGAGCACCGACCTGAATCACGACCCGCGTCTGGCGATCTTCCGGCAGACGGACAACGGCATTGCGGTGCGCATGGCGCTGTTCGCGGTGTTGATGGGGGTGGAGAAGCAGGTGGCGGGGGCGTTGCGCGATGTGTCGTGGCGGTCCCCCCGCTATGTGGGGCCGGACGATGCCACGTTCGACGGATTGGATTGACGGGGGCTGCCGTTCGTTGGCGGTGGGCGCGGGTTGGCTGCGGCGGGGCGCTGGCGGGGCGCTGGCGGGGCGCCGCCGCCTCGGGCCGCCCGCAGCGATGTCCCAGCCTGCTCTTATTGCATGAACCAGCCGTGGCTGACCACCAGCGACTGACCCGTCAGCGCATTGGTCGGGAAGCCCGCGAACATCAGCGCGGCCAGCGCCACGTCGTTGGTGGTGGTGAATTCGCCGTCCACCGTTTCCTTGAGCATCACGTTCTTCACCACTTCCTCTTCGGTGATGCCCAGCGTCTTGGCCTGCTCGGGGATCTGCTTTTCCACCAGCGGCGTGCGCACGAAGCCGGGGCAGATCACGTTGGCGCGCACGCCGTGCGCCGCGCCTTCCTTGGCCACCGTCTTGCACAGGCCGATCAGACCGTGCTTGGCCGTGACGTAGGGGGCCTTGAGCTTGGAGGCTTCCTTGGAGTGCACCGAGCCCATGTAGATCACGCTGCCGCCCCGGCCTTGTGCGTACATGTGCTTGAGGCAGGCGCGGGTGGTAAGGAAGGCGCCGTCCAGGTGGATGGCCAGCATCTTCTTCCAGTCGGCGAAGCTGAATTCCTCGACCGGATGCACGATCTGGATGCCGGCGTTGCTCACCAGGATGTCGATGCCGCCGAAGGCCTTGGCAGCTTCCTCGACGGCCGCATCCACCTGGGCTTCGTCCGTCACATCGACGGCCACGCCGATCGCCTGCGCGCCCGTGGACTTCAGTTCCTCGGCCGTCGCCGTGGCGGCGTCCTTGTTCAGGTCGGCGATCACGATCTTGGCGCCTTCCTTGGCGAAGACGGTGGCGATTTCCTTGCCGATGCCGCTGGCCGAGCCGGTGATGAAAGCGACCTTGTCCTTGAGTTGCATGGAGTTCTCCTCGGTTGATGAATGAATGAATGAACGAACGAATGGCTGACTGGGTGGATGGATGGGCAGGAAGCGGTTCCGGTCGGGCTCAGGCCAGATAGTCGTGCTCCACGGTGCCGAGCGCCAGCGTCATGTCGGCGATGTAGTGCACGGCGGACTCCACTTTAAGCGCCGGCAGGTCGGCCACGGGTGCCAGTGCATGCGGGTGCAGCTCCAGCGACGCGGGCGCCGTCCATGCGCCGTGCAGGTTCACATCGACCATGTGATAGCGCACCAGCTCGCAGATGCGCGGCGTGCCATCGACGTGGGGAATGATCTTGAGCAGGAAGTTCGGCTGCGCGATGCCGGCCAGCACCGGGCCGGGATCGAGCTGCCGGTGCTTGAAGCCCATGGTGGCGCTGGCCACGCGCACGCGGCCATAGTCCAGCGTGCCGACGATCACATCGGTCTCGTAGCGGAAGGCCGGCTGGGCCAGCTTCTTCGGAAAGCCCCAGAGCTCGCGCCCGCCGGCGATCGGCGGGTGGTCGTTGAGGTACATCGAATGCACGTAGGCGCCTTGCTCCACGCCGCGCGCGGTGCGCAACTGCACCGGAATCACCTGGCCCGACTCGGTGTAGTCGCCGAAGCCCGTGGAGTCGGGCATGCGGATGAATTCGTACTTCACCACCGGCTCGGTCACTTCGAGCGGCTCGGGCACCACGGCGCGCAGCGCATCCATGTCGGTGCGGTAGGTGATGACCATGAACTCGCGCCGCACGAAGCGGTAGGGTCCGGGCGGAAAGGCCGGGCTGGTCAGCGGCATCGCGAAGGCCTGGCTGCGAACGTCTTCGATCTTCATGGCTGCATTCCTGGGCAGTGGTGGCACACAGTGTGGATCGCGGCACTTAGCCCGGACTTAAAGAGGCAGGAGGTACGCTGCATCGCACCGTATCGCGCCGAGCCGTCTTCAGCGCTTGCCGCGCCCAGTGGCCGAGTCCGGCGTGAGGTCCAGCTTCGGCCGGCGCACGGGGGCCGCGAGGCCGTCATCCGACAGGTCGAACGTGGTGACGCCGTGCTGCGTCTGGCGATCCAGCCAGTCGGGGTGCGAGAGCGTGTGGCGCATGTCGCGCATGCCGGCCTCCCAGTGGTCGAGCACCGCAGCGCGCGAGAACTCGTAGTCCTTGGAGTCCAGCTCGTAGGGCCGGTGGCGGTAGATGAGGTGGACGATCTCGATGGGCTCGTGCCGGAGCTGGGCGCACAGCGCCTTCACACTTGGGTCGTTGCGCAGTTGCTGGGGCAGCTTGGCCATCAGGTCCGACATGGCCTGCTGCAAGTTGACGTTGGCCGACAGCGCATCGGTATTGAGCCGTGTGCGGCTGGAATACATGATGTCCTTCTGCCGCTGCGCGACTTCAGACATCGTGCTTGGCACGTTGCCCCGGGCGCTGAAGAGATCGACCTGCAGCACCTGCAGCGGCCGCGTGCGGGGGTGCATGTCCAGCACGTACTGCAGAGGCGTATTCGACACTACGCCGCCGTCCCAGTAGTCCTCGCCGTCGATGTGGATGGCCGGAAAGCCCGGCGGCAGGGCGCCGCTGGCCATGATGTGCTCGGCGCGCAGCGGCTGCTGCTGGCTGTCGAAGTACACCGAATTGCCGGTGCGCACGTTGACCGCGCCCACGCTCAGGCGCGCATCGCCGTGGTTGATGCGGTCGAAGTCGATCAGCCGCTCCAGCGTGTGCTTGAGCGGGCTGGTGTCGTAGTAGCTTGTGGTGGGGGCGTTGCCTCCCAGCAGCGCCAGGGCCGGCTCGCAGCGCGGCCGGAAGAAGCCGGGGATGCCGAACAGCACGGCCGTGGCGGCGCTCCACTGGTTGAGCACCGTGCGGTCGCAGAACGGGCCGGGCGGGGTCTGCTGGCCCCAGCCGGAGGACACTTGATTCCAGAATTCGCGCAGCCGGGCCACGCGGTGCTCGGGCGCATTGCCCACGATAAGGGCCGCGTTGATGGCGCCGATGGACACGCCCGCGACCCAGCCGATCGTCGTGGAGGCTTCGGCCAGGGCCTCGTACACGCCCGCCTGATAGGCACCGAGCGCACCGCCGCCTTGCAGGACCAGGGCCCGGTCGGCCGAGCCCAGGGAGGGGCCATGCCCGGAGCCGGGCCGGGTGGAGGTGGAGCGGGAGGCGGTGGGGCGCATACCCCATTGTGGTGGGGCAGCCATGGAAGGTTCCGCGGTGTCGGCAGCCAAAGCGCAGTCATGCGGCTTTGTCTTACAGAGCAGGCGGTCGCTCGGAGTACAGGGGGCGGCGCACCCGTGGTCCCCTCAGCAGGAATCGAACCTGCATCTAGCGCTTAGGAGGGAACCAACGTAAGTTAAAAAATACCTTTTGTGACTTGCACTTAGGGTTGATCGGTACGCTATCCTACTTCAAATGTTCCAAATTTGTTCCAAGCGCCAACGTGGTGACTGGAAGGGACAGGAATGGAGAGGGGTAGCAATGGCAGGCAAGTTGATCACAGAACGGGTGGGCACGAACGGTGACGTCTCGTACCTCGTGCGCATCCGTGAAGCTGGTGTAGCAGTCAGCAAGACCTTCAAGGCCAAGAAGGAGGCTGAGAAGTTCATTCGTGACATCAAGACCAAGTTGGACAGGGGTGAGTCGGTAGACATTGCCAAGGTCAAGAAGATGACCCTTGGAACTATCTTTGACGACTACATCAAGCACAACACCTTGGCGAAAGGGAAGCTCTACACGATCAACAAGCTCAAGGTTGAGATCGGCGCAGTGCCCCTCCAAAGCTTCAAGGCTGGCACCTTTTCCATCTACCTGAAGACCAAGCTTGAACAGCCAGTGCCTGACCAAAAGAAAAAGAAGAAGGCCCACCCTTTGTTCAAAGCGAACATGGTTAAGGATGAAGCTTCTGGGGAGCTGGTCAAGAAGACCTACGCAGAAGGCACGGTTCGCAAAATCTACTATGTGATCAAGAATGCTTTGGAGTGGCACTCTAAGCACATGGACTACACCTTTGATCGAAAGCCTTTTGATGACAATCCGCCTCCCAAGGCTTGGAAGCCACGAGACAGAATTCTTGAAGAAGGTGAGCTTGATAGGCTGCTTGCTGCCACGGACAAGATGTATGTCAAGCAGGAGGAATGGAAGTGCTTCATGCTCTGGCAGTATTACTCCTGCATGCGCGCTGGTGAAAGCTTGCTCATGAAGTGGAGTGACATTCACCTGAACGAAGAGAAGCCGCACCTTTCCTACATCTTCGTTCCGAAGGAAAACACCAAGATCGCAGAGAAGAAGAATGCAGAAGACAGGAAGGTGCCGTTGCGGCCCGAATTCTTTCACTTCATCAAAGATAGGCTGCTGAAGCTGAAGACGGAAAAACAGCAGCTTGTCTTTGGCGATTACTGGACCAATAGCTCAACGCTGGGCAATAGGTTCAAGGTGATCTGCAAGAATGCCAAAGTTGAGAACTTCAAGATCCATGACTTGAGGCATTGTGCTGTCAGTTGGTACTTCATCAACACCAGCTTGACGGACATTGAGATTAGCAAGATCTCTGGACATATTGAGCTTGAAACCTTGAAGCGGTATGCCACCTTGAGACATAGCGACATTGGAAGTAAGCTTTGGGCTGTTAAAAACTCGATAGCATAGGCTGTCTTCTTGAATGCCCCGGGAGGACCCGACGAAGCGGTCCTTTTTTGCCTACGGCACTTGACAGGGTAAATAGGTTTTATATGTTGTTCTCAAAGGAGACTGGCATATGAAATGGTTAATAGAAAAAATCAGGAGAATTTTTCTCCGTTTGATTGGAAAAATCGTGATTGAAAATTTTGTTGATGCTGAAGAGAAAATTACCGCCGTTGATAGTGAAGAAGTCTTCCTGGTGAGATCAGATGCCTACAACATTGGAATTGTTTTCAAGGACGGTTCATTCAATTCATTTCCAATCAACAAGGCGTCAAACTGGGATAGCTATCAGAAGCTCTCGTCAGTGGCTCCAGATCCATTCATAAAAAATGTAAGTGCCTCGACCTTGGTTGTTGGGAAAAAATGAAGCAGCACCTTTCGGGGTGCTTTTTTACTTCTTGTCTCCTTTGATTGTTCTAGATTTTTAAGAGCTTGGTTTTGGCTGCACTCGCTTTCGGCACTAGCTTCTTCTCTAGCCTTTGGTTGGCTGAAAGGTTGCTCAATTCGCTATCAAGCTGCTTTTCATTGAGTAAATTCATGATGTAGAGATCAATGTATTGAAGTGCCTGCTGGACATTCTTCATCATGAATTCAGGCGCCTGACTGAAGTAGTCGTAGTTGGTGATGTCACCGATCCAGTGTTTCACAGAAATCTTGCCAAGCCTCTGGTTGCGCACAGCAATCTCTTTTGGTGACATGCCTGCTGTAATAGGGTTGATTTTTATGAAGGCTTCGCGCACGAAGTCTTTTAATGGGCCTTCTTGGAATTGATAGGTGTTCACCAAAGACTGGTAGTCTCCCCCGAAGTAGTCTTTGGTCAGATAGTTTGTATTGAAGTGCTCCAGCATTAGCTGGAAGGTTGGAGTGTCAGCATTCTTCTTTAGGTATGCCGCGATCTCTTTCTTGAGATATTTGTAGGCCGTATCATCAGCCAGCTTCCAATCCCAAAAACCATCCTTTGACTTCTTCTGGATAACTAGTTCATCCTGCGAAGTGTTCTTTAGAAAAAGAGAGGCAAGGCGATTTGGCGAAAATTCTGTAGCATGGTGTATGAGTGCCAGCTTAGGTGTGTTGGCCTTGATTAGCTTATAGGTATTGTTTTTCTTCTTTATCATTGAAATTCTCCTGATCTACATTTAGCAGAAGAATTTGTGTTGTCAAGTTAAATTCATATGAATTTAACTATGATGCCGCCTCTCTGGGAATTGATTATTTGAAGTTTGCCTTCAATTGGTTTGACAATTGAATGTTGGCTGCTATTCTTTATCTAATGGAGGTATAGAATGAAAATGATTATAAAAATAATAATATCGACACTTGCGATTTGTTCTTCTGTAATGGCGCAGAGTAACATTACTACGACAACCAACAAGAGCACGGCCACACTGGCGGCAAGCTGCAAAATGACAGCTTCTGATGTTGTTTTTGGTGAATACAACCCGGCTGCGTCAGACTATCAAATGTCTACTCAGGAATTTACTATTCTTTGTACAAGAGGAACATCGTGGCGTTTGTTAAGTGATTCATCCTCTACGAATAGATATGGAACTTATTCTGTAATAATTAATGGTAGTAATTTGTTGAAATATCAAATTCAAGGGAAGGATGGAGTCTGGAGTGATGATATTTACGAGTCAACACACAACTACACAGGAACTGGAACAGGTTTGCTCCAAAGTATGGCTGTCGGATATCGCCTAATGCCAAATCAATACGTCAATCCGGGTATCTATAAAGGAACACAAACTATGGTTGTTTCGTTTTGATGAGGATTGAATATCTTTGTTGATATTGATTGTTTACACGGTACTTGGCTTTGGGGTGTCTTGGGATTGAAGTTTTTTCTTCTCAAGCTCAAGATTTAATGCAGTTAGCTTTTGCTCTAGTGCCATAAGCTGGCTTTTGATCTGTGCGGCTCTCCTGCCTTTGGCACTAACAAGCATGAGCATGAGGCTGTGGTACTGCATTGACAGACCGCCTATCTGTGCTTCCAGTCCTCCAACAGCAGCACCCATGACACTAGACAATGGGCCTTCACGATCCTGCTCATCTTGGCGGCGCGCTACATGGTGTGGAAGATTTGCAGTCTGCATCTTGCTGGCAGGATCGGCCTGCTCCTTCAACTGGGTAAGCTGATCCTTGAGAGTGCTGCGAATCTCCTTGGTGGGCACAGGCTTGACCTTCTGATCCTGTTCATCCTTGCGGCGTGCTATACGGTGTGGAAGGTTGGCAGTAGGTAGCTTGCTGGCTCTGTGACTGCGTTTCGCGCCAGGCTTGGGGGTAAGGTAGCGGCGCTGATTGAAGGCAGTCCTAGCCTCGATGCCAGCAATCAGCTTGTCCTTCTGCTCCTGTGCTTCAGCAGGGGTCAGGTGCTTTGGAATCTTGGACTGGTGGTGTTCGGCCACGAGTGCTGCATAGTCACTTCCCTTGGTGAACAGCGGCCCTTTGAGGCGGGTGTTCTTCTTCGCACCAGGTAGACGCACGGTGATGAAGTCTGTGCCAATGGTTGGCACCTCCACGCCCTGGTGTTTCAGGTAGCCAATGAGCTGGTTGCGGTCCTTGATGAAGCCACCCACGATCTCGGTGTGCAGGACCTTGGCGAAATCGTCTTTGGCCTTCTTGTCCTTCTTCCCATTGGGTGACTTCGCTTCAAACGGCTTGAGGCTGATCTTGAGGGGATCGGGCACCACCTGCGCGAACCCGAAGGTGTCGTTCATGACGGCGCTGAAGGCATTGAAGAACTGAATGTTCTTTTCACCGGGTGGATGGATGTTGAGTTGCTGCGTGCTGACCAATTCAGTGTTGGCAACTAGGAAATGCAGCTCCACGTTTCCCTTCTCACGGTGCATCACCCAGAAGTCAGCGAAGTTCTCATCCACCTTCAGGCCAGGTAGGAACGTCGCGCGGAATGTCTCGATCAGGGTGGTGACTTGGTCGGGTGTAATCGTTTCGTGGTCACGAAAGGCGATGACCCCAGAGGTGTACTTGTGCTGCCTTTTGGTGGCGTTGGCGATTGTTGTGAAGGTGTCTGGATCACCAAACAGGATCTCAGGTATGACAGAACGCTTCTTGCCTTCATGGTCGGTGTCACTGAGTAGGTATCTAACGGCTGATTCCGAACCACCTTTGCCAGTCGGGAAGATGGTGACGTTCATATCTTTCCTCTGCTGGTGCTTCCTTTCTCACCAAGATTGGACTCAAGCTTTTCTTTGAGAGCCTTCTTCTCTAAGAAATGGTCGTACTCCTCTTCAGAGTATTGACGGCCATGAACCCACCATTGATGTGGTTTGCCTTCAAGCAGAACGGCAGGGCCATCTTCTTTGTGTAGTTCGCCGTTGCGATAGTGCTTTGTATAGATGGCGGATTTTTCTGCGCCAGTAGCAAAGTCAGTCTCAGTAAATGTGAATTTCACTACTCCTGAATAATCATCTGGTATTCCATTTGTTGTGCTCATTTCTTCTCCTTGAATAACTGACTTATGGTGCTCACTCCTTCCTGAATCTTGGTGAGTTCCTGGAACATACCTTTTGTGGTGTCGTTCCACATCTTCATGCGGTTCAGTGAACGAGCTATCTGATTTATGTTGCTACCGATCTTTCCAAGAGATGCCAAAAGCTGAACACGCAACTTGTGCTCTGCCTTGGTTTCTTGATCGGCTAGGTGGTTAGATGGAAGCAGAACAGAACGAGCGTAGATAGCTGTTGAAGATGCGCCTGCTTCACTAGCACGTTGTTGTAGTGCCACCCATTCTTCAGGTGTGAACCTGATCTCAAAACGCTTGCTGCGAATTTTTCTATTGGCTTCCACGCCAACTTGGCCCGCCCTTCTTTTGAGGGTCGCGTCTTTTTCTTTTATGGGGTGTGCCATTGGGGCCTCCTTTATTGTTGTTTTTATCGAGCCTCGCGCAGCAGCGGGTGTGGGTGAAACCCACGATATTCAAACCTAAAGTTAGCCCGAAGGGGTATACGTAGGATTGATTGACCTTGCTTAAACCTCTTTTTCCCGTTTTTTTGAATTTGTAGGGGGTTGGAGTAACGGTGCTTATTAATACCTTAGCAGGAACAAAATCGAAGTCAACGATCATCAGCAGTACGCGCAGATTTTCTATGACTGAAAATTTCTATGGATAAAACGCAGACTGTGTCATAGTCAATAAAATCAATAGAGGATGATGTCGCCATGAGACATAGGGCAGAATCATCATTTATGTGTTCATGCCACATAAGGAAAATTGATCATATATGTGGCTATGCGACATAAGACAAACTCATCATCGATGTAGCTATGCGACATGAACTCAATTCGTCAACCTAGTTGACTTCGCAAAAAAATACGTTTGAATGAGTCATGAGAGGTATGGAGAAAAATCGTTATGACTAAGAAAAGCATAAAGAATGAAATAACAACCGTAAGGATTGGGCCTCGTATGTCTAGAGGTCTTTATCAGCTTGCGAAGTATGCTTATGGAGCGAAGGGCGTCAACTTTGAGGATCAGCTTGAAGAGTTGGTGGAAAAAGATCTTGATTATCAGATGAAGCAAAAGTGGTTCATAAACTACACCGCTGGCAAAGAAGGGCAGTATTTTGAAAAGCTGAGAAAGGCAGTTGGCGAAGCACGCGATGGTGCTTTCCCTACTGATGGAAGCGATTTCGATTCAAACAACGTAAGCGGAGATGAATGATGAGCACTCCAGGAGAAGTAAATCCAAATAGAAAAGTTCGAGTGACTGCAAAGATAGATTTCCAACTCCAACTTTTGTTCAGGCTTGCTTGTAAAGAAATGGGTGTTTCTAGAGCGTGTTATGAACTTCCCGCCGCTGCCAGCACCCGTGCAGCGGCAGGCAACATGAGCACTGCAAACACCAGGAAATGCAATCCGCCGAGCACTTCTGGCAACCGCTCATAGTCCCGTGAG
>JBHIWE010000006.1:0-43732 GCA_041987645.1 Acidovorax sp. | reverse complement strand
ACTTCGCGCCGATGATAGTGCGGGTTCCCGTGTGAAAGTAGGTCATCGTCAGGCTCTTACAGCCCAAATCGCCCCGCGTACGAAAGTACTCGGGGCGCTTTGCTTTGCGCAGCCCCTCCTGTACAGGGCTGCCTCCATGGGCGCAAATAGCTGAATACGGCAGACCAGCCCGCGCCACCCCAATTGCTTTAAGACCAAGTGCGGGAAATGCGGGCGAGGGTTAATGGGGACGCATTGGGGTGCCCCCGTTTCCCACGGCCGGAAGGCGCTCTGTGCAACGTGTGAAGCTGGGATGTACCGCGATTTGACTCGCATCCTCTCGCCCATCCTGCTTCTGATGTTTTTTCAGAGCGGTGTTGAAAGGCGCTTCGGTGGCCCATATACGAAGTCCGCGCTTGACTCCGATTTCACGCATAGGTGATCCATTCCCTGTGATCACTGTCTTGCAGATGTGCAACACCGTTGAACGTCTGCAGCATGATCCTCTTGGCGCTCGTGCTGAGCTCCGTCACAGAGCTGTTCCTCACCCGCATATTCAGGCCGATACCGACCTCTGCCGGGGATCCCAGAATCTGAGTGAGCAGCGCGCCTATGGGCCCCCCGCTGGTCACCATCAGTACCTCATGTCCAGAGTGATGGCGACGGATGTGTTCGAGCACGCTGTGAATGCCTGCGGAGAATTCGTCCCAGCTGGCCATGCCGGCAGGGCTGATGGTGCCGGCCATCCACTGAGCCAGCGCGTCGCACAGAAGGCGGAAATGCTGCTTATAGAGAGCAGGCGTATCGGCTTTGGGCAGCGTTTGGGGGTGGATGGCCTTGATCAGCGCTGCACCGTCGTATTCATTCAGTTCCGGAAACGTCTGTGCCTGCATCCCGTCGGTGCAGAGCCCTTGCGAAATGCCCTCGAGCGTCTCCCTGTGCCGCCGCAGGGTGCCTGTCAGCACCGCGTCGAAACGCAGACCTTGGTTTCGCCAGTACTCGCCCAAGCGATGCGCCTGTCGATGCCCAAGCGGGCTGAGCTGATCGTAATCGTCGGCTCCAAAGGAGGCCTGAGCGTGGCGCACGAGGTAGAGGGTTCCCATCGGCGGATTCTTGAGCCGATGTGCCTCCGACATTTGTCGCAAAAGCGACGAATGCTATGGAATCAGAAGCGCTATGCCTTGGTGCCCCGAGGTTCTGCACTGCTCGCTACGGATGTGTGAAGCGTGATGTGCAGTTGGCTGGGGTTGATCGTCGTGATTCCGGGCAGGATGCGCCGAGGGAGTCACAAGACACGGTGAAACTCTTTCAGCTTGCGCAGGCCGGCGCCTGCAAAAAGCACCTACGCATCGACTTCCCGCCGATCAACAGCAAGGCCTATGCACCAGCCCCGAAAGCGGCGGAGCGGATGCCTCGGCCGCTGTTTCCCTCTTGGCGCCACGTCATGGGTATTGGCGGCTGACGGGTGCCTGAGCCAGCAGTAGAAGTGCAGCTGCACGACCAGCGAGGACCTTCTCGAGAGTTCTCTCCGAACCGCGTGGGAATGCCGTGGGAGATTCGTGGTTTGCGGTCTGCGGAGGGCCTGCTTCAGGCTGTGGACGCGAGCGAAGCCCATTGCACCATACCGCGCGGTGTCGCCAGCGTGGCCAGGATCTTCGGCTGCACGGCCGGGGTGATCTGCACCCGCTGTAACAGGCCGGCTGCGCCGCAAGCGCGCGCCAGCAGCTGCGCTTGTGGATGTTCCAACTGCAGCGACTGCAGCGTGACGCCGCTTGCGGGCAGGCTGTAGCAGGGATGGCGGTCGCCCCACTGAATGAGCGTGGGCAGACAGCCGTCCAGCAAGCGCTGGCCGTCCGGCCGCAGGGTGATCTGCCATTGGAGCGGGCCCAGCGGCGTGGGGCGGCTGGCCTGCACGATGTCGCCCCGGTCCAGCCCGCAGCCGGCTATGGCGCTGCGGGCGGCCGCCAGGTCCCGCACCGAGGCCACCCAGTGGATGAGCTGCGGCCCCTGACTGCGCACCCGCACCTGCAGGGCCTCGTCGTCCATGTCGAACCAGCGTCTTGCGCCGTTGGCCGGGGCGTCTTTAGCTCCTGGATTGATAGCGATGATTTCCAGATAGGCGCGTGGATGGGCGGGCCCGGATAGCTGGAGCAGGCGGTTGTGCGTGCCCATCAGCGGGTGTTCGCCGCCCATGGCCGGAGCCACGCCCAGGGTGCGGCGGCACCAGTCGGCGCCGGCCTGCAACGAATCGGCCATGACCACCAGGTGGTCGATGGCGCAGCGGTGCAGTCCGTCGGGCGTGGTCATAGCAAGACCTGCCCGTCCACACAGGTGACCGAGCTGCCCCCCACCCAGATGGTGTCGCCGTCCTGCTCCACATGCACGCGGCCGGCGCGGCCCATGGCCGTGCCCTGCGCCGCCACGTACTGCGGCGGTGCAAGATGGGCGCCGATCAGCCACTGCGCCAGCGCAGCGTTCAGGCTGCCGGTGACGGGGTCTTCGACCATGCCGCTGTGGCCCGGGAAGAAGGCGCGCACCTCGAAGCCGGTGCCACCGGGGGCATCGGCCGCCTGGTTGGCGATGACGCCGACCTTGCCGCGCGGGCCGACCACGCCGATATCCAGCCCGCCGAGCACCGCGGCATCGGGCTGCAGCGCCAGCACGCGCTCGGCGCTGCCCAGCATCACGCCGCGCCAGCGCGGGCCGTTGTCGCACCAGGCATGTGCGAGGATGTCCGAGCGCTGCAGGCCCAGGCCGCGCGCGATCAGCTCCACGTCGGCTTCATCCAGCGGGCCGCTCTTGAGCAGCGGCGGCGCGGCGAAGGCGAGGCGGCCGCCGTCCTGCCGCAGCGTGATGAGGCCGGCGGCACATTCCTGCACCACGCGGCCGGGCGTGCGCGGTTGCCCGCCCGCTTCCAGCCAGGCATGGGAGCTGCCCAGGGTGGGGTGGCCGGCGAAGGGCAGCTCGCGCCCTGGGCAGAAGATGCGGACGCGGTAGTCGGCACCCGCTGCCGCGCCGGCTTCGGTCGGCGGCAGCAGGAAGGTCGCTTCCGACAGGTTGGTCCAGTTGGTGAAGTGCTGCATCTCTTCCGTGCCGAGGCCGGTGCCGTCCAGCACCACGGCGAGCGGGTTGCCCAAGTAGGGCTGTTCGGTGAAGACATCGACTTGCTTGAAGAGGCGTTGGCGCATGGATCGCTTTCGTTGGGGCTTGCAGGACAAAAGGAATTGGACTGGCGGATAGCGCGGGCAAGGCTCCGCCCGTGCGCCGCAGCCCGCCGGCGATCGGCGCTGAAAAACGGTGGGCGGAGCGGTCTGAAGACGTCAGCCCAACGGCTGATCCAGCACGCCGCGCGCGCCGGGCCGGTCGCACAGCGCCTGGAACCATCGGTCCAGGTGCGGGCGGGGCGTGCGGTCGCGGGGCAGGCCATACCAGCGGTGGATTTCGCAGCCGGCCGGGATATCGGCCATGGTGAAGCGGTCGCCCGCCAGGAAGGGCTGGCGTTCCAGCTGGGCGTCGAGCAGGTCCAGCAGCGGCTCGGTGGCGGCGATGGACTGGACGATGCGGGCCTCGTCTCGCTCGGCAGCCGGCGTGCGCACCCATTGCACGAATGCATCGCGCCCCGCCGGGTTCAGCGTGGTCTGCTGCCAGTCCATCCACTGCTCGGCGATGAAGCGGGCGGGGATGGTGTCCGGGTACAGGTCGCCGCCCGAATGGCGGGCGCACAGGTAGCGCACGATGGCGTTCGATTCCCACAGCACGTAGCCGTCGTCCTCGATCATCGGCACCAGGCCGTTGGGGTTCTGGCGCAGGTAGTCGGGCTCGCGCACCAGGCCGAACTGGCCGCCGGCATCGGTGCGCTGCAGCGTCAGGCCCAGTTCCTGCGCCGTCCAGAGCACCTTGCGGACATTGATGGACGTAGGGCGTCCCCAGAGGCGCAGCACGGTGTCGTACTCCTCCGGCTCAGGCCAGTGCGGCGGCCGCGGGCGCCGCGCTGCGTTCCAGGCGCGCGCGGATGGCGCCGGCCAGGGCGGCGATGCCGGTGGCGATCTGCTGGGCGCTGGCCGTCACGAAGGACAGGCGCAGCGTGCGCGGATCGGCATCGTCGGCGTAGAAGGCGGCGCCGGGCACGAAGGCCACGTTGCGCTCCACGGCCTCGGGCAGCAGGGCGATGGCGTCCATGCCTTCCGTCAGGCGCACCCACAGGAACATGCCGCCGTCCGGGCGGTTCCATTGCACGTCCAGGCCGGCCATCTCGCGTTCCAGCGCGGCCAGCATCGCGTCGCGCTGCTGTTTGTAGAGCTGGCGGATGGTGGGCACGTGGCGGTCGAGGAAGCCGTCCTTCATCACCTCGGAGACCATGCGCTGGTTGAAGCTCGGGCTGTGCAGGTCGGCCGCCTGCTTGGCCTGCAGCAGCTTGGGGTAGAGGGCCTTGGGCGCCACCAGGAAGCCCAGCCGCAGCCCGGGCGCCAGCACTTTGGAGAAGGAGCCCAGGTAGATGCTGCCCTCGGGATTGCGGGCCGTGAGCGGCAGCGCGGGCGGCTGGTCGAACCACAGGTCGCCGTAGGGGTTGTCTTCGATCAGCGGCAGGTTCAGCTCGGCGGCGCGGGCCACCAGTGCGGCGCGGCGCTCCTCGGTCATGGTGCGGCCGGTGGGGTTCTGGAAGTTGGGCAGCACGTAGAGGAAGCGCGCCCGGTCGGCACCCGTGCCCACCTTGGCGGCCAGGTCGTCCACCCGCACGCCGTGGTCGTCGCTGGCCACGCTGACCACCGTGGGTTCCATGGGCGAGAAGGCCTGCAGCGCGCCCAGGTAGGTGGGCGTTTCCACCAGGATGCGGCTGCCCGGGTCGATCAGCACCTTGGCGATCAGGTCCAGGCCTTGCTGGGATCCGGTGGTGATCAGCACCTGGTCCGGGTCCACCGACCAGGGCAGCATGCGGGCCACGGCTTCGCGCAGCGGCAGATAGCCTTCGCTGGCCGCGTATTGCAGCGCGGCCTGGCCGTCTTCCTGCAGCACGGTGGCGCAGGCCTGGGCAAAGGCGTCGATGGGGAAAGTCTTGGGCGAGGGCAGGCCGCCGGCCAGGCTGATGATGCCGGGCTTCTCGGTCACTTTCAGGATCTCGCGGATCACCGAGGGGTTCATCTTTGCGGCGCGTTGGGCCAGGGTCCAGTTCGTCATTTCCGGTGATCTCCATGAGGCGCCGCTCCATGCGTGGAGGCGATGCGCTGTTGTCGTCGTTGCAGGTCGGCCGTTGTGCGGCCGGGGGTGGCTTTGCGGGTGGAGCCGCTGGGGAGCTTAACCGCCAGCAGAGCCCGCGCCAGTGGGGGTTTCAAGAGGTCGGCCATGGCCTTTCTGCCCGGGGCGCGGGTGGCGGCCGCACCGGCATGCGCCGGCCCAGGGCCACGGTGGCCAGCACCGCCAGGCCGAAGCCGATGCTCACCGCATCAAGCCGCTCGCCCAGCAGCGGCACGGCGGCCAGCATGCCCAGGAAGGGCTGCACCAGCTGCACCTGGCTCACGCGCACCGTGCCGCCCAGGGCCAGGCCGCGGTACCAGGCGAAGAAGCCCAGCCACATCGAGCCGATCGACACATAGGCGAACGCGCCCCAGGCCGTGGCCGGCAGCGGAGCCTGCGGCCAGGACAGCGCTGCGAGCGGTGCCGACAGCGGCAGCGAAATGACCAGCGCCCAGCAGATCACCGCATCGGCCCGCATGCGCTGCGACAGCCGCGCGCCGAAGGCGTAGCCCACGGCGGCGCAGAGCATGGCCGTCATCAGCAGCAGATCGGCCGGGTGCAGTGCCAGGCCCGCGGTGCCGGAGCGCAGCACGGCGAAGGCCACCACCAGGGCAGTGCCTGCCATGGCGCAGAGCCAGAAGCCGCTCGAAGGCCGCTGCCGGTGCAGCAGCGCGGCTACCGCTGCCGTGGCCAGCGGCAGCAGGCCGACGATGACGCTGGCATGCACCGCCTGCACCTGGCGCATCGCCAGCGAGGTGAGCAGCGGAAAGCCGAACACCACGCCGCCTGCCGTCACGGCCAGCGGCAGCCAGTCCGCCCGCTGCGGCAGCGGCGCGCGCCGGGCCAGCAGCAGCGCGGCAGAGAGCAGGCCCGCGACGGCGGCACGCCCCATGGCGATGAAGAGGGCGCTCATCTGCGGCGCCTCGGGCGAGCCCACGGCCAGCCGCGTCATCGGCAGCGTGAGCGCGAAGATCGCCACGCCCAGCAGGCCGAGCCAGAGGCCGCGCGTTTCGGCGCTGGCGCTCGCTGGAGCCGCGGCTGGGCCCGGCGGCGGGGCGGTTGAGGATGCGGCAGTTGCCATGGCGGGCCTTGTTCTCTGGGGTGGGCGTGCGGTGACGGCTCAGGCCGTGGTCATCCAGGCGGCGGTGGCCACCAGCACGGCGGCCATGGCGCGGTTGAACCAGAGCAGCCGGTGGCCCTGGGCCAGCCACTGGCGCAGCAGCGCGCCGGCAGCGGCATAGGCGAGGTTGCTGGCGAAGGCGAAGAACAGCATCACCAGCGTGACCCAGGCCAGGCGCGGCATCGCATCGGGGCGACCAGCGATCCAGCCGGCGACCAGGGTGAGGGCCAGTAGCCAGGCCTTGATGTTGAGGAACTGCAGGCCCACGCCCTGCCAGAAGCCCACGTTCAGCCGGGCCGCATCGGCCTGCGACATGCGGCCGCTGCGAGCGAGCTTGCAAGCGAGATACAGCAGATAGCCGATGCCCACCGCCTTGACGGCCAGCCGCAGCAGCGGCGCGGCCACCAGCAGTGCGCCCAGGCCGCCTGCGCAGAGCAGCAGCAGCGCCGTCCAGCCCACCGGCACGGCGCAGACGAAGCGCATGGCGGCCGGCAATCCCCGGTTGGCCGCCAACGCCGTGGACAAGGTGGTGTTGGGGCCGGGCGAAAAGCTCATGGCCGTGGCCAGGGCCAGCAGGGCGGTGAATTCGACGAAGGGCATGGCGAGTGGGGCGTTCGGTGTGGCGGTCGTTGACGGATGTCATGCAGACACCGTGAAGTCACTGTAGGATCGATTCCATTACAGTTCCAGTACAGACAGTGTTGCAGTTGCATGATCTGTATTGGCTCATGTAGCGGCACAGCTGCCGACCCATGCCGCACCCATGCTCACTCGCTCTTCCGACCGTACCCTGACCGAACAGCTCGCCGAGCGCTTTGCCGAACGCATCCGCTCGCGGCTGCTGCCGGCCGGCGCGCGCCTGCCCTCGGTGCGCGAATGCGCGCGCCAGCAGGGCGTGAGCCCCCACACCGTGGTCTCGGCCTATGACCAGTTGCTGGCGCAGGGCCTGGTGGAGGCGCGGCCCCAGCGCGGCTTCTTCGTGCGCGACTATCTGCAAAAATCGCCTGCAGCCCAAGATCCACCTGGGCAGATCGCTATTAATAGCGTAGCAAGCCTCCCGTCCCCTCTGGGCAGCATCGGCGTGCGCGTGTCGGGCTCGCACATCAACGCCACGGCGCTGATCCGCGGCATGTTCCATCAGGCCTCGTCGCTGCCGCAGCCCGGCACGGGCGTGTTTCCGCCCGAATGGCTGGAGGAGGCGCGCTTTCTGCCCGCCGCCGTGCGCAAGATCACCGGCAGCCGGTCGCTGCAGGACGGCTCCCTGAGCTATGGCGAGCCCATGGGCGACACCGCGCTGCGCCAGGCGCTGTCGCGGCGGCTCACGGCCATCAACGTGCATGCGCAGCCCGAACAGATCATGACCACCGTGGGTGCCACCCAGGCACTGGACATCGTGAGCCGCACGCTGCTGAAGGCGGGCGATCCGGTGATGGTGGAGGAGCCCGGCTGGTCGGTGGAGTTCGCCCGGCTCGACGCCCTGGGCATGCGGGTGCTGCCCGTGCCGCGCGGGCCCGAGGGGCCCGATCTGGCCGTGATGCAGCGCTATTGCGAGGCACACGCGCCCAAGCTCTTCGTGAGCGTGAGCGTGCTGCACAACCCCACGGGCTACAGCCTGTCGCCAGGCCGAGCGCACCAGGTGCTGCAGCTGGCGCAGCGCCACGACTTCCACATCGTCGAAGACGACACCTACGGCCACATCGCGCCCGACCACGCCACGCGGCTGGCCGCGCTGGACGGGCTGCGCCGCACCATCTACGTGAACGGCTTCGCCAAGATCCTCGCGCCCAACTGGCGCGTGGGCTATCTGGCCGCACCGCCCGCGCTGGTCGAGCGGCTGCTGGACACCAAGCTCTTGTCCACCCTGACCACGCCCTCGCTGCTGGAAAAGGCCCTGGCTCTCTGCATCGACCAGGGCCAGCTGCGCCGCCACGCCGACCGCATGCGCCAGCGCCTGGCGCAGGCGCGCGCGCGCAGCGTGCAGCTGGCGCTGGAGGCGGGCTGCCGCTTCGCGTCGGAGCCGGCCGGGCTCTTTGGCTGGGTGGAGACGGGCGTGGATACCGACATGCTGGCCCAGCGCATGCTGGACGAGGGCTATCTCATCGCCCCTGGCGCACTCTTTCACGCCACGCGCCAGCCCTGCACGCTGATGCGCATCAACTTCACCACCACGCAGGACGTGGCGTTCTGGAAGGTGTGGGCGCGGGTGATGAAGGAACGGGCGGGGCCGCGCTGAGGCGGGGCGCGCCGAGCCGGCCCCCGGCCGAGTCCCGATAGGGAGCCAAGCCTGCTGGATCGGGTGTTGGCAGATAATTTTTCCGTCGTGCTGCCTGGCGTCGGTGGATGATCTGCCGCGAGCTCGCCCCATGCCGTGTGACGTGCAGCGGCCGTGGCGCTCGTGCTTCCGGGCCCGCGTGCTGACCGTGCGCCGCTCGGCCAGGGAGCGGGGCCACGGACAACGCGTCATGATTGAGGACGATGGAGGGAAACACGCGATGAACCACAGACGGATTCTTCATGTCACCGCGAGGGCGGGCCATCAGTGCGAGTCGGCCCGGGGGGCGCTGCCAGCGGGCGGCGCGATCCCATGCTCTTGCCCGACGCCATGAAACCCGGCGGGGCGCAAGCGGGGCGCTCCGGCGCCGCGCAGCCCGGAGCCGAGGCGGCGCCCGGCCCGGGCCAGCCGCTGGAGGCGTACGGCGTGCTGGAACTCATCAGCCATGCCGTGTGGGTGTTCGACATCGACCGTGGCCGCATGGTCTGGGCCAATCAATTGGCGTTGCAGATCTGGAATGCGGCGTCCCTGGATGAGCTGTGCAGTCGCGACATGGGCGCGGACATGTCGCCGGCCGTGGCCCGTCGCCTGCGGCAGTACCAGCAGGATTTCGAGCATTCCACGGCGCGCTTCACCGAGCAGTGGACGCTGTACCCGAATGGCCAGCCGCTGACGTTGCACATGGTCTTCTGCGGTCACCGGCTGGCGGATGGCCGCATGGCGCTTTTCTGCGAGGCGATGGACCGGCAACAGCCGTCCGATCCGGAGTCGATCCGCAGTGTGGAGGCTTTGCTGCACACCGAGGTGATGATCTCGATGTATGGCCCGCGTGGGCGCCTGCTCTACCGCAATCCCGCCGCACGTGACCGACTGCCCGAGCCGCGGCCCGGCGGGCTGAACTACATCATCGACCGCCACCAGCGTGCGCTCCTGCGCGCTTCGCTGCGCCGGCAGGGGGAGGCGCGCATCGTGGCCCAGGTGCAGACCCGTCAGGGCGAACGCTGGCACGAGATATCGGTACGGCGTTGCCGGGATGCGGTGACCGGCGTTCCGGCCTGGCTGCTCAGCGAGGTGGATGTCAGCGACGTCAAGGATGCGGAAAGCCACGCGCACTACCTGGCCCAGCACGATCCGCTGACGGGGCTGCCCAACCGCAGCTCGCTGGTGGCGTGCTTTCAGCCGGCCCTGGAGGTCCTCGGCAGAAGCGGCCGGCAGGCCGCGCTCCTGTTCATCGACCTGGATCACTTCAAGGACGTCAACGACTCCTTGGGCCATGCGGCGGGCGATCAGTTGCTGGTCGAGATCGCCCGGCGCCTGCGCTCGGAAACCCGCCAGGGCGATTTGATCGCCCGGCTGGGTGGAGATGAGTTCTTGGTGCTACTGGCGACCGAAGGTGTCGTGAACGAAGCGAGCGCGCCGATCGAGCGCATCCGCAAGAGCATCTCGCGCAGCTTCATCCTCGGCCAGACCCCGGTTCGCGTCACGTCCTCCGTCGGGTTGAGCATCTTTCCCCATGACGGCCTTTCCATCGGCGAGCTGCTGCGGCGCGCCGACATGGCCATGTACCGCGCCAAGGAGCGGGGCCGCGACGGCATATCGCGCTACTCCGCAGATCTGGCGGTCAAGGCGCAGATGCGCCTGGCGCTGGAGGTCGAGCTCGGCCGCGCGCTGGAGAACGGCGAGATGGAGGTGTATTACCAGCCTCGGCTGGATATCGCCAGCGGACGTATCGTTGGTGCCGAGGCGCTGGTGCGCTGGAACCATCCGCAGCGCGGCCTGGTCCCCCCGGGAGATTTCATTCCGCTGTGCGAGCAGTCGGGGCTGATCCTGGCGGTGGGGCGGTTCGTGCTGGAGAACGCGGTACGCCAGCAGGTGGCGTGGGCGGCCCAGGGCTGGCCGTTGCTGATATCGATCAACCTGTCGCCGCGTCAGCTGGCCGATGCGCAACTGCTCGACAGTTTTATGGAAATCCTGGAGCGCTGGGGCGGCGACTGCAGCGCCCTCGAGCTGGAGATCACGGAGTCCATGCTGCTGGGGCACGACAAGCAGACGGTGCAGACGCTGGAGCAACTCGGGCAGCAGGGTTTTCGCATCGCGATCGACGATTTCGGTACGGGCTACTCCAATCTCGCTTATCTGCAGCGCTACCCGTTGCAGACGCTGAAGATCGACCGGACTTTCATCCAGAGCATCGCGGACAACGCGCCGATCACCGACCTGATCATCTCCATGTGCCGCATCCTTGGCCTGCATATGGTTGCCGAGGGCGTGGAGACCGAGGGCCAGCTGCAGTGGCTGTCCTCGCGGGGCGTGCATGAGTTCCAGGGCTTCCTGTTCAGCCGGCCGGTGCCGGCACCACGCTTCGAGGCGCTGCTCGCGACGCAGCTCTGACGGCCGGGCCGCGTGTCCGAGCGCCCTAGGCTCCGAGGTCGGCCAACATGCGCAGCAGGGCGCGGTTGATGGCCTCCAGGTCCATCTCGTGCGTTTCGGCCAGCTGGCTGATCGCTGCCATGTCGTCGGTCTCCAGCGCACAGGCCATGTCCAGGCTGGCGGCGTAGGGGCCGGTGCGCAGCACGATGGCGTCGTAGATCCGCTCAGAAAGAGGGAGGCGGCGCAGGATGGTGCCCAGCGGTTCGGCCAGCAGGTCGTCGAGCTGCGAAAAAAGGCCGCACATGTAGACCTCGCTGCGCAGCTCGTTTTCCACGCCGGCGTCCAGCAGGCGCTCGGTGAGCCGCGCGCGCAGCACCATGGATTCTCGGATGGGGCGCAGGTCGGGCTCGGTGGCGCAGTGCGGCAGCTGGTCCGACAGCCAGCGCTGCAGCGAGCCATAGCCCATCATCACCAGGCCGCGCCGCAGCGAATCGATGCCCGTGCGCAGGCCCAGTGCGGCCGAATTGGTATAGACCATGAAGCGCCAGGCCAGCAGCGGGTCCTCGCCCAGGATGTGTTCAAAGGCGTCGAGCGACTGTTCGGCGTCGATGGCGCGCATCAGCGCGTGAACCGTGTCATGCGCGGGCTGCAGCGGGTGGTGGCGCATGCTGTAGAGCACGTCCTCCAGTGGCCAGCCGGCCACGGCGACGGCGCGGTGCTCGTCCAGGCAGTGCTGCATCAGCGCGCGGCTGGCGAGGTTCTCGTACATCTGGCCGTCGATCACGGGGCTGGCCGGTCCGGTGGGAGCGCGGGCGGCCTGGCGCTGGGCGGTGGCGTGCGCAGCGCGTGCCTGCAGCGCGGTGGCCGCGTCGGCGGGCGAGAGGCTCAGCAGGCTGTTGTCGAAGCAGCCGGCCACGGCCGGCTCAGGCAGTTGCTCCACCCCGCCGCGCCAGACCAGTTTGAGGCCGCGGCGGTGGGCGGCCTCAAGCCGAGCATGCAGGGCCGCGTCTTGCTGCAGCCACTCGCCGCGCACCTCGATCCAGGGGCTGCCTGCGGGGGCTTGTTCCAGCAGGTCGGCCAGCAGCTGGCGATTCTGCGGCGACAGCAGCAGCCGTGGCGAATGCGAGGACCACAGCTCCTGCAGGGTGCGCAGCAGGTGCGGTGCATCGACGGCGGTGCTGCCGTCGCTCTGCACGTAGAGCTGCACGCCCGCCAGCCGCCGCTGTGCGTTCCACAGGGGGCGGTAGCCGAGAACGAGATTGCCGAGAACGGATTGAGCCATGGGATGGAGTGATGCTGTCCGGTGCGCCGGATGATGGCGCATTGTCAGAGACCATGCCGCATGCGGGTGCGCGGCCTGATGTGGGAAAACCACGGGCCCGGCGCTCGGCTGCCGGCGGGCTCGCCCGGTAGCCGAGCGCCGGGGCTTGGGGCGCCACGTCGCAGCGCATCGTGGCTCCGACGCACTGTAGTGGTAAAGCTGGCGTTATCAGCTGATGAAGTTGAACAGCGAGAGTTTCTGCACCTGTGCGTAAGACTTGAGCGCGGCCTCGTAGCCGATCTGCGAGTTCTGGAAGTCCGAGATGCCCTGGACCATGTCCAGGTCTTCGGCGCGGGAGCGGTCGGCTTCCAGCTGGATCGAGCGGTTTTGCTGGTCGCCGGTGATGCGGTCGGCGCGGTTGAGCAGCTCTCCTGCATACCCGCGCATGTTGTGCAGCTGGTCCAGCCCCTTGTCGATGGCGGCCAGTGCCTGGCCCACGGCCTGTGTGGAGCCGTTGTTGTTGATGGCGCCACCGATGTTGCGCACGGCCGAGTCGATGCTGCTGAAGATGCTGGCGCTGGGCTTGAGGGTGACTTGGTCGCCCGCGGCCGGCGTGCCGTTGATGGTCACGCTCATGCCAGGAACGCCGCTCACCGCAATGGTGGCGGGCTTGTCGGAAGGGTAGTCCGGCAGCGTCACCGGGGCCGAGGTGGTGTTCGTGGTGAGGTTGGTGATGGTGTAGGTGGCGCTGGTGGTGCCGGGGGTGGCCCCCGGGCCGACCGGGTTGAAGGTGATCTGGTAGTCGTTGCCCGTGAGCTGGCTGGGATCGGAGACCTTCACTGCGTCGGTGGTGAAGGTGCGGCCGTTGGGCACGTCGCTGATGGTGGCGGTGTACACGCCGTCGCGCTTGACGTCGAACATGAAGGCGGATTGGCCGTCCAGCGTGCTGGTCAGGGCCGTGCCGGTGCTGGCGCCCTGGCCGGGCTGTCCGGCGAACGAGTAGTCGGGCACACCCGATTGCGGCCCAAGGAAGGGCGTCAGCTGGCTGCCGAGCGCGCCCAGCAGCGGAATGCCGTTGGTGTCCTTGCGGTTGGCCACTTCGGTCAGTTGTTCGCGCAGGCTGGCGATCTGCTTGACGTAGGTCACGCGGTCGTCGGACTTGATGGTGCCGCTGCCTGCGGCTACGGTCAGCTGGCGGATTTCCTGCATGATGCCGACCGCATCGCCCAGCGTGGATTCCGCCTGTGAAATGGCATTGCGCTGGATCTCCAGCGCGCGTTGCTCGGTCTGGATGCGCGAGATGCGCGTGAGCGAGCGCTCGGCCTGCGCCGAGGCCACCGGGTCGTCGCTGGGCCGCACCACGCGCTTGCCTGACGTGAGCTTTTCCTGCAGGTCGGCCAGGTTGGTCTGTCGTGCGCTGAGGTTCGTCAGCGTCGCGTCGAACATGTTGGCCGTGCCGACGCGGTAGAAATTGGTCATGTGATGCTCCGTGCGGTGGACTGCATGCTTGCCTGCGCCGGCCCTTAGCGGCCCATGGTCTGGATCAGGCTGTCGAAGACGTTCTGAGCGATCTGCAGCACCTTGGCCGAAGCCTGATAGGCCTGCTGGTACTGGATCAGCTTGCCGGCTTCCTCGTCCAGGTTCACGCCCGAGACCGCAGTGCGGTCGGCCTCCAGATTCTTGGCGATGGAGGAGGACAGGTTGGCGGCGTACTGGGCGCTCTGCGTGCGCGTGCCCACTTGGGCCATCAGGCTGGCATAGCCGTCGCTCAGCGTGGAGTCGTCGAACATCTTCACGTCGCGCAGATCCATCAGCGCCTTGCCGTTGCCGGCATTGCGGGTGAAGGCGTCGCCGAACTGCGCGTCCCGCGAATTGCCGACGGTGACCGAATCGCCGTCCTTGGGCGCGCCTTGCAGCGTGATGGACCAGCCGTCGATCTCGATGGGCTGGCCCGAGGTGTAGGGGACCACCGTGACGCCCGGAGTATAGGCGGCCGCGGGGTCCACGCTCAGCGGCCGCGTGGTGGTGCCCGAGACGGTGTAGCCCGAGGGCGGCCCGGCCACGAAGCTCAGCTTCACGCCGCCGCCGGTGGTGGCCGGCGCGGTGGGCGAGGGCGGCAGGTTCAGGGTGCCGGTCGAGACGATCTGACCCGTGGCGGCATCGCGCTGGCGGCCGGTGGCTTTGAGCGAGGCCAGCTGCATCGAGCCGGCGTTGGAGGCGGCCATCGAGGCGTTGATCGGGTTCGCGACGGCCAGGTCGCGGGGGGAGTAGATGGATGCCTGCAGGTTGGACGCTGCAGTGGCAAAGGGCTGGAACAGCACGCGCTCGCCGGCCGTGCCGGCGGTGGTCAGGTTGAACTGCAGCCCGTCGATGGTCTTGCTCGACAGGTCGGTCAGGTCGGTGAAGTTGGTGGCCTGGCCGTCAGACAGGCGCACCACCTGGCCGCCCGGCGGCGTGCTGAAGCGCACCTCGTAGTTCGAAGCGGCAAAGCGTGTGGGGTCCGAAAAGCCCACCGAGCCCTGTGCGGTCCCGGTGGTGTAGGCCTGGGCGGAGGTTTGCTGGGTCAGCAGCGCCTTGCCGGGCACGCCGTCCAGCGAAAGGCCCAGCTTTTGCTGGGCGTTCATGGACATGCTGATGCCCTGGGCCATGCGGCCCAGCAGGTTGCTGGACTCGGCCAGGTCGTTGTTGACGAAGCGCAGCAGGCCCGGCGCTTCGCCCCCGCCCAGCATGCCTTCATCCAGTTCGACGGACGTTGCGCCCGGGCGGTTGAAATACATCCGCATCTGCCCGCTGCCGGGGAACTGCGACGACTCCTGCACCGACAGCGTGGTCGCCACGGTACCCAGCACCAGGGGCTGGCTGCCCGCCACGAAGAGGCCCACCGTGCCGTCGTCGGCGGCCACCTGCGAGGTCTGCACGTACTGGTTCAGCTCGCGGATGAGTTGATCGCGCGAGTCCAGCAGGTCGTTGGGCGTCTGGCCGTTGCCCTTGGTGCGGGCGATCTGCTCGTTCACGTCGGCCACGCTCTTGGCCAGCGCGTTGATCTTTTCCATGTTGCCCGTGAGCTGCTGCACGGCCGAATACCGCACCTCGCCCAGCTGGTCGGCCGCCGAGCGGATGCGGCCGGCCATTTCGTTGAGCCGCGTCAGCGTCACGGTGCGCGCCGTGATGTCGCTGGGCGCCGCCACCACGTCGGCCAGCGAATTCATCATGTCGGTGATGGAGGCGCCCAGCCCCGAGGCGCCGCCCTTGAAGATGTCCTGCACCTGCGCCAGCCGCTGCGCGCGAACGGCATCGGCCTGCTGGACGGAGCCGGCAGCTGCCGACTGTTTGGTCAGCAGCTCGTTGTAGTTGCGCTGGATCGTCTGCATGTCCACGCCCTGGCCGATGTAGCCGCCGCCCGTGAACTGGCCTTGCACGGTGCGCATCGACACCGTCTGGCGCGAATAGCCGGCCACGTTCACGTTGGCGATGTTATGGCCGGCCGTCTGCAGGGCCACCTGGTTGGCCAGCAGCGCGCGGCCTCCGACGTTGAGCAGGCTCATGGAGTCAGTTCCTCGATCACACCTGCGTCTGCGACACGTTGCGCGCCACACTCGTGGGCGCCACGTTCAGCGTGCTCTGGATGGCACGGCTGAGCTTGTGGGCGTATTGCGGGTCGGTGGCGTAGCCGGCCTTCTGCAGCTCGGCCGCGTAGGCCACGGCCGAATGCGTCTTGGCGCGAGCCTTTTCGTAGCGCGGGTTGTCGTTGATGAGATTGGCGTAATCCTTGAACGAGTCCTCGTAGGAATCGTAGGCGCGGAACTTGGCCGTCACCTTGCGCGCAACGCCGCCCACGTATTCGGTGGTGGTGACTTCGGCGACCTTGCCCGTCCACCCCTTGCCGGCCTTGATGCCGAACAGGTTGAACGAGTTGCCGCCCTCCCTGGTGCGGATCTCGGCGCGCCCCCAGCCGGTCTCGTGGCCGGCCTGGCCCAGCATGAAGCTGGCGGGGATGCCGCTTTCCTGCGCCACGCGCTCGGCGGCAGCGCGGTGGTGCTGCACGAATTTTTCGCGGCCCTTGGGCGCTGGCGCCGTTGCATCCACCGGGGCGGACGCAGAGCTGGAGCGCACGCCGTTGCTGCGCAGGCGCAGACTGGCGTCCAGCCCGAGCGTGGAGCCGGGCACCAGGGTCGCTTCGGTGTCGCCGCCCATCTGCTTGGTCAGCTGGCGCTGGATGGCTTCGGAGAGGCCACCGGGCCGGCCCGACATCTGCACCGACAGCTGCTGGTCGAACATGTCGCTGGCCATGTTGCCTTCGGCGCCTTCGAGCAGGCCGGCTTTCATCGTCGCCTCGCGCATGCTCTTGATCATCTCGCGCATGAAGAGCGACTCGAACTGCTTGGCCGCTTCCTTGGCGGCGTCGGGGCTGTTCTTGCCCGCCTGCATCTTCAGCGCGTTGAGCGAGCGCGCATCCACCGCCAGCGACTGTTGGCTGGACATGGAGGGCGAGGGTGCGGTGGACAGGGCGGAGGAAAGGGCCATGGCATGCGCTCCTGCAGGGGCTCAGCGACGCGCCGGCCGGCGGGCGGCGGCGCAGCGGAGCGGAAGGGAAGGACGGGGTCCCGACGTCATGGTCAGATGACCTCCAGTTCGGCGTTCAGCGCGCCGGCGGCCTTGATGGCCTGCAGGATGGCCAGCAGGTCTTGCGGCGTGGCACCGAGCGAATTGAGTGCGCGCACCACGTCGGCCAGCTGCGGCGATGCAGGCATCTCCAGCACCTTGCCGCCCTCTTGCTTGACCTGGATGTCGCTCTTTTGCGCCACCACGGTCTGGCCTTGCGACAGGGCGCCAGGCTGGCTGATGACGGGCGTGGAGCTGATGCTGATCGACAGGTTGCCGTGCGCGATGGCGCAGGGCCCCAGCGTCACGGCCTGGTTCAGCACGATGGAGCCCGTGCGGGCGTTGATGACCACCTTGGCCGATGGCACGGAGTCGGGAACGGGCAGCTCCTCCAGCTCGGCGATGAAGTTCACGCGGCCACCGGGGTCCTGCGGCGCGCGCACCTGCACCGTGCGGCCGTCCAGCGCGGTGGCCGTGCCCGGGCCCAGGCGGCTGTTGATGGTCTGGGCCACCTTGCGGGCGGTCTGGAAGTCGGAAGAGTTCAGGCCCAGGCTGATGGTGTCGCCATCGTTGAGCGGCGTGGGCACTGCGCGTTCGACCTGCGCGCCCTCGGGAATGCGGCCCGCGCTCAGGTGGTTGATCTGCACCTTGCTGCCGCCAGCGGCAGCGCCCGCGCCACCCACCACCAGGTTGCCCTGGGCCAGCGCGTAGATCTCTCCGTCGGCACCGCGCAGCGGCGTGGCGATCAGCGTGCCGCCCTTGAGCGACTTGGCGTTGCCCATCGAGGAGACGACGACGTCGATGTTCTGGCCCGGCTGGGCGAAGGCCGGCAGCTGCGCGGTGACGATCACCGTCGCCACGTTCTTGAGCTGCGGCGCCGTGGTGCCTGGCGGCAGGCTGATGCCCATCTGCTGCAGGTAATTGGACATGGCCTGCGTGGTGATGGGCATCTGCGTGGTCTGGTCGCCCGTTCCGTCCAGGCCCACCACCAGCCCGTAGCCGGTCAACTGGTTGCTGCGCACCCCCTGCACGGCCGCCAGCTCCTTGATGCGCAGCGCATGCGCAGGCTGGGCTGCGAGCAGCGCGCCCAGAAGCATCGCCAGCGACGCCAGCGCCAGGCGGGCGCGCGGAAGGCTGGCATGGCGCAGCGAGCCGGAGGCGAAAGGGGCGGTCAGAGCTTTCATGGGCTCGATTGTGAAAGCGGGGCGTTTCGGGGAATCCCGAAAAAGACGCCGGTTCACCCGCCAATTGCCGGCAAGGCGCGCTGTTGCGCGCCTTGCCCGATATCCTGGCAAAAACGGCTGCGAGCGCCCATTCAGTGGGCGCTCGCAGCTATGAATAACGTAGCAAGTGATGCGCGCCCGCCGGCCATTTCGGCCGGGGCGCTTCAGTCAGAACGGCGCGACCGAGTTGAACGCGCGCGAGAGCCAGCCCATGGCCTGCGCCTCGCTCTGCGCGCCGCGGCCGCGCGACTGCAGGCGTGCATTGGCCACGAGCGTGGAGCTGACCACGCTGCCCGGCTGCAGCGAGCGCGGGTCCACCGTGCCGGAAAAGCGCATCACGTCCACGTTCTCGTTCACGCCGATCTGCTTTTCGCCGGCTACCACCAGGTGGCCGTTGGGCAGCACCTCGACCACGGTGGTGGTGATGGTGCCGGTGAAGGTGTTGGTGCTTTCGGTGCCGCCCTTGCCCGAGAAAGCATTGCTGCTGGTGGCGCCCACGCCCAGCTTGCCCAGCGCGCCACCACCCATGAACGGCAGCGCGGTGATGCCGGCCTTGGTGTCGGAGGTGCGCCCCACCGTGGAGGTGGAGTTCTGCTTGGCCGACACGTTTTCCACGATCTGGATAGTGACCACGTCGCCCACGAGGCGCGCGCGTCGGTCCTCAAAGACGGGCCGGTAGCTGGCCGAATGGAACAGGCTCCCGGTGGCCGGGCCCGTAGGGCGGACCGGCGGCGCGATCATGGGCGGCGCGGTGGAGACCAGATCGACCGGCGGCGGCGGATTGAGCGGGGCGCAGCCGGCGGCGGCTGCCAGCAGCGACAGGAGGGTGCCCAGGCGCAGGACGCCGGTGATGGCAAGGCGGTTCATGGCGTGTTACCTTCGGGTGCGCAGCGCATCACAGCTGCGCGAGCTTGGCCAGCATCTGGTCGGACGTCTGGATGGCCTTGGAATTCATTTCGTAGGCGCGCTGGGTCTGGATCATCGTGACCAGCTCTTCCACCACGTTGACGTTGGAGGACTCCAGGAAGCCCTGGCGCATCACGCCCAGGCCGTTGGTGCCGGGCGTGCCCTGCTGGGGCTGGCCGGAGGCGGCCGATTCCTTGTAGAGGTTCTGGCCCACCGGCTCCAGGCCGGCGGAATTGATGAAGCTGGCCATGGCCAGCGACCCCAGCTGCTGGGGCTGCGTGTTGCCCGGCAGGGTGGCCGTGACGATACCGTCCTCGCTGATGTTGAGGCTGGTCGCGTTGCCCGGCACCGTGATGCCGTTGGCGACCGGCAAGCCGTTGGAGTTGACGATGCGGCCTTGCGAGTCGAGCTGGAAGGAGCCGTCGCGCGTATAGCCGATGGTGCCGTCGGGCATGGTCACCTCGAAGAAGCCGTTGCCGTTGATGGCCACGTCCAACCGGTTGCCCGTCTGTTGCAGGCTGCCTTGCGTGAAGTTGCGGCTGGTAGCCACGGTGCGCACGCCCAGGCCCAGGTGCAGGCCGGTGGGCAGCTGGTTCTGCTCGGTGCTTTGCGCGCCGACCTGGCGCAGGTTCTGGTAGATCAGGTCTTCGAACACCGCGTTGTTGCGCTTGTAGCCGGTGGTGGAGACGTTGGCCAGGTTGTGGGAGATCACGTCCAGCTGCGTCTGCTGGGCGCTCATGCCGGTCTTGGCGATCCAGAGGGAATTGATCATGGCGATTCCTGGGGCTGTCGGTGGGGGGCTGCCGGGTGCATCAGCCGTTCAGGCTCAGCAACTGGGCGGCGGTCTTGTCATCGCTCTCGGCGGTCTGCAGGAGGCGGATTTGCTGCTCGAACTGGCGCGAGGCCGCAATCATTCCGACCATGCACTCCACCGCGTTGACGTTGGAGCCTTCGGTGGCGCCTGCCAGCAGGCGTGCGTTCTGGTCGGCGGGCAGCGGATCACCCGATGTGGAACGGAACAGTGTGTCGTCGCCGCGCTTGAGCGGGTCGTCTTCCGTCGGCGTGACCAGCTTCAGCCGGCCCACGGCCTGCGGACGCTGGCCGGCGATGGTGGCGGTGAGCGTGCCGTCCGAGCCGAGCGTCACGTCGGCGCCTTGGGGCAGCTCGATGGGGCCGCCGCCGTCGGAGAGCACGGGCAGGCCGGTACGCGTGACCAGCTGGCCGGTGGGCGTCACCTCGAACGAGCCGGCGCGCGTGTAGGCCTCGGTGCCGTCCGTGCCCTGCACGGCGAACCAGGCTTTGCCCACGGCCATTGCGTCCAGGTTGCGCCCGGTGCGCTGCACCGGGCCGGGGGCGTCGTTATGGCCGGAGGTGGCTTCCAGCCCGAACACGCGGGTCGTGGAGCCGCCGCCCTGGATGGGCACCGAGCGGAACGTGGACATCTCGGCGCGGAAGCCGTCGGTGGACACATTGGCCAGGTTGTTGGACAGCACCGCCTGCCGGTGAGAGGCGGCGCTGGCGCCGGTCATGGAGGTGTAGATCATGCGATCCATGCGATGTCTCCGTCAGGTGGCGATGGGGGCTGCGGGAAAGGCGTCAGCGCAGGTTGACCAGCGTGGACAGCACCTGGTCCTGCGTCTTGATCGTCTGGGCGTTGGCTTGGTAGTTGCGCTGCGCGGTCATCATGTTGACCAGTTCGGCCGTCAGGTCCACGTTGGAGTCTTCCAGCGCGCCGGAGCGCAAGGCACCCAGGTTGCCGTCGGTGGGCGTGCCCAGCACCGGCTGGCCGGACTCGAAGGTCTCCACCCAGCTGTTGTTGCCCACGTCCGAGAGGCCCTGCGTATTGCGGAAGGACGCCAGCGCCACCTGGGCTTCGGCACGGGTCACGCCGTTGGAATAGCGCGTCATGACCATGCCGTTGTTCTCGATGTTGATGCCGGTCAGCTGGCCCGATGTGTAGCCGTCCTGCTTGAGGTCGGACACGGCGAACTTCTGGCCGAACTGGGTCACCTGGTCGAGCTTCACCTGCACTTGGTAGTTGGGCAGGCCATTGGGGTTGGGCGGGCTCGGGGCGATGGTCAGCGGCAGCGAGAAGCCGCTCGCCGGTGGCGGCGCGACCGGACTGACGATGGCGCCGTTGCTGTCGAACCTGATCTGGCCCACGGGCGTTGCGGTGGTGTCGAGCGAGTCGTACACGTCCCAGGTGTTGGCCGAATTCTTGGAGAAGTACAGGCTCACCGGCTTGGCAACGCCCTGGCCGTCATAAACGTTGATCGAGGTGCCGTAGGTGGCGCGCGGCGTGGCCGGCACCGGCGGGGTGGCCGTGGGATCGCCTGCTGCGTTGACGGCGCGAGCGTCGAGGTTGAACGAGGCGGTGATGTTCGCGGTCTGTTTGGCCGGAATGGGGGCTGTGGTCGGGAACTGCAGCGGCATGGCGTTGCTCGCCGTACGTGTGCCGGTGACCGGGTCGATGGCGTAGCCCATCACCTTGGCGCCGTTGTTGGTGACCACGTTGCCGTTGGTGTCCAGCTTGAAGTTGCCGGCGCGGGTGTAGGCACGTGAGCCGTCAGACTGCTGCAACGTGAAGAAGCCGTTGCCGTTGATGGCCACGTCCAGGCTGTTGCCGGTCACGGAGACGTTGCCCTGGTTGAACTGCTGGGCGACCGCCGCCACTTCCACGCCGATGCCGGAGTTGGTGCCGCCTGCGGAGCCGATGGCATTGGCCACCATTTCGGCGAATTCGGCGCGGGACGCCTTGAAGCCGGTGGTGCCGGAGTTGGCGATGTTGTGGCCGATGACGTCCAGGTTCTTGCTGGAGGCGTTCAGCCCGGAGAGGCCTTGCTGGAAACTCATGGTGTGCTCCTGTGTGGGGCGGGTCGATTCGGTGGTGCAGGTGAGGGCGGGGCGCGGTTCAGAGCACCGCGCGGATCTGGTCGTAGGCCACGGTGTCGCCTGTGTCCAGCGTGAGGGTGAGTGCTCCGTTGTTCGAGCCCGTGCCGGCGACCTTGGCGGCCTGCAGCGTCGTGGCCTGCACCGACGTGCCGTCCGTGGCACTGGCCGCGACCCGGAAGGTGAGCGTCGAAACGTCGCCCGCGTACTTGCTCGAATCCCATTGGAAGGACTGGCGGCCCTTTTCCTGTGCGCCCATCTCCACCGTGCCGACCACCACGCCGCCGGGCGTGACGATCTCCACGCGCGTGTTGGCGGCAGCGCCGGACAGCTCGAACTGCCCCTTGCTCACGCCGCTGGACGTGCTGAGCTTGTTGCCCTCGGCCAGCACCGAGCGGCCGATCATCTGCGTGCCCTGCAGCGTTTGCATGGTGGAGAACTGCGCCGCCATGGACTGCATCGTCTGGTTCAGCGTCTGGATGCCCGAGACGGTGTTGATCTGCGCCATCTGCGAGGTCATCTGCGCGTTGTCCAGCGGGTTCATCGGGTCCTGGTTGTTCAGCTGCGCGACCAGCAGCTTCAGGAAGCGGTCCTGCATGGCGGCCGGGTCCGTCGTGGAACTGGCGGAACTGCCGGAATTGACGGTGGCGGTCGAGCCGACGGGGTTGAGGATCATGGCGAGTGCTTTCGTGCGGGTGGGGGCAGGGCGGCGGAGGTGCTCACTGGCCCATCTGCAGGGTCTTGAGCAGCAGCGTCTTGGCGGTGTTCATCACCTCGACGTTGTTCTGGTAGGAGCGCGAGGCGGAGATCATGTTGACCATCTCCTCCACCGCGTTCACGTTGGAATGCGTGACGTAGCCGTCCGCGTCGGCGGACGGATTGCTCGGGTCGTGCACACGGCGGCCCGGCACCTGGCTCTCCTCGATGGCGCTCACGCGCACGCCGGCCGCGCCTTCGCCGCCCATGGGGGCCGTCTGGAACACCACCTGCCGGGCCTTGTACGCCTGGCCGTCCGGGCCGGCGACGGCGTCCACGTTGGCCAGGTTGCTGGCCACCGCGTTGAGGCGCTGCGACTGGGCGCTGATCGCGCTCGACGAGACGTTGAAGATGGAGAACATGGACATGGTGTCGTCGCTCTTTCTGCGGGGCGTGGGCGGGTGCGGCTACGCGGTCACTGGCCCTGAATGGCGCTCAGCATGGTCTTGGCATTGCCGTTGATGAAGCGCAGCGTGGCCTCATAGCGCACGGCGTTGTCCATGAAGGCGGCCCGCTCGCGGTCCATATCCACGGTGTTGTTGTCCAGGCTGGGCTGGGTCTCCACCGCGTATCCCAGCGTGCCGCCCGCGAAGCTGCCGATGGTGGGCGACGGCAGCGGGATGTGGTGCGGATCGCTCACGCTCTGCTGGCGCAGCTGATTGCGCTCCGAGGTGGGGCTGGAAGCTTGCGAGACCTCGCGCAGCGCATCGGCAAACTTGAAATCCCGAGCCACGTAGCCGGGGGTGTCGGCGTTGGCGATGTTGCTCGCGATGACACGCTGGCGCTCGGAACGCAGCAGCAGCGCGTTGCCGTGGAAATCCAGTTGGTTGGTCATCTTGTCGAGCATGGCGTCCTCGCTCTCGGTGTGGTGGGTGCCAGGGTCCAGGCGAACTTTTGGCGTGCAGCGATTGTGGAATCGGCCCGGGTTTTCTAAAGCGCGAAGAACGCGGGAAACGATGGGCAGTTCGGTCCATCGCGCGTGCCGCTGCCGCCCTACAGTGACTGCCGTGACGCATGGACGCTGCCCGCCCGCACGCAACGAGGGCCAGCTGGGGCTCCTGCCGTATGTCCTGTTTGCATTTCCCCGTTGCGCAGCCGCCCCAAGGAGGCCCTTTCCATGAATCCCCATCCCCTGTCATACCTTTCTCGCGCGTGGCGCCGGGCCGGCGCGGCGGTGCTGGGCGCTGGCCTGGCGCTGGCGGCCGGGGCCCAGCAGCAACCACAGCCGGCAGTCTCCGCCGATCCGGCGGGAGATCTGGGCACGCTGTCCGCCCGCTGGCTCAACGAGGCGGTGCAGGCTGCGCAGGCCCAAGGAGCGGCTGGCTCCATGCCGCTGCGCATGGAAGTGAGCGTGGGCTCACTAGACCCCCGCCTGCGCCTGGCGCCGTGTAACCGGGTGGAGCCCTACCTGCCCATCGGCGCGCGCCTCTGGGGCCGCACCCGCCTGGGCCTGCGCTGCCTGGACGGCGCCACGCGTTGGAACGTTTTCCTGCCCGTCACCATCAAGGCGTGGGGGCCCGCGTTCGTGCTGACCGGCAATGTGCCGGCGGGCACCGTGCTGACTGCTGCCGACGCCATGGAGAGCGAGGTGGACTGGGCGGCCGATACGGCGCCGGTGGCAGCCACTGCGGAGTCCTGGGTGGGGCTGATCGCCTCGCGCTATTTGCTCGCGGGCCAGACCCTGCGTCAGAATATGATCCGCGCCCCCGAGCTGTTCAAGGCCGGCACCCAGGTGCGGGTCGTGGCCCAGGGCCCGGGCTTCTCGGTCACCTCCTCAGGCCAGGCCATCACAGCGGGGGCGGTAGGGCAGAGTATTCGTGTGCGCATGGATAATGGCCGCGTGATCAGTGGGACTGTGTCTCAGGATGGGACGATAGAAGCTGCCTTGTAACGTTCGGACATCAATAAAGCCCTCAAGTCCGCTGATGACAGGCCGAAAACATGGCTACAGAGCCCCCCATCTGACGGGGTGGTGGAGAGAGCTATGAAGATTGGAAACAACTCAGACATCGGGAACGCCATTGCCCAGGCCGCCGCCAAGCAGCAGCAGGCCAAGGCACCCGTGCCCGCAGCCGAAGCCGTGGCAAAGAGCGCCGGCTCGTCGGCGGCTGCCGGTGTGCCCGTCACGTTCTCCAACGCTGCCCGCGGCGTGGATGCGTCGGCGCGCGGCCCGGCTGAATTCGACGCCGGCAAGGTCAAGGCCGTGAAAGCTGCCATCGACAACGGAACGTTCACTGTCGATGCCGAGGCCATTGCCGACAAGCTGCTCGCCAACGCCGAAGAGACCTTCTCCCGTTCCCGCGGCTGATTCCCGCCGCGCTGGCCATCTCCCCGCGTTCCCCGGCCCGGCGATTCGCCCTAGACTCGCCCCATGTCCCTCGAAGCCACTCTCTCCACCGTCGAGGCTCAGCTGCAGGCCGTGCAGGACGCATTGCTGGCCACCGACCCCCTCACCCTTGAAAAGGCCGCGGTTCAATTGCGTGCGGCCGCCACCGCACTGGCTCAGGCGCTGGGCGGCAGCGGCGTGCAGCCGGACGACGGCCAGGCCCAGCGCATTCGTGCCATCGGCGCCCGCCTGCCCCTGCTGCGCGATCAGCTGGCCCGCGTGCTGGCACTGACCGAGCGCCAGACCGCAGCGCTTCTGCCCCCCGTGCCAGGCGTGGTGACCTATGGCGGAAGCCGCGGCCAGACCGCCGCCCGCATCTATCGCGGTCCGGGCTGATCGCCGGGTTTTAGGGATTCCGACTCAATAGGGTGCCCAGCGCCCCGTGAAAAAGAGAAAAGGCCGACATGCGTCGGCCTTTGTGCTTCTGGGCTGGTTCCGGCCGCAGTGCCGGGGCGCCCGTCCTCAGTGCGAGCGCATCTTGGCGCGCAGCCGGGCGATGGACTGGCTGTGCAGCTGGCAGACGCGCGACTCGGTCACGCCCAGCACGGCGGCGATTTCCTTCAGGTTCATGTCGTGCTCGTAGTACATGCCCATGATGTACTGCTCGCGCTCGGGCAGCGTCTTGATGGCGGCGACCAGCGAGGCCTTGAGGCGCTGGTCACGCAGCACGGCCATCGGGTCGGCCTCGCTGTCGGCCACGTGCCGGTCCAGGAAGCTGTCGTCGTCCTCGCCGCCCCGGCTCATGTCTTCGAGATAGACCAGCTGCGTGCCGCGCACCTTGCCCAGCAGCGACTGGTAGTCGGCCAGCGAGAGGCCGAGTTCTTCTGCGATCTCGGATTCGAGGGGGCTGCGGCCGAGTTTCTGCTCCATGCGCTGGACGGCGTGCTCGATGTCCTTCTGGCTCTTGCGCGAACTGCGCGACATCCAGTCGCCCTCACGCAATTCGTCGAGCATGGCGCCGCGGATGCGCTGGCTGGCGAAGGTCTCGAACTGCACGCCTTGGGCGGCTTCGTACCGTGACAGGGCTTCGGACAGGCCAATCATCCCGACCTGGATGAGGTCGTCGAGCTCCACGTTGGGCGGGAGCTTGGCGATCATATGGTGTGCGATCCGCCGCACGAGGGGAACGTGCTGGCGGAGCTGCGCATCGCGATCGAGCTGGCCTTTGGCGGTGTACATCATGGAGGTCAGTGGCTCCGAACGAAATGCGCGGCGGGCTCCGGGTGGCGGTGAGGGGGCAAGGCGGGCATGCCGGTGCCCATGGTGCATGCGTTTTCCAGCAGTTGCAAGGCCAGGCGCTGCACGTCCTGGGGGCTGCCGGCTCGCACGATGGTGGTGCATGGCGCATGGCCCAGGTGCATGGAGGCGCAATTTTGCAGTGCATCCAGGGCCACGCGGGCCGCATTGGCGCGGCGCGCTTCCGATGGGCCGGGCTGCACCACCGATGCCACCGTGCATTGCAGGCCCGCATGCACCGCCATGTGCTTGAGCTGGCGATAGCTTTGCTCCACGCCCAGTGCTCCCGGTTCTGCCATGACCAGCGGCAGCACGGCGCTACCGCGCAGCAGCGGTGCCATCACCTGAGGTGACCCGTAGGCGACCACCAGTGCGTAGGCCCGAAAGAGCGGGTAAAGGCGCTGCAGCACCGAGGTGTCGTTCCAAGCGGCCTGCCCGGCCAGCTGGAGCATGCCGTACGCGGCGGGCACTACGGCCAGCGATTCGGTATGCGATGCCCCGCGCGAGAGGCTGCCGCCCTGCCAGTCGGTGGCGGCCAGCAGCTGCTGCAGGCCCGGGGCGTCGTCGGTTTCGCGGGCGGTGCCGTCCAGCACCACCACGGGGTAGCCCAGGCGCTGCAAGCCCGAGCAGATCTGCCAGAGGGTTTCCAGGCCCATGGTGGCATCGGGCTGGTTCAGCACGGCCAGCAGGCGCAGGTCGGCCTGCGGCGTGACGCTGAGCAGGCTCGCGCCCTGATGCAGTCCGGTATCAAGCAACATCGGCGAGCCCTCTCTCGGCGGACAGCTCCGGCGACTGCGAGAAGAAGAAGTTCAGGTCGGCGGCCTTGGGGTCGAACGCCGACTTGGCGGGCGAGCGCATGGATGCGCTCACGAGCTTGTGTGCGTCGGCGGTCTCCCAGTCTTCAGGCACGCGCTGACCGTTGGTCACGCCGCGCAGCACCATCTGGTGACGGATCAGCGCGTCAATGGCGGGGCCGAGCTTCACGGCTTCGTCCACCTTCGAGAGGATCGCCTGCTGTGCGCCCGTTGTCTTGAAGGCGCCCAGCACGTCGTCCAGCGTGTCGCCGTGGCAGCCGGCATTGAGCACCAGCAGGCGGTTGACTGCGGGTAGATCCAGCACGTCGAGCAGATCGCGCTTGCGCGGGTCGCGCGGCGCGACGCCGGTGGTGTCGATGAGCACCATCTTCTTGCCCGACAGCAGGCCGAGCAGATCCTGCAGCGCGGCGCGGTCGTGCGCGAGATGGGCCACCACGCCCAGCATGCGGCCATAGGTGCGCAGCTGCTCGTGGGCGCCCACGCGGTAGGTGTCCAGGGTGATCAGGCCCACGCTGCCCGGGCCGTGGATGCGTGCGCAGAGCGCGGCCAGCTTGGCGGTGGTGGTGGTCTTGCCGACGCCGGTGGAGCCCACCATGGCGAAGATGCCGCCCTCTTCGTAGATGGGGCGGGCGTGCGAGTCCGTGCGCAGGTTGCGCTCGAGCACTTCCATCAGCCAGCGCACGGCGTGGCCGGCGGAGAGGTCTTCGGGCATGCGCTCCAGCACGCCGCGCGCCAGAGCGGGTGAATAGCCGGCACGGATGAGCTTGAGCATCAGGTTGGACTGGATCGGGTCCTGCCGGGCCTGGCCCAGCCAGGTCAGCGTGTTGAAGCGGTCCTCGATCAGCTCGCGCATGGACTGCAGCTCGTTGATGAGGCCTTGCGACGCAGCGGCCGGCGCGGGGGCCGCTGCGCGGCGCGCGGGCGCCGGCTCGGGGAGATCCATGGGGATGGAACGCAGCGGGTTGTGGCGGGCCACGGGGGCGGGCTGTGGGGCCGCCACCAGGCGTTCGCGCGGCTCGGGCGCGTAGGCGGGGCGCTGGGGCTCCTGCGGCATCGGGGCTGCGGCCGACGCACCGTTCAGCGCCTCGTGGCGGCGGCGCAGCATGCGCTCGCGCACGTAGTCCTGGAACGAGAGCGTGCTCATCGCCAGCTGCTCGGTGTCCTGCTCGACCACCGCGCGTCCGCTATGGGGCTGCTGCGGGCGCGAGGGCATGCGCGCGCGCGTTTCGGCGGCCATGTCGGAGGCGCGCTCGTGCAGGCGCCGGGCCGTGGGCGCGGCCACCTTGGCGGCCGGTGGGGGTGCCAGCGGCGCGGGGGCCGAATCCTGGCCCTGCTCCAGGCTGGAGGAGAGCGTGTCCTCGGCCGTCGCCACCACTTCCACGCCGTTCGCCACGGGGCGGTTCGACAGGATGAGGGTGCCCTCGCCGAATGCCATGCGCGCCTTGGCCAGAGCCTCGCGCGAGGTGGGGGCGTGGAAGCGTTTGATGTTCATACGGATGCACCTTTAAGGATCGGGCCGATGCGGATGGTGTGCGTTTCAGGGATCTCGCTGTGGGCGAGCACCTGCAGGCGGGGCGCGACGCGGCGCACCAGGCGGGCGATGGAATTGCGGATGGGGTCAGGAACCAGCAGGCAGGCGGGCAGGCCCTGTTCTTCCTGCTTCATGGCGACTTCGGCCGCCTTCTGCGTGAGGATGTCGGCCACGCCTGGGTCCAGCGACGAGCCGCCCGGGTTGCCCAAGGCTTGTACCAGCAGGCGTTCCAGCCCGGGCTCGATGGCGATCACGTTCAGTTCGCGCACCGGGCCGTAAATCTGCTGCACGATGGCCGGCGAGAGCGCGATGCGCACGCGGCGCGCCAGCTCCACTGGATCGCTGATGCTGCCGGCGTGCTCGGCGAGCGTTTCGATGATGGTGCGGATATCGCGGATGTGCACAGACTCTTCCAGCAACAGCTGGAGGACTTTCTGGAACGTGGCGATGGAGACCATTTTCGGGACGACTTCTTCGATGAGCTTGGGGGCCAGGCGGGTCACGTGTTCAACCAACTGCTGTGTCTCGGTACGGCTGAGCAACTTGGCTGCTTGCACTTGCATCAAGTGTGACAAATGGGTGGCCATCACGGTTTCGGAATCAACGACCGTAAAACCGGCCATTTGTGCCGCTTCCTTCTGGTGGTCGTCGATCCAGTGCGCTGGCAGACCGAAGGCCGGATCGGTGGTGGGCGTGCCGATGAGCGGCGTGGTGATGCCCCCCGGGTTGATCGCCAGGTACATGCCGGGGAAGGCCTCGCCTTCGCCCACGACCACGCCGCGCAGGGTGATGCGGTAGGCGCTGGGCTTGAGTTCCAGGTTGTCGCGCACATGGACGGCCGGCGGCAGGAAACCTACTTCCTGCGCGAATTTGCGGCGCACGCCCTTGATGCGGGTCAGCAGGTCGCCCTGCCGGTTCTTGTCCACCAGTGCGATCAGGCGGTAGCCCAGCTCCAGGCCCAGGAGGTCCACGGGTTGCAGGTCGTCCCAGGTGGCTTCGCCGTCGCCGGCGGGGGCGGGGGCTTCCTCGACCGGGGCGGGGCGCTTCTGGTGCTGCATCAAGAGCCAGGCGCCGTAGCCCAGCCCGGCACCCATGATGAGGAACACTGCGTGCGGCATGCCGGGGATCACGCCCAGCAGGATCAGGATGCCGGCGGTCACGCCCAGCACGCGCGGCGACATGAAGAGCTGCTGCACGATCTGGCGGCCCATGTCCTCTTCCTTGCCCACGCGCGAGATCACCATGGCTGCGGCCACCGAGATCAGCAGCCCGGGGATCTGCGCCACCAGCGCATCGCCCACCGCCAGCAGGATGTAGCTGTTGGCCGCCTGGGAGGCCGACAGGTCGTGTTGCAGCATGCCGATGGCGAAGCCGCCCACGATGTTGATGATGAGGATCAGGATGCCGGCGACTGCGTCGCCGCGCACGAACTTCGAGGCACCGTCCATCGAACCGAAGAAGTTGGCTTCCTCCGCCACTTCGGCGCGGCGGCGGCGGGCCTCCTTCTCGTCGATCAGGCCGGCGCTCAGGTCGGCGTCCACCGCCATCTGCTTGCCGGGCATGGCGTCCAGCGTGAAGCGGGCCGAGACTTCGGCGATACGCTCGGCACCCTTGGTCACCACCACGAAGTTGATGACCACCAGGATCGCGAACACGATCAGGCCGACGGCGAAGTTACCGCCGATCAGGAAGTGGCCGAAGGCTTCGATCACCGCGCCGGCAGCGCCCGGGCCGGTGTGGCCTTCGAGCAGCACCACCCGGGTGGAGGCCACGTTCAGCGACAGCCGCATCAGCGTGGTCAGCAGCAGCACGGACGGGAAGGCCGCGAAATCCAGCGGCCGGATCATGTAGGCCGCCACCATCATCACCATCAGCGCGGTGGCGATGTTGAGGGTGAAGAAGGTGTCCAGCAGCCAAGAAGGAATCGGCAGCACCATCAGCGCCAGGATGGCCACCACCAGCAGCGGCGCGGACATGCCCTGCAGCATGGAGGCATTGCCACCCGCCCACTGGCGGACCGAGGTCATCGAAGGCGTTTTCATGGTGCGTCAGCCTTTGCGGCGGCAGAGGTCCGCGTGAGCGGATCGAGTTCGGGCGGTACGTAGGGGTCGGGCTGCTGTTCGGGCATGCGGCCTTCGCCGCGCAGCGCGGCCTTCAGGCGATACACGTAGGCCAGCACCTGCGCCACGGCCGCGTAGAGCTGGGCGGGAATGGGCTGCTCCAGGTCGGCATTGGCGTAGAGCGCGCGCGCCAGCATGGGCGACTGCAGCACCGGCACGGAATGCTGGTTGGCCAGGTCGCGGATGCGGAAAGCCAGCATGTCGGTGCCCTTGGAAATGACTTGCGGCGCGCTCATCGTGGCTTCGTCGTACTTCAGGGCCACGGCGTAGTGGGTCGGGTTCATCACCACGAAGTCGGCCTTGGGCACGTTGGCGACGCTGGAACGGTTGGCGATCTCGCGTGCGCGTTGGCGCATGCGTCCCTTGATCTCAGGGTTGCCGTCGGACTGCTTGTGCTCCTGCTTGACTTCCTCGTGCGACATCTTCTGCTTGGATTTGAAGAAGAAGAGTTGCAGCGGCACGTCGATCACGGCGGCGATGAACACCACCAGCAGCAGCAGCACCATGCCGGAGGTGATCCATTCGCCCGCCTGGCGGATGGCGACGGGCGAGGGCTGCATCACCAGCATGGCCACTTTCTCGATGCTGGAGCTCATGAAGTGCCAGGCGACAGCGGCGAGGATGCCGCTCATCAGCACCATCTTGCCCACCGTCACCATCTGCTGTTTGGAAAACAGGTTGGCGAAGCCCGAGAGCGGATTGAGCCGTCCGAACTGCGGCGTGATGGGTTTGAAGCTGTAGACCCACCCACCGGAGGCGATGGCGCTGCCGATGGCCGCAGTGCTGGTGAGCAGGGCGAAGGCCACGCAGGCCGCCAGGCCGATCAACGCCATCTCCGAGAGACGCGTGAGCATGCTGCCGGAGGCGTGAACAGTCTCGGCGTTGAAGGTGAGCTGGCGGCTCAGGGCGCGCTGTAGATGCTCGATGAGATAGGGCATCAGCATCAGCACCGCCACGGCGCCCATGCCCAGGATGGCGATGTGCGACAGATCCCGCGAGCGCGCAGCCTGGCCGTCCTTGCGCACCTGGCGAAGGCGCTGCTCGGTGGCGGGTAGGGATTTGTCTTGGCTGGAGCTCATGGCATGACTTCTGGGTCATGCCGATTGTCGTGAGCAGCCGTCGGATCTAAAGGCCGAATAGCGGGGGGGAGGGGGCCCAATCCGGCCGGTGCATGCGGGGCTGGAGGGCTTGCCCCCGCGCCTTCAGTGCAGTCATTTGCTGTGAAATAAATAGCAAAAGGCCCTTGATAAACAAGGGCCTTGGCGTATTAAGGGGCCGCAGGCTGCGCGTGTCCGTGACGGCTCCGTACGGGAGGGGGCGGCTCAGAAGCCCAGGCTGGCCAGCAGGTCGTCCACCTCGGACTGGCTCGACACCACGTTGGGCGTGCTCTCCGGATTCACAACCGGACCCTGCAGTTGCTCGCGGCGCGGCTCGGGGGTCGCCACAGGCTGGGCCTGCGGGGGCGCGGTCTGGATCAACAACTGCACCAGCTGCTCCTCGATGGTGCCGGCCAGCGTCACCACACGGGCGATCACCTGACCTGTCAGGTCGTGGAAGTCTTGCGCCATCATGATCTCGGTCAGGTGGACGTCGGCTTCCTTCGTGACCCTTTCCACATCGGTCATGAAGTTGAAGATCTCGCCTTTGGCGACGGCGGCCACTGGGTCGGCCACCAGAGAGCTCACTACCCGGCGCGTCTCGGCAGCGATGTACTCATGCTGAGCCTTGGCCAGTTCGACCCGGCTGAGCACCTTCTCGGCCGCCTCGCCCGTCAACCGGGCGATGTAGGACAGACGACTCTGCGCATCGGGCAGCTCGCCCATCGAATCGCGCAGCTTGGTGGCATAGCCCAGCTCATTGAGTGAGTCATGCAACTGCCGCGTGAGTTGCCCGATTTTCTGGTGGACCTCGTCGTTGTTCGCGTCCAGCGCGGCGGTGCCCGATGTTTTCATGACTCACAGCCCCATCTTCTTGAGGATCAGGCTCACCTTCTCCTCAAGGGTAGCCTTGGTGAAGGGCTTGACGATGTAACCGGATGCGCCGCCTTGTGCGGCCGCCACGATGTCTTCCTTGCGGGCTTCTGCTGTCACCATCAGCACCGGCAGATGCTTGAGCTTGTCGTCCTTCTTGATCTCGGCCAGCAACTGAAAGCCGTTCATGTTCGGCATGTTGATGTCAGTGACCACGAAGTCGAACTTGCTGTTGCGCAGCTTGTTCAGGGCGGCGACGCCGTCTTCTGCCTCATCGGCATCGTTGAACCCGCTTTCTTTCAGCAGGTTGCGCACGATGCGGCGCATTGTGGAGAAGTCGTCAACGATCAAAAAACGAAGGGCTGTGGTCACTGTGGACCCTTTCGGTCGGAAATTACGGTACTTGGTGTCATGGGCCGTAGCGTCTGTGACAAGTCGTTACGGCGGGGACTCGGATGCGGCATTCTCCTGCTTTTCCGCAGCAGATGGCAGAGTGGGTGTTGCTTTGGTGCTCTTGCCCAGCAAGCGCTCCTCTGCTTCCCGCGTCAATACGGTAATGGTAATGCGGCGATTCACCGGAGCCTTCGGGTCATCCGGCTCCAGAGGATCGCTGGCCGCCAGTCCGACCACGCGGCCCAGCTTGGAGTCGGGCATGCCAGCCGCCACCAGCTCGCGCCGCGAGGCGTTGGCGCGGTCCACCGACAGTTCCCAGTTACTGTATCCGCGCTCGCCGTTGCCGTAGGGCGTGGCGTCGGTATGCCCGGCTAGGCTGATGCGGCTCTCGACGCCGCCCAGGCTGGCACCGATTTCGCGCAGGATGTCGCGCATGTAAGGCTTCACCAGCGCGCTGCCGCTGTCGAACATCGGGCGGTTCTGGTCGTCCACGATCTGGATTTGCAGGCCATCCGGGGTCAGGTCGAGGCGGATCTGCGAACGGTACTCCTTGAGCTTGGGGTTTTCTGTGATCAGCGCGTCGATCTTGGCCCGAAGCGCCTTGATGCGGGCCTGGTCCTGGCGGGCCTGCTCCGCCCGTATCGCCTCGGCGCTCATGCGCCGAGTCACCGCTTCCGCCTCGGCCCGGCGCATCTGGCCGTTGGATTTGGTCAGGTCGTTGCCGCCGCCCGGGAGAATGCTGGAGCTGTTGCCCGAGCCATCGCCGCCTTGCATCGCCACCTTCATGGGCGACGCGAAATAAGAGGCGATGCCCTGCAGCTCGCCCTTGGCCGTGGAGCCCAGCAGCCACATCAGCAGGAAGAACGCCATCATGGCCGTCACGAAGTCGGCATAGGCGATCTTCCAGGCGCCGCCATGGGCTGCATGGCCGCCCTTCTTGACGCGCTTGATGATGATCGGTTGGAGCTTCTTTTCAGCCATGGCTCATGCTGGCGGGGCGCTGCGCGCGGCCTTACTTCTTGCCCTTCACGTGCTCTTCCAGCTCGCTGAAGCTGGGCCGGTCGCCCGAGAACAGCACCTTGCGGCCGAATTCAATGGCCGTGGAGGGGTTGTAGCCCTGCATGCTCGCCAGCAGGGTGGATTTGATGCAGAGCAGTTCCTTGGATGCGTCCTCAGTCTTTTGCTCGACCAGGCCGCCGAGCGGCTCCACCACGCCATAGGCCAGCAGAATCCCCAGGAAGGTACCGACCAGCGCCGAGCCGATCATCCCGCCCAGCACCGAGGGCGGCTGTCCCACGGAGCCCATGGTGTTCACCACCCCGAGCACGGCCGCCACGATCCCGAAGGCGGGCAAGGCGCCCGCCAGGCGTGCCAGTGCGGCGATGGGGGCATGCGCCTCCTGATGGTGGGTTTCGATCTCGCTGTCCATGAGCGCCTCGATCTCGTGGGCGTTCAGGTTGCCCGAGACCATCATGCGCAGGTAGTCGGTGGTGAACTCGATCACATGGTGGTCGCTTCCCACGGTCGGGTACTTCTTGAAGATCTCGGATTCCCCTGGCGCTTCCACATCCTTCTCGATCGCCATCAGGCCCTCCTTGCGGGCCTTCTGCAGTATTTCATAGAGCATGGCCATCAGTTCCATGTACCGCGCCTTGGTGTACTTGGAGCCTTTGAAAGCCATGGGGAGCGCCGCGAGAGTCGCTTTCAGCACCTTGGGCTGGTTGTTCACCACGAACGCGCCCAGCGCGCCGCCCAGAATGGTGATGATCTCGAACGGCAAAGCTTTCAGGATGACCGAGATGTTCCCGCCATGCACGATGTACACGCCGAAGATGCAGCCGAGGCAGACGAGGTAACCGATGATGACGAACATGGAAGGCGGCGCTGCGGCAGGGAATGAAAGGCCCTCGCAGGAAGCGAAGGCCGGCGGGGCGATAGACCAATCGTATCAATGGTATCGGTGCGTAGCCATCACACTTGAGCCCCGCCACCGCGAACGGCCGGTTATTTCTGCGAACCGTCCGGCAGCCAGGCTGCAAGCCAGTCCTGCAGATTCGCGCCTTCCAGCATCCAGTCGCTCTCCACGGCCGCTTTCAGCCGGTCGCCCGCCGCGGCGGCCGCATCCAGGTCCTGCGTGTGCATGCGGATCGCATCCACCCAGTCCTTGAAGCGGTTTTTGACGAGCGTCACCGGCAGCCCGCCTTGATAGGGCCGCACATCGCTGCACACCACCGGATAGCCGCAGGCGCCGTATTCCAGCAGGCGCAGATTGCTCTTGCACTCGTTGAACAGGTTCTGCTCCAGCGGCGCGACCGCCAGGTCCAGGTTGAGGTTGGCCAGCGTTCGGGGGTAGCGTTCGATCGATACCGGCTCGTGGAATTCGCGCAGATAGGGTTTGATCGCTTCCGGTGCCATGCCAAAGAAGATCCAGTCCACCTCTCCGTGCAGCGCCTTGACTACATCGACGATCAGTTCCAGGTCGCCCTGGTGGCTGACGCCACCCGCCCAGCCAACTCGCGGGCGCGCACCGGTACGCCGGCTGCTCTGCAGGCCGCGCCACCAGCGGGGGGGCAGGCGGTTCTGCACCACGCGCATGTCGGAGTGGAAGCCGGCAAGGGCCTCTGCCAGCGCTGGGGTGGATACGACGAACCGGTCCATCAGTCTTACGGAGCGCCTCAGATGCCGCAACACGTCCTTGGGCATCTCGTGACGGTGCGCGTTCTTCATCGGCAGATTGGGCAGATAGTCGTCCAGTTCCGCCACCATGAAGGTCGGGCGCAGGCGCTGGATGCGTTGGATCAGTTCGATCTGCTGCTCGGTCACCTGGCGCTGCAGCACCATGGTGTCGGGCTGCAGTCGCTCCAGTTCTTCCAGCGTGAAATAGCGTCCGCTGCACCGCGCGTCTGCGATGCCGCTTTCGTGCATGGCCCGCACCGGCTCGATCACGCGGTAGTGGCCGCAGCCGGCGGTGTCCGCGGCCAGGGCCAGCACCACGGGGTGGGGGCGCCAGGGCAGGGGGCGGCGGTTGGCCAGGGCGTCGGTTTCCACATCGAAGCCGGTGCCGACGAGGGACAGGTTCGCGTTGTAGGCGCTATCGCGGGCGATGACTGGCAGCCATTTCTGGTAGAGCGCCTCTTCTTGCCGCCGTATGCCCGAAGGACTGTTGTCCTGATTGTCGTCCGCATCGTTTCGTGAGTTCTCATCCGATTGCAGGAGCAATGCGCGGGGTGTCCAGACGGTGAGGAAGCCTGCCTGCCGCACTTTCAAGCAAAGATCGATGTCGGCAAAGTGCGATGGGTAGTTCTGCGCGTCTATGCCGCCCACCGATTCATAAATGGCCTTGTGAATGATGAGGCAGTCGCTGGAAACAGCGCTGTAGTTCTGGTCGATTTCCAGCCGGTGCATGTATCCGGGTTCTTGGGCCGGCGTGCCTTGAAAGGGCGAGCTGGCAGCGCCATTCAGGCCAAGCACCAGTCCCGCTTGGCGTATCCGCCCGTCGGCAGAAATCAGCTTCGCTCCTGTCACGCCGACTTCCGGCCGCTGCGCATGATTGAGCAATTCGTCAAGCCAATTGCGGTTCAATACGGCGGTGGTCGGGTTCAGCAGGACGAAATAATCGCCCTTGGCGCCGGACGTCGCTCCGTGGATGGCTTCCCCGCGGCTCTGGCCTTCGGCCGTGCGCATGACCCGGATTTGATCCGTTCCCAGATTTTGGATGCTGTCGAGCCAATGGCGCATGGCTTCGTCCGCGCCGCCTGCGGCCACGATGATGAGTTCGTAGTGCGGATAGCTGGTGTTTTCCAACAGCCGTTCCACGCACCTTTGCAGCAGCGGCAGATCATGCGTCGGTGCAATGAGGATGGAGACGAGGGGCTGGTCTGTGTGGCCGTAGTGAATCTGGTAGCGGCCGGGCAGGCTCGTGTCGATGCGGGCATTCGCATATCCGCGTGCTGCGAGGTGCTTCTCGAGCGCAGCCATTTCTGCGGCATTGGCCGTAAGTTGAGGCGTCCCCGTGATCAGCAGCGGCTCATCCGCATGCGCGAGGACCGCTGTGCCGTGTGTTTCGATGGTGCGGAGCAGCACCTCGAATTCGGCCGCGTCGGCGTAGGCGGTATCGAACCCTCCCAGAGCCGCAAATGCCTCTCTCTGGAAGATCCAATGCCGCGACATGCCTGCCGGGCAGGACAGCAGCATGTCCAGGTTGAACTGCGGGCGAAAGATGGTGCCTGGCGTGCCGTCTTCGGCGGCAACGATCTCGTCGGCGCACATGGCATGGCATGGCTCCCCTGCCGCCACTTCCAGCAGGAGGGTCTGCAGGCCCTCGGGCAGCACTTCTTCTCCGGCATCCATCACGAGGAACCAACGGCACGGTGTCTCCTGCGCCCAGTGGTTGATGGCGAGAAGCTCGTCCTGCTTGCTTGCCGTCGCTATATGGTTGATGCGAGTGTTTGAGTTGTCAGGCTGCGTGAACTGTTCGCTGAGGAGGTGCACTTCCAGGAACGGGAGCTGGGGGCGAAGAACACCAAGGCTGGCCAGCGTTTTCTGAACGGACGATGGGTCGTCGAGGCGGCCGGCGGTGCGTATGAAAATCGCGACGGAGAGGGCGCTCCCCATTTCTTCCAGCCGCAGGGAGACCTGTTTGACCTGTGCCGCGTTGAGCGCGCGTTGAATCAGCCAGTCGCGCAAGGTAGGCGCTACTCTTTGCTGTGCGGCTTGAAGGCCTTCGATCAGGCTCTTGCGCTCTTGCTCGATCTTGGGCGCGTCATGGACGGGGTAGCGGCGGTACAGTTCCTGATACAGGCCCAAGAAGTTCTTGCGCTCTCGCCCCAGCATGTGGTCGTTCGCATGCGAGCCTATGCGGGTCCGCACCTCTGCCGTGAGGACCGGCACCTGAATGAAAGTGTGGCGATATACCAGCCGCAACAACATATCCCAGTCTTCGAGCGCAGACAGCGATGTGTCGAACTCACCCACATCCGCGATCGCGCTGCGGGGGTGTGCCCATGTATTGACGGGAATGTAGTTGGACACCAGGAGGCGGTCGCGATCGAAGCCTCTGTGATGCAGTGGGCGGCTGCGGCCCTGCTCGATTCTTTCGCTGCCTCTCAGCTTTTCGTTCACATAATCAACATCCGTATAAATGACGCTGTACGGATGGTCCTTGAACGCCTCTGCCAGCACTTGCAGGTGGTTGGGGAGATAGATGTCGTCGTCATCGAGGTAGGTGATGTAGCGTCCACGAGCGATCCTCAAGCCTGCATTACGCGCCGCCGATAGCCCCTGGTTCGAGCCTTGCCGAAGATAAGTGATCGGAAAACCGTAGCCTGCGGCAAAGAGATGCTCGACGGGTTCCCCGTTGTCATTGACCAGGACTACCTCGAAATCGCGCTCTATCTGCTTTTCAAGGCTGTCCAGCGCATGTTTGAGCAATATCGGGCGGTTGTAGGTGGTGAGGATGATGGAGAAAAGCGGAGCCCGTGCGCCGCTTTTCGATATCTCGGCAATGCGTTGGCACAGGCGTTCGGCGCGCCTGCCGAGTTCCTTGCCTCGTTGCTCGGGGTAGGCCGCCAGGCGTTGCAGGAGCAGGTCGCGGATTTCCTTCTCATGTCCCCGCATCAGATCCTGGTGGCCGCGTTCAAAAACGCCTTCGACGATCCGAATGTGGTTTTCCAGGGGCGCGATGGAGGCGTAGAACTTGCTCGATATCTGGCTTTCGTGGATGCGGTAGCTGATGCTGGGTTGGCGCAGAAAGACAAAATCCGGGGCGACCTCTGCCATACGAACTGCCAGGTCCCAGTCGCCAGCGAGCATGTCCGCATGGATGGTGCCATCGGGCAATCGCACGAGATCGAGCTTCGACCTGCGCAGCAGCATGGCCGAGGGCGTGATGTAGTTGTCGAAGCTCAGCAAGGCGGCGACTTCGTTGCGGCCGCCGCTATAGGAATGCGAGGTGTGCCCGGGGTGGTCCGCGTAGCGAATCAGCTCGCCCTGCGCGTCGATCCAGTTGCATTGGACATAGGCCAGGGCAGCCTGGGGCTGGGCGTCCATGGCGGCGACCAACGACGACAGATGCCCTGGCGCCATGAGGTCGTCAGACCCCAGCACGATGACATAGCGCCCCGTGCCTGAATCCAGGCACCGGTTGAAGTTGGCGATCATTCCCAGGTTGCGCTCATTCACTTCCAAGCGAAAACGTGGGTCATGCGCGAAAACCTCCATCCTGCTCACGCTGTCATCCGTCGAGCAGTCGTCTCTCACGATGACTTCCAGCCGCACGCCTTCCTGGCTTAGTACCGAATCGATGGTCTGATTCAGATAGCGAGCGTTGTTGAAGGACATGATGGTGACGGTTACATCGATGTTCTCCTCCCTGTCTGCAGCTCGGGAATTTCTTGTGTTGTGGGGTGCGTTGGCCATGCTGTGAAATGGGGTTTCGCCGGTGCTGCTGGCAGGATTTGATTAGCCTTTGGAGGCGCGTGCGGTGACGGCCCCACGGAATTCCGCATAGTCACGGTAGTAATCGTCTTCCGAGAATTTCTCGGAGGCGAGCACCATGCATACGGAGCCGCTGGAAAAGTTGTCGATCTCTCGCCAGATCATCGGGGATATGTAGAGCCCGTAATATGACCGATTCATGTGGTATTTGAATTTCGTTCTGCCGTCATCGAGGGTGATGTCGAAGCTGCCCGACATTGCTATCAGGAATTGATGCAGATTCTTGTGGGCATGTCCGCCTCGGTGCGAGCCGCCGGGCACGTCGTAGAGGTAATAGACCCTCTGGATTTCGAAGGGTATGTGCGTGCTGGACTCGATGAAGGTGAGGTTGCCTCGCGGGTCCTCCACCTTCGGGAGGTCAATGATTTTGCAGTGCTGTAGTGACATACCGAATTGTGTTTCTAGTGCGGGTTGAAGTCGTTGCACGCATCAATGACACGCTGCTGCTCGGAGAATCCAGGATATAGCGGAAGACTCAATACGGTGCGGGCGAGTGATTCCGAAATGGGGAAGCTTTTTTGCTGGTTTGCCGCATAGGCGGGTTGGCTGCATATCGGAATGGGGTAATGGATGAGCGTCTCTATGCCTCTGGATTGGAGGTGAGATTGCAGTGCATCCCTGTGCTGCGTATGCACGGTGAATAAATGCCATGCATGGCCATGCGCTGGAGTCGCAACGCCAGGCGTTGTGATGGCGGGATGGACGATGTCTTCGCAATATCGGCATGCCATGGCACACCGTGCCTCCACATCTGCCGGCAATTGCTTCAGCTTGATGCGCAAAAACGCCGCCTGTAATTCATCCAGGCGGGAGTTCAGGCCGATGCGATCGTGGTGGTATTTCTTCGACGAGCCGTAGTTGCGCAGCGAGCGTGCGCAGGCGGCAAGTTCTGGATCGCTGGTGACAATCGCGCCGGCATCCCCGAGTGCACCGAGATTCTTTCCGGGAAAGAAGCTGAAGCCGGCGGCATCTCCGAAGCTTCCCGCATGGCGGCCTTGGGCTGATGCGCCATGGGCTTGTGCTGCATCCTCTATCAGGAGGAACTGATGGGAGTCGGCAATGCTTTTCAGGGCTTGCATGTCCGCCAGGCGCCCGTACAGGTGCACGGGCATGATGGCCCGGGTGCGAGGCGTGATGGCTGCCTCGACGGCCTTGGGGCATATGTTGCTTGTGAGCGGGTCCGGCTCTACTAGGACGGGGGTGAGTCCTGCATGCGAGACGGCCAAGGCTGTCGCCACAAAAGAGTTCGCGGGCAATATGACCTCATCCCGGAGGCCGATTTTGCCGAGCTCTACGTAGGACTTCAGAATAAGCGTGAGGGCATCGAGGCCGTTCCCAACGCCTATGCAATATTGCGTGCCGCAGTACTGGGCAAATTCGCCTTCGAAGTGCGCAAGTTCTTCGCCCTGAATAAACCAGCCGCTGTCGAGCACCCGCTGCAGGGCCGTGATGAACTCGCCTGCGAAACGCTGGTTGACGGCCTTGAGATCAAGGAATGGGATGTTCACAGCGATCAGTCCTCCGGTCTGGCTACCTTGCAAAGCGAGCCGTTTGGCCAATGACCAGCGAATCGGCACGCACATCGCGCACTGCCGGAGCTGCGGCGGAGGTCATTGCGCTGACTCCGAGTGCTATGCGGGGGGCGCTCTAACACCGTTCTTGATGGCAAGGTCAACTGGCCGTGTGCGCTGAGTGCTCGTGCTGCAATCTTTTCCTGCACACTGTATTTCCTCAGGAGTGTCGCAGTTCTTGACTCTCCCTCAAGAGCGGTAGCGAGCGATTGTGACGGAGGAGTCGCCAGAACTCGGCGTCGTGATCTATCGCGTGCTGGAGGTGAGGTCAGATGGTTCGCGCCTCACCTCCGGTAGCACGGATTACTTCAGAAGCGACAGCACGCCCTGCGGAATCTGGTTGGCCTGAGCGACCATCGCCGTGCCGGCCTGCTGCAGGATCTGAGCACGCGACAGGTTGGCCGTTTCCGAGGCGAAGTCGGCATCCTGGATGCGGCTGCGGGATGCAGACATGTTCTCGGAGGATGTGGTCAGGTTCGCGATGGTCGTTTCGAAGCGCGACTGCAAGGCACCAAAGCTGGCACGCTGTCCGTTCACCGCCGCGAGCGCGGAGTCGATGATCTTCAGGGCGCGAGTGGCACCGTCGACCGTCGAGACGTCGATGGTGTTGACAGCCTTTTGCGTGGACGGCGTGGCGGCCGTGGTGCCCATGGTGTCAGCCGTACCTGCTACGGTGTAGCCCTTGTCGGAGGCGTATTCCACCGTGCCGCGCGTCGCCAGCGTGGTGCCTGCTGCGCCAGAAACTGCACCCGTGAATGTCAGGGTGTTCGAGGTGGAGGCCAGCGTTGCAGCTGCATCCTGCGAGGCCAGGGTGATGCTGCCCGAACTGGCCGCCGCGTTGGCGATGTTGATGTCCTTGCCGCTGTCGTTGGTCAGGATCAGGCCGGAACTGTCGCTGTTGAGCTTGGCCGTGATACCCGTTTGGGAGGCCGAGTCGTTGATCGCCTTCATCGCGTCGGCCAGGCCGGCGGGGGTGTTGGTCGCCGTCACGTTGAACGTCACGTTGGCCGCCGTGCTGTTGTCGCCCTTGAGCGCCAGGCTGAACGAGCCGGTGGCGCCGAACTTCAGCTCTGAAACGTTGCGGGCCACGGCCGTCACGCCCGTGGTGTCGGCAGCTGAATTCACAGCGGCGGCGATGTCGGCGGCGGTACCCGCAGCAGCCACGGAGATGGTCTTGGTCTGCAGGCCGGCGATGGTGATGGTGCCGGAGGCTGCGCCTGCGGAGCCGGCCGTGGCACCTGTGGTGGCCGCACCGCTGGCCGACGCCGTCAGGTTGACGCCGTAATTGGAGGTGCGGAAGTTGCCCGTGGTGGCCGTGATGGTCTGGTTGGCGTTGGCGCCGACCTGGAAGGTGGCAGAGCCGAAGGAGCCGTCGAGCAGCTTCTGGCCGTTGAATTCGGTGGTGACCGAGATGCGGTCGAGTTCGGAGAGCAGCTGGCCGACTTCGGCCTGGATGGCCTTGCGGTCGCTGGCGCTGTTGGTGGCGTTGGCCGACTGCACGGACAGTTCGCGCACCCGCTGCAGGATGTTCCCCGAGCCTGCCAGAGCGCCTTCGGCGACCTGCGAGAGCGAGATGCCGTCGTTGGCATTGCGCACGGCCTGGTTCAGGCCGCGGATCTGGGAGGTAAAGCGCTCCGAGATGGCCAGGCCGGCGGCGTCGTCCTTGGCGCTGTTGATGCGCAGACCGGAAGACAGGCGCTGGATGGAGGTGTTGAGCGAGGCCTGGCTGGTGCCCAGATTGCGCTGGGCGGTCAGGGAACTGATATTGGTGTTGATGGTCGAGGCCATGGTGGAACTCCTGCGAGGCTGGAAACAGTGAACATTTCTGCCGGTTCAAGCATCACCCCCTCCGGCGTCTTTTCGAGCGGCTGACGGAAAGCACCCTTCTGGTGCCGCAACCTGCGATGCAGGCCCCGGGTAGTACTCCTTCAAGGGGTTCCGTCAGTCGCTCTTATGGGAACGATGGACGGATTCTGGCGAGCGGGTGGCGGAGCGTTGATCCGATAAGACGCAGAAAAACCGCTCAATCCCTGCGTTTGTTCCTAAAGTTTTCTGGCGCCCACCCGAAAACCAAGCCAACGGGACATGCAAACGAGCAGCAAAAGTTGGCAGGGCCCGCCGTTCAACAGAAGCCCGTAGGCGCTGTGAACCCTGTGCCCAGAAGGTTCTGGGCACAGTTGGCGGTAACGCCAGATCCAGCCAGTTCTTTTCAGGAGATTTGCAAATGGCATCCACCATCAACACCAACCTCGCTTCGATGACGGCCCAGCGCAACCTGGGTCTGAGCCAAGCATCGCTCAACACCTCCATCCAGCGCCTGTCTTCCGGCCTGCGCATCAACAGCGCCAAGGACGACGCAGCCGGCCTGGCCATCTCGGAGCGCTTTACCTCCCAGATCCGCGGCCTGAACCAGGCCGTGCGCAATGCCAACGACGGCATCTCGCTGGCGCAGACTGCTGAAGGCGCGCTCAAGAGCTCCGGCGACATCCTGCAGCGGGTGCGCGAACTGTCCGTGCAGTCGGCCAACGCCACCAACAGCGCCGGCGACCGCAAGGCCATCCAGGCCGAAGTCGGCCAGCTGCTCTCCGAAATGGACCGTATCGCC